>JABSRA010000036.1 GCA_013215445.1 Oceanospirillaceae bacterium
GATGCAGGTGCCACTTTGGTTATAAGCCCAGGTGTTTCTCAGCGCTTATTAGAAAAGGGACAAGACAATAAAGTGCCCTTTCTACCGGGTATTAGCAGCGCTTCTGAACTGATGCAGATTATTGAGATGGGATATGCCAGGTCTAAGTTTTTCCCCGCAGAAGCGGCGGGCTCCATCGCGATGTTAAAGGCACTTAACGGCCCTTTCGGACAAGTTAAATTCTGCCCTACCGGTGGCATTACACTGGAGAACGCCAACACCTTTCTCAGCTTGAACAATGTGATGTGTGTAGGAGGCTCTTGGCTTTCACCCAAGGGATTAATCGATAAACAAGATTGGACGGCAATCACCCAGATCGCCAAACAGAGCTTAGCGCAGTGTCAGTTATAAGCTGATACAGCTAGGGAGCTCAGCGACTCAATAGAGTTACCTAACAAATCCTGTATTTCACTTACCTAAGAAATCATGAGTATTTACTGAAGGTTACTGGCCTAGTAACTGCTCACTACTTTCTATTTTAAGCGAACCGGCAATTATTTTGATTGCCGGATTTTTTTTGCCTAAAGAAAATTCAACTCCCCCAGCGACCACCGATAAATTCGGTAATCAACATAGCGGTTTTCTTAACTTGTTCGCCCAGCCACTTCGCCCTCAGATCATCTATTCTCGCCAGAGGTCCAGATACTGAGATAGCGGCCAGCGGATAACCGGTCTCATCAAAAAGACAGGCAGCAACACAGCGCAAACCCACAGCGTGCTCTTGATCGTCAAACACCCAACCTTGGGTGGCAGACGCTGCCAACTCAGTGTTTAATTGCTGTTTTGAAGTGATTGTCCACGGCGTAATTCTGGTCAGCGTCAACTTATCTATCTGTGCTTTTCGCTCCTGTGTGGGTAAACCTGATAAAATAGCTTTACCCACTCCAGAGGCATGTAGCGGAGAGCTACTGCCCAAGGGAACCATCATGCGCATCATTTCACTGCACTGCTGCTGAGCAATAATGACCGCTGTTTCGCCTTGCAAAATAGACAGATTTGACGTCTCACCCACTTGCTCCACTAAGCTTTGCATAAATGGCTTGGCCTGGCGCACGAAATCGCGGCCAGCCAAAAAAGCGTTACCTATTTTAAAACCAGTGGTGCCAATAAACCACAACTCACGATCTTGCTCTCGGCGCACAAAACCCTGCATTTCCAGGGTATTTAACAAGCGGTGTGCTGTGGAAGCAGGCAGACCCACCTGCTCGGCCAAATCTGTCAACAATACGCCCGATTGTTGTTCAGCTATTTTTTCCAGCAATAGCAGCCCCCGCGATAAAGACTGCACCTGCCCGGTATGCTTACTGGTGGTTGCGGGTCGACCTGGTTTTGCTTTTTTCATTAATTCCAAAGTGCTAATCTTTTATAAAAAGTTATATCGAATAGACATAGCCATCTCAACTACCCAGAACATCGACCGCTGACAGTCTGGATAGCACTGGTAGCTATTTGGTGCCGAATATTTTATCGCCGGCATCCCCCAACCCTGGAATAATATAGCCCTGCTCATTCAAATGGCTGTCGATAGCCCCGGTGAATAAATCCACATCGGGATGGGCCGCTTGAACTTTCGCTACTCCCTCGGGGGCAGCAACCAGTACTAGGGCTCTAATACTTTGACATCCGGCCTTTTTCAGCATATCGATAGTCGCTATCATAGAGCCTCCTGTCGCCAGCATTGGATCGACAATTAACGCGATGCGCTCATCAATATCATGTGCCAGCTTTTCAAAATAGGGAACCGGCTCTAGCGTCTCTTCATCCCGATACAAACCCACTACTGAAATTTTGGCACTGGGCACCAGTTCTAGCACGCCGTCTAGCATACCCAAACCCGCTCTTAATATGGGTACGGCGGTGATTTTCTTACCTTTAATACGCTGGGCAGTTATTTCACCACACCAACCTTCTAACTGATATTCTTCTAACTCTAGATCCTTGGTCGCCTCATAGGTAAGCAGGCAACCTACCTCCCCCGCTAGCTGCCGAAAATCTCTGGTGCTGATAGTTGCAGAACGCATTAACCCTATTTTGTGTTGGATCAATGGGTGTTTTATCTCATATACGCTCATTTTGTCTCTCTCACGTTGGCCGGGATTTTCCCAAGCTATCTTTCATTAATGTTAAATCTACAGAGTGATTAACCTTTGGTTAACAGTTCTCTTAAATCAATTATTGCGGCATTCGCTCGGGTAATGTAGGACGACATCACCAGGGAGTGGTTTGCCCACAAGCCAAATTCTGCACCATTTAAGATGAGCGGACTCCACACAAAACCTTGCGTCGATTCTAGCTCTCTAATAATTTGCAACAAACTAATTCGTGCATTCTTTTTCTCCAATACTGCCGAGAAATCTTGGTCCACAGCTTTTAGTAAATGAATTAATGCCCAGGCGGTACCTCTCGCCTCATAGAACACATCATCTATCTTAGACCAGGGCGTTTTAACATCGATAAGCTGGTTAACGGCTGTCGATTGCGCTGCCTGAGCGTCACCCGCCAAATCGGTATTGAGACGACGCTGCCCGACACTGGCACTTAATCGTTGAGACAAACTCCCTAACCGAGTGCTTACTTCAGCCAGCCATCTATTGAGGTTATCGGCTCTGGCATAGAATTGCGCATTCTGAATAGCCGGATCACTCAAGCGGTCTTGATAATTTTTTAAATAGCCGATGGCTTTTTTATATTCGCCTTCAGTGGCCGGAAATATCCAACTATCGTTATTAAAGTGTAATAGAGGTTCAGCTTTAATCAGGTCTTGATCTTCGGTGGATTGTGACTGCGAGCGGCTAAAGTCCTTGCGCATGGATCTGGCCATATCTCTCACTTGCACTAATACGCCAAACTCCCATCGGGGTATATTATCCATCCAGACCCCTGGCAAAGTCTTATCATTACTCAAATAACCACCGGGTTTATACAGCAGTGCTTCTGTAATATGGATCAGCGCGCCATTGGTCGCCACACCCGTGACCATCTTTTCAGAAGTAGTGACTGGAGTAAGCTGTTTAGAGTACTGCGGAGCCACACTCCAGTAGAGTGCGAATCCGGTACTGACTAGCAGGTATAACAACAGCCCCGCAAGCAGTGATTTTAGTATGGTACTGAACTGTAGAACTGCGACCAATTTATCCCAAAAACCCAACCAAAGACGCTGTAATAATTCCAAAATAGATCCCTTTCCCTGTGACTAACCGCTGTGTGATGCTGTATTTTTGATACTGCTGATATCTTTGCTTTCCATCAGCTCTATTAAATCTGACACTCTTCTCTTATAAGCTAGCATTGATTTACGATCGACACCAATGGCGATAGGCACTTTACTACCCATCGCATTAATAGCTTTTTTATTCACATGGAATTCATAGTGTAAATGCGCACCTGTCGATGCACCCGAATTACCACTGAGCGCAATCTTTTGTCCACGTTTAATACGCTGTCCTTTACGCACTAGCGACTTACTCAAATGTAAAAACCTACTGCGATATTTATAACTGTGTTCAATTTCAATATAGAGGCCCGCGTATTTATGACGCACCACGCGCTTGACTCGACCATCACCGGGGGCGTAAATAGGCGTTCCCGTGGGTACTGCAAAATCAGTGCCGTTATGGGGGCGAATCAGCTTGGTAATTGGGTGTCTTCTACGTGGATTAAAACTGGAGGATATTCGAAATTTCCCCTTCACCGGATAGCGAGTAAAAGCTCGCTCTAGACCTTCACCTTTGCTGTCGAAGAAATTACCTTTATAAGAAAACGCTGAATACACGTTACTTCGATTAAAAAATCGAACACCCTCGATTTTGGTATTGCCAGTGGGCTGCTCTCCGATAAATTGACTGGACAAAACAATTTGGAATTTATCTCCAGCCGCAGTACTTCGAGAAAAATTTATTTTCGACTTTAATAATCGTCCTATCACCGCAACATCAGTAGCGGGTAGACCTAAAGCGACGGCTGATTTATAAAAGCTACTATTCTTCTTAATTTCACCGATGATGCGCTGTTGTCGCCACTCGCCTTCTAACAAGGTTTCCTTATATTCAAACCCCTCACCCTTACGCACAAAAGCAACTTGGTGCTCAATACCTAACACTTGCTCCATTTTGATCAAGACGACTTGCTCGCTGCTGAAATCGTCGATTTCGCTCAACCAAAACAAATATTTATCGCCCTTGTTGATCACATCCAAAGTAAGTACGTTTTTATCCGCCTCCAGTATTTTACTCATCGTCGAGGACAAATTAAACAGGGAGAATAGCTCACCTAATGTATCTCCATTGGCCACTATCCATTCATAATCAGGTAGATTAATCGTTTCATGCACGGTTTCAGCTATTGACTGATATTGAGGATCGTCAAGCTTAGGCATGTTTAACACCTGAAAATTAGACGAGCTAGCCGTCGGCAGCACTAGCAACAACAGACAAAACAGGGTCAGTCCCAGTACGATCTTACGGTGCAACTCTGGCAGCCAAAGATACAGCTTAGATATTTCCCCAGCGTGCTTTTTGATTCGACTCAACATCTATTTACAAACTATTCCTATTAATAATTCAGCGAGACCTCAGTATAACCGCTACGCTCGGTAATACGGGGTTAAAAACCGGCTCAATATGCTCATTTACACCAGTAACCCTCTTAAACATGAGACCCTGACTCCGCTATTTCACTGGTTATTTCGTTGTCTTACCATTCACTCGTGACGTTATGCGAAGGGCTCTGTGTGGTATTCTCTGGACCACCAGTAGACCTTCTAAACGCTGGCAAGTTTCTCACGCATCTTGGCAATTGTCTGCGCATAGTCATCCGTCTTAAATATAGCGGATCCAGCAACAAAAGTATCTGCCCCTGCGGCGGCTATTTGAGCAATATTCTCCAAGGTCACTCCACCATCTACTTCAAGACGTATATCGAGCCCAGCTGCATCAATCAGCTGGCGAACTTGGGTCAATTTAGTCAAGGTAGAGGGAATAAACTGTTGCCCACCAAATCCTGGATTAACCGACATCAGTAAAATCATATCTAGTTTATCTAACACATGATCTAAATAATGAAGCGGGGTAGCCGGGTTAAACACCAGCCCAGCTTTGCACCCCCCGTCTTTAATTATCTGCAGTGATCTATCGATATGCTCTGACGCTTCTGGATGAAAAGTTATATAACTGGCACCCGCTTCAATAAACTGCTCAATCATGGAATCTACAGGTTTAACCATTAAGTGCACATCGATGGGCGCCGTAATACCAAACTTTCTCAATGCGCTGCAGACCATAGGCCCTATGGTAAGGTTGGGCACATAGTGATTGTCCATGACATCAAAGTGAACAATATCAGCTCCGCAGGCGAGTACATGTTCAACTTCCTCACCTAATCGAGCAAAATCAGCGGCCAAAATAGAGGGGGCTATCTTATAACTTTTCATCAATACACCTTATTTCACATTGCTTTTTTTTCGCTAGTTTTTTGCGCTATATTGTATCTAAATGACAGGCGTATTAATATCCTTAGACTTTTAAATTTTGTGTGAAAAAGATTTCTTTATGAAAAACCTATTATTATTCAGTCTATATAGTCTCATCGGCCTATCGAACCAGCTACATGCAGAAGAGCATAAAACCACTAAGACCGCTGATACAGCCGCTGAAAGCGAGCAACAGGCAGTTTTCCCAAGGGTCATACCTGATCCATACAGTGACAGGCAGCGTGATATAGCTGGTTTTTTAGAGGGCAGTGTCACTGAGGTTATTGCGCTGCAAGCCCTAGAACAAGAATTTTCAATCTACTTTCTAGGTGCCGATGAAAAAGAGCCGATTGGCAGTATTCTATTTTTTCCCGACCAGCGCAACCACTCTGACTGGCCTATTAACCTCAATCCTCTGCGGGTCGGATTAACTCGCTACAAATGGCAAACCGCGGTCCTTACTCTTCCGGAGATAATTACCCCCGCCATTCCCAAGCGATCGGTATACACAGCTGAAGACGTGACGGGTGCCGACCAGCAGCAAGAGAATAGTGACGCTGCTACTGATACGGATACGGATATTGCGACTAAAACAGATGACGATGCTGCTCTCGAGGCGACTGAGAAACAAAATGAGGCAGCTGATACCACGAATAAAGAAGATGACCCAGTTGAAAAACTTAAGTCAATGGCTGAGATCACCTTAGCGAGAGCCACTGCGACAGTAGAACTTTTAAAACAAACCACTGAGCCAATTATTATTATTGGGATAGGTCAAGGTGCTACTTGGGCCGCAGCGTTCGCACAGACAATCACTGACGAAGCATTGCAGAACTCCCGATTATTATTAATCAATCCTCAGCAAGCTACTGATCCTAGTGTAGCGAAGCTAACCGCGCTAATTAAAAACGTGAAAGTAAATACCTTCGACATATACACACCAATCAATGCATCGCCCACTAATCCCAATGACCCAGCCCACAGACGCAAACGGGCCGCAAATTTATCTGAAATAGAAAGCTATCAACAAATTAAAGCACCAGCGAGCGCCTGGACTGCCGGTGGTAATCAATGGCTATTCAGAAAAATCCGCGGTTTAATCAAAAATGATCTTGAAAAATCGTTAGACGAGCAGCAAGAAATGGCTGAAGAAGCCGTCGTCGAAGAGAAAGTCAACCAGATGCCCGGTGGCAATAACAACTAGTGACACTCTCTTCTTGACCAGCCAAAGTAAAAACGCGACTGTTTTGCGGCCCGTTTAACCCGCTATTGTTTACGCGCTGTTTTGACAATATCGTAGGCCGCTTGTATCTCCTGGGTTTTCTCTTTGGCCAGCAACATCATTTCAGGCGGAAGCCCCTTTGCTACCAGCTTATCTGGGTGATGCTGGCTCATCAGCCGGCGATAAGCCTTTTTCAGTGCAGGATCATCCACTGTCGCACTCACACCTAATACTTGATAGGCATCTTCAAGACTCTCCTCAGACGTCTGCTGCCCTTGGAAAGACTGCTGCGCCTGCATTCTGGAGAGAAGCTGGTTCATATCCTCTTGAGACATTTTCAAAAAAGTGCAGACTTGCTGGATTACTTTCAACTCGTTAGGCGAAATTTCTCCATCTGCCATCGCCGCTTGCAATTGAATTTCTAAAAACATTATTTTAACGGCGCTGCGTCTTTGGATCAACAAACTCAGAGGCCGCAGCACAGCAGCCAAATCAAAATCTGCCGCCTTACCCTCAGCGAAATACACCATCGCCTGACGTTTTTTTGCATCGTCTAAGCGCATCCTAAGCATGACGTCTCTGGCAAACTGAATTTCATGCTCTGTTACTCTGCCATCTGCCTTGGCAACTTTACCCATCACCGCAAAAGTCGCTTTAAAAAACAGCGCCTGCGGCGACTTCTCCCCCAATACAAGATTGATCAGCCAGCGGTTGATATACCATCCAACTGCCGCTCCAAATAAGAGTCCGAAAAATCCACCCGTCCAAAAGCCAATCCCGCCGCCAACTATCAAACCGGTTCTAAATCGCATAATATTCTGCATCATTTGCCGTGTCACCATTATTACAATTATCTATCAATCATTTATTTTATTAGACTGTTTTTGCAGTGCCAACCGCCACTGTTTGGCCAAGGCTAACCGCTCAATAGTGCCTACGTCAATCCACTTATCAGGGAGCCGCTCGCCGCTAATCAAACCTTGCCCCATATACTTCCTAAATAAAGAGCCCAAGCTAAATTTAGTTTTCTCACAGCCTGCAAATAATTGCGGTGTCAGTATACTAATGCCAGAGAAAGTCACTTTAGACTCCGCCTTACTTTGCTCAGAATCGATTAGCAACCCCGACGCATCCAGATAAAAATCACCAGTGGGATTATGCACAGGGTTTTCTACCATGTACAGATGCGCTAATCCACTGATAGAAGACGAAACCTTAGTAAAATCAAAATCGCACATAATATCAGCATTAATCACTAAAAAAGGCTGACCTCCCTCACTGAGTTCCTCTAGGGCCGAATAGACTCCACCTCCTGTTTCCAGCGCATGTCGCTCACAATACAGACTCACTTCCAATGAGCCCCGATACTGATCCCTAAAATATTCCTCTAGTTGCGCTGATAGCCAAGAGACATTGACCACCACACTGCTAAACCCAGCTGTTTCTAAATTATCTAGATGGTATTCAATTAAAGGTTTATCTAACACTTTGATCAAAGGTTTAGGGGTTGCTACCGTCAGGGCTTGCATTCGACTACCCCGTCCCGCTGCCAAAACCATCGCTTTCATCGCTGGTACCATGACTGCTTGTGCACCACTGGCATCATTGTTTGGGTAAGCCATCGATCAAACTCTCTAAGCTCGGGGTATTTTTTTGATACCTTTAACACATAATTTAAAACCCGTGGAATATCAGCGAGGTAAGA
The DNA here is from genome assembly GCA_013215445.1 of Oceanospirillaceae bacterium. Taxonomy (GTDB): domain Bacteria; phylum Pseudomonadota; class Gammaproteobacteria; order Pseudomonadales; family Balneatricaceae; genus Rs1. The sequence continues at coordinate 8,434 of JABSRA010000036.1, forward strand.
TTTCTTCCCCTCATCCATCGCCAATCGGATGAATAAACCTAACACTTTTAAGTGACGCTGTAGCCCGATCAAATCAAACCAGCGTACAAAATCACTTTTTGCAATCGGCTGCTGCAAAAGCTCTGAGTGGTTTAATACCCGCAGATACTCATTGATTAATAGATTAATTTGCTCATCACTTAACCGTAAATAACAGTCTTTAAGCAGGGAAACTAGATCGTATGCCAAAGGTCCGCACACGGCATCCTGAAAATCAATCACTCCAAGGCCCTGATCACTAATCAGCAAATTACGCGAGTGAAAGTCCCTATGCATAGTGACTTGAGGCTGCTCTAATGAATTTTGAATAAGCAGTGCATAGACGTTATCGAGTAACGATGGTTTTACCAGCGCCAATTGATGTTGCACCATCCAAGTGTCAAAAATTTGTAATTCGCGCTGCAAAAAGCGCTGATCAAAAACCACCAATCCCTGTGTTGAGGCTGCTTGAATTTTGTGTAATTGTCTAATTGCCTGACGATAACGCTCCATATTAATACTGGGTTTGGAGCAATCGTATAAGTGGACTGAGCCAAAATCCTCTAACATCATGTAGCCATTTTTTTCATCAACATGAAATACTTCAGGAACATTAATCCCCTGCCGCTTCCATGACTTGGCAATTGATATAAAAATATTGTTATCGATACGCTCCTGGGGACTGACCACGATAATTGAACAGAAACCTGTGCTTTCCAACCTAAAATATTGCCGGCAGCTAGCATCCCCTTGCATTGGCAGAATTTCCCAGCTATGCCCTAATGACAATTTCCTCTCATTTATCAGCGATTCAACCCAGTTATTTAATTTTAAAAAACACGCCATCTTCTATTATTTCCACAAATACTGTAATTCATCGGTTATATGTTCTATTATCCGTCTTTCTTAATCATCTATAAAGAAGCAGTGATTAGCTTTACAACTTTTTATCGGTATTAAAATGATGCGTTCATTTTATCAATATCAGTTAATAAGCACTATTATTTCAGCAGATTAGACAATATTCAATTTTTCGACTAAAAATAATTATTTTACACAGGCCGGATCAATATAGATGCAATTTAATCTCCACCGCTCACAAAAACTTAGCCTAGCAATTATTACTGCCATTTTGGCAAGCACTCAGACGTTCACTGCTGCGGGTTCATCATGGGACTGCTTACAAGTTGCCGGCCAATGGGATTGTTCGGCAACCTCAAACACCCCAGAGACCGATCCGCTAGAAGCGATAACGGCTAGTGGTATAGAGCCTCCTCTAACCTTATCTAATACTGTCACAAACACGCAGTTAGTTGAGCCTCCCACAGAGTTGATAACGACACCTACTAAGAGTGTAGAGCCTCAACCAAACCCATCTAATACTGTCGCAAAGGCACCGTTAGTTGAGCCTCCCAAAGAGCAGGTAACGACAGCTACTAGTCAGGTAGAGCCTCAACTAAACTCATCTAACACTGTCGCAAACGCGCAGCTAGTTCAGCCTCCTGCTGAGTTAATAGCGACACCTATACCTTCTATAAGTAACCCTCGTCCGGAGGTGGCTGTAAGCAAAGCAAGCACAGCTACTGTCCCTCAAGATGAGATTATCAATCAAACAGCGGCTAAAAAAACAGCACCGAGCAATAGAGCAATAACATTAAAAGATAAACCAGCACCTGACCCCAAAGACTTAGACTGGTACACATACACTCAGGATGAAAATCACTACGGGGTGTGCCAGGGCCGTTATATATCACCGACCATAGGTGCGTTTACAGAAGGTGAAGCAGAGCCATTAGATTTAAGCACTGTATTCATCACTGCTGATCAATCTTCCACTGCGTTAGGGCAAAACTCAGTTTTAACTGGCAATGTAGATATACGCCAGGGAACTAAAAGTTTAAATAGCCCGGTGGTAAAGCTCAATCAAGAAACGGGTGCCATGGATTTAGAAGGTGGAGTCACCTATCGCCAAACTGGCTTACTTATTGTTGCTGACAACGCAAAAGGCAATATAAATAATGATCAAACCAGTTTGTACAATGCTCAATATGTCGTTCACGACATAGGGTTAAGGGGTGAGGCAGAGGCGATTATCAGTCAAACAACAGATATCATCGACATCCAAAATGGCAGCTTAACTTTTTGCCCACCTAACGTAGAAGACTGGAAGATATCGGCTAGCAATATTAATTTAGACCTAGCCACAGGTTTCGGTAAAGCAGATGATGCCAAGCTAGTCCTTATGGGCCAGACTGTTCTATATTTGCCTTTTTTGTACTTTCCTCTCGACGATCGGCGACACAGTGGTTTTCTCTACCCCTCTTTCAAGTTCGCTAACGATGGTAATGAAGTCGCCATCCCATACTATTTTAATATCGCCACCAATATGGACGACACTTTGACGACCACTGTCAACTCAGACAACGGTATTTTGCTGGAGAATGAGTTGCGGTATCTAGATACAAACAGTGTCAATAAAATAAGTACGGGCTTAAATGTTATCGACGATCAAGATGCTCGAAAAAGATGGGTAATCGGTCTTAACCACAAGGGCAACTACAGTAATTTTAAGACGGTTATCGACTATACCAAAATAAGTGACGATGACTACTTTGATGATTTTGGATCCAATTTAGATGTCGATGAAGGTGACAATAACCACTTAAATCAAACCGCCAAAATCAGTTATGCCGGCGACAACTGGAACAGCTCCCTGTTACTGCAGAAATATCAGACTATTGATAGCGATACTACTACACCCTATCAACGTCTTCCTGAAATAAGATTTTCAGGGATAACACCCGAGCCCTGGGACAATATCAATATCAAGTACCGCACGGTATTCACCCGCTTCGATCGAGATCAAACGGGCTTAAGCGATGCCGAAAAAGTCAACGGGGACCGTTTAATCATTCAACCCAGTATCAATGCATCATATCGTAAGGCATGGGGCTACATACAACCTTCCGTCAAGCTTTGGCATGCCAGCTACAACCTCAATGACCAATTAGATGGTGTGGGTTCTAATCAGTCTGTAACCGTACCAATTTTGGAAATTGATTCTGGTTTATATTTTGATCGTGATTTTTCCTTTCAAGAGAAGGGTTATACACAAACTTTAGAGCCTAGATTGTACGGTCTGTATGTACCTTATTCAGATCAATCGGAGCTTCCGGATTTTGATACCTCTGAACTTACCTTTAACTACAACTCGCTGTTTAGAGACAACAGATTTAGTGGTGATGATAGATTTGGCGATACCAAGCAAATTTCTTTAGGCCTAACCACAAGAGTTATTTCCGATCAAGGGCGCGAATTAGTGACTGCTAGTTTGGGGCATGCCCTTTACTTCGCCGACAGAAAAGTACGGGTAGATTCCAATGCGGCCCCGATTGACGACGACACCTCGGATTTAGCCACCTCGATAATTTGGCGCCCCAATACTCGAGTACGGGCACTAATTGACGCTACTTTCGATGCTAAAACTTTTGATAATTCAGAATTCACCCTCGACCTCAAATACGAGGAAGATCCATCTCATGTCATCGGCTTCAGACACAGATTCACCCGTGATATACGCGAACAGACAACGCTATCTTATCTCTGGCCTATCTCAAATAATTGGTCAGGCCTGGGGCTCGTACAATATGATTGGCTGAGCAACAAGACCATCGATGTCGCCGGTGGACTCGAATATCAAAGTTGCTGTTGGCTAACGCGTATGGTCGTACGCAATGAACTGGATTCAAATAATTCCCGCGATATTTCTTTTGCTTTTCAATTTGTTCTAAAAGGATTAGGCGGTGCTGGCAGAAGTCCAAATCAAGATTTAAGAGATAAAATTAAAGGCTATGACAAACGTGAATATTATAATGCTAACAATTAATCCGATGAAAAAATTTCTCTGCGCTGCTCTGGTATTAACCAGCTTAACTCTATCAACGCAATCAACACAGGCAGTACCTCTGGACAAGATCATTGCCATAGTCAATGACGAACTCATCCTGGAGTCTGAGTTTAACGCCAATATTTCCAGAGCTGTCGAGCAAATAAAGCAGCAAAATGCCAAACACCCGGGCAGCCAAGTACTGCGTAATCAAGTTATGGAACAGATGATTACTAGGACCATCATGTTAAAAATGGCCGCTAATCAAGGCATTAAAGTTACCGATCGGCAGCTCAACGGCACCATTACCCAAATTGCCAATAACAACGGCATGAGTCTTGCCAAGTTCCGCGAAGTATTAATTGCCCAAGGACAAGATTATATCCTCACTCGAGAGAGGATCAGGGACGATATTTTGATTCGCCAGTTACAAGAGAGCAATATCAGTCAGCGAATTCAAATCTCGGACAGAGAAGTACAGTACTTTTTGCGCTCTCAAACTGGCAAAAGTAAGACAGAGGTACTGGTTAGCGATATTCTAATTGCTATTCAAAGCCCTGTCACACCTAAAAACATCAAAACGGCAAAGCTCAAGGCCCAGAGCATTCACCAAAAACTAGTCTCTGGAGCTTCATTTTCAAACATGGCCATCAGCAGCTCCAATGCTGCCCATGCCCTCAATGGGGGTGATATGGGCTGGCGCAAAATCGCCGAGTTGCCCACCTCTATGATAGCCGCCATCTCCTCTCTCGAGATAGGTCAATTTAGTCAGCCGACTAGAACGCCCACCGGGTTTCATATTCTGCAGTTGCGAGACACCAGAAATGACGTCGAACCACAGCAAGTAGCAAAAACCAAGGTGAGACACATTTTAATCGCACCCAGTGAAGTCATTTCAAAATCACAAGCGAAACGCACATCCGCACAGCTTTATCAAAAATTGTTAAAAAACAAGGACAACTTCGCCTCCCTTGCTGAAGAATACAGTAACGATCCTGGCAGCAGCTCACAAGGTGGAGATTTGGGATGGACTGAAAACGGGCAGATGGTCCCAGAATTTGAACAAGTGATGAAACGCACCCAAGTAGGTCAAATAAGCCTACCATTTGAAAGCAGATTCGGCTGGCACATTCTCGAGGTACTCGAAAGAAAATCCGAGAACGTTGACGACCAAGTACATGAAAACCAAGCCAGAAACATCATCGGAAAGCGCAAGTTTAATGAGGAAAAAGACAATTGGTTACGAGAAATACGCGCCAATGCCTACGTAGAATATAAATAGCCGATCCCTACTCGACAGCCAGTGTTTGCACTGGCTTGTTTATTCCCTATAGCACTACTCTATTAAGATCGTATATAATCCGCAGTCCACAAACAGCCGTCAGATGAGCCAGCCATGATTAAACGAATTGCCATCACCAGTGGTGAGCCTGCGGGCATAGGACCTGAGCTGATTGTCAAAATATCTCAGCACCATTACTCCGATCAATTAATTGCCATCGGCGATCCTGAGCTGTTTAAATCTACAGCCGCTACTCTAAACCTGCCACTCGACATTATTCTTTACGATCAAAGTGTTAATCAGGCATCTCGAGCAGGTCAGCTGTATGTTAAGCCGATTAAGCTAAATCGATCCGCCCAACCCGGACAGCTGGATACAAGAAACGCCTCATATGTTATTGCCACATTGCAGCACGCCTGTAACGGCTGCCTGCAAGGCAACTATGCGGCAATGGTGACACCACCAGTGCACAAGGGCATCATCAACGAGGCAGGCATCCCCTTCAGCGGGCATACCGAATTTTTACAGCAGCAAACCCAGGCCAGCGAAGTGGTCATGATGTTAGCGACAGAGGAGCTGCGTGTCGCACTGGTCACCACACATTTACCTCTACAAGATGTGAGTAGGGCAATTACCCGGCAAAAGCTGCGTAATATACTCAATATCTTACTCACTGATTTACGCTCTGTATTTGGTATTCCACAACCAAAAATTTTAATTTGCGGCCTCAACCCTCACGCCGGTGAAGATGGACACATGGGTAGAGAAGAAATAGACATCATAAATCCAGTCTTAGAAGAGTTTACCAAACAAGGTATCGATTTAATCGGGCCGCTACCAGCAGACACACTTTTCACTGATAAATATTTGCGCGATTGTGATGCGGTTTTGGCGATGTATCACGATCAGGGATTACCTGTGTTAAAATATTCAGGCTTCGGCAAAGCCGTCAACATCACACTAGGACTGCCCATCATCCGAACGTCGGTCGATCACGGCACGGCCATTAATATAGCGGGTCAAGGCACTGCCGACACTGGCAGCTTGGCTATCGCCATTCAATACGCATCAAAACTGGCACACCAGCGCCAGAGAAACACGAAAGGTCAAGATTAATCATGAGTCGTCAAAGCAGTAACAATTCCGGACATAAAGCACGCAAACGTTTCGGACAAAATTTTTTGCAGGATCAAGGTATCATACGCCGAATCATTAGAGGTGTGAGCCCGAGACCCAGTGACCACATGGTTGAGATTGGCCCTGGCTTAGGAGCTTTAACTGAAGTTATTTTAGATGAGGCGGGAGCACTAGATGCGATAGAACTCGACCGAGATCTAATTCCAATCTTAAGAACTAAATTCTTTAACTATGAAGACAAATTTAGAATTTTTGAAGCAGACGCGATGAAATTTGACTTCAGTTCTCTGCAGCAAGATGAGAGACCACTGCGCATCATTGGCAACCTCCCCTACAACATTTCGACACAGCTAATTTTTCACTTGTTACAGCACACTACCTGCGTGCAAGATATGCACTTCATGTTGCAAAAAGAGGTAGTTGATAGGCTCGCGGCAAAACCCGGCGACAAACTCTATGGACGCTTGGGAATCATGGCCCAGTACTACTGCGAAATTGAGCCTTTATTCATTGTCCCCCCCGAGGCGTTTTACCCTATTCCAAAGGTAGACTCAGCGATTGTCAGACTGATGCCCTACCAAAATAAACCCCATACAGCCCTCTGTCTAAGCACCTTGGAAAGAATTGTTAAAACCTCGTTTGGCATGCGCCGCAAAACCTTGCGCAACAATCTAAAGGGGGTGATAGAAGCCGAGCAATTGCAAAACTTAGACATTGATCCAACCCGTAGACCTGAGACGCTATCTCTACCCGACTTCATTAGCATCGCTGACTTTGTCTATAAAAACTCAGCCTCTGACACCATTAACCCGGCGGTATAATATGCATCAACAACAGGCAGACGACAGCTCCCAGCTTAATTTAGGGAAAAATATTGAGATTGTGGTTGAATCAAAATTTGAGGCAGAACAATCAGATGCTGAGGCGAAGCGCTTTGTATTTACCTACTCAATCACCATTAAAAACAAAGCCGACTTTGCTATTCAATTGCTCTCCAGACGCTGGGTAGTAACCGATGGCAACCACAAGCAGCAAGAGATACAAGGCGAGGGCGTCATTGGTGTACAGCCGGTCATCGACGCTAACAGCAGCTACCAATATAGCTCTGGCGCTATTTTAGAAACCGATGTAGGTAGTATGTTCGGCCACTATAATATGGTGACTGCCGAAGGTGTGACATTTAAAGCCGAAATAGCAGCTTTCACCTTGGCAAAGCCCAACACTCTCCACTAAGACAATCTCAGCAAGGAAGCAATGGCCACATACGCGGTAGGAGATATTCAAGGGTGCTTTGCTGAATTACAAGCACTGTTGCAACTGGTTAATTTTAATGAAAACGACCAACTTTGGCTGGTTGGAGACTTGGTTAACCGCGGCCCTGACTCTTTAGCGACACTGAGATTCATTAAAAATCTTGGGCCTAGAGCAAAGGTAGTATTGGGTAATCACGATTTACATCTACTCGCCGTTTATTACAGTGGCGCCAAGCTAAAGAAATCTGACACCTTGCAAGCAATACTCGCCGCCAGTGACTGCGAAGCACTGATGCACTGGCTAAAAGGACAGCCACTGGTACATTTCGACCCACAACTGAACGTCTTAATGGTCCATGCGGGCATTCCAAAAACCTGGACCCTCAATCAGACACTGGACCGAGCCAAAGAAGTCGAGGCAAGCCTGCAGGGAGATCACTGTGTACAATTTTTTGAACACATGTACGGTAATACCCCCAATCTATGGCGAGAATCGTTAACCGGCTATGATCGTTTACGCTGTATTACTAATACGCTTACCAGAATGCGTTTTTGTCTTTCAGGGCAGCAATTAGATCTGAAATTTAAGGGCGAAATTGGCAAGCAACCGCCAGAACTTACCCCCTGGTTTGAATTTTATGACCAGAGCATACCCCGCGGCCCCGCCACCCCGCAAATACTATTCGGGCATTGGGCCGCTCTAATGGGCCAGACCCAACACAAAAACATCATTGCCTTAGATACTGGCTGTGTATGGGGCGAAAAACTAACCGCCATCTGTATAGAAACTCAGCAACTATACAGTACTGCCAGCTTAAAAAAATAACCGCAAATTCGCTTAATCACTGCTTCTACTGCTATTCATCCCGGAGATTTACATGTCAGATTTTCAATGTACCAACTGCTACGACGCTCAACTGTTGCAGCAAGAAGGCGCTATTTTATTCGATATCCGCGACATTGATAGTTATCAACAAGCCCATCCCAAAGGTGCACAGAACTTTAATAATGACAATTTGCAGCAGTTATTAGCACCGGTTGATAAAGATCAGGTGATACTAATGCTCTGCTACCATGGTATCAGCAGCCAGGGGGCAGCCCAATTCATCAGCGCCCAGGGGTTTAACAACGTTCACAGTGTTGATGGTGGCTTTGCAGCTTGGCAAATAGCGTTCCCAGATAGCATAGAAAACTCAGTATGAAAACTTACTTAGTCGGGGGCGCTGTACGCGACAAATTGCTAAATTATCCAGTATTAGACAGAGACTGGGTCGTGGTAGGCGCTAATGCCGAAAAGATGTTAGCGCTGGGATACACCCCTGTAGGTGCTGATTTTCCGGTCTACCTCCACCCGACTAGCAAAGAAGAATACGCACTGGCCCGCACCGAGAGAAAAAATGGACGAGGCTATAAAGGCTTTTCTTTTCATGCCAGCGAAAACGTCACCCTCGAACAAGATCTATCCCGACGCGACCTCACCATAAACGCCATTGCCGAAGATTCAGCGGGGCAGTTAACGGATCCCTTTAACGGCCAGCAAGATTTAACCGACAAGATATTGCGCCACGTCTCACCGGCCTTTAGCGAAGACCCTCTGCGGGTATTGCGGGTAGCTCGTTTTGCGGCACGTTACGCCCACTTAGGCTTTAAGGTTGCCGATGAGACGCTAGCACTGATGCAGGTCATCAGCGAATCCGGTGAACTGCAGTATTTATCCAAAGAGCGCATCTGGCAGGAACTAGAACGTGCGCTCGGTGAAAAAAGTCCCCTAGTCTTTTTTCAAGTACTGTCAGAAAGCCACGCTCTGGAAAGATTATTTCCAGAGCTAAAAGCTCTTTTAAGTAATTTAACCAGCATCTCTAGCCAAAAAAATATAGAGCTTGAGCCTCGATTGCAATCGCTGCCTACTGCGGGACAGCGCCTTGCCTGGCTGTTTTTTATCGCTCAGCAAGACCAAGCTAGCGCCGACTTAATCGCCAATGTGCAGACACTGTGCAGACAACTTCGCTGCCCAAACACCGTCCACTACCTAATCAAGCACACTGCCACAGGTTACCCATTGCTCAGTCTTTGGGCTAGCGCAGCGCCCAGTGCTAAACTCAACTTCATCCAGAGTGCAGATTTACTGCGCAGTCCGCTCAAAGTAGCTCCGCTACTGGCAATTATTCAAGCATTAGACTACCGCGAGGTTTTTAAACAGCAGGATTATTTGGCCAAATTTAGCCAGTTACTTAAACAGCTGCGAGAGATAGATCATCAGGCGTTGATCAAACAGGGATTCAAAGGCGCTCAACTGGGCCTAGAGATTAAAAAATTACAACTTCTGCACTGCGAAAACAGCTAACGGCGCTATTGATCGGAGTTACGATCAATTACCAATTGATCGTAACTTGCTCTAAAGGGTGCACCGCTTTATCAAATTTTTTCCACAGGGCCGCATAACTCAAGCCGCTAGAGACATCAACTTCCCGCCCCGCTATCTCAGACAGTGGTGATAAAATAAAGCTTCTGCATAGAATAGTAGGACAGGTAATCAGCTTAACCTGTCCCGCCGATGCATTGCCCTCATAGCGCAATACATCTAAGTCGATACTAACCACTTGTGCACTGTCGGTTCCACGCGTCCTGTCCAGCTTATCTTCTATCATCACCAACTCGCTTTTAAGCCTCTCAACAGACCAGTCAGCAGAAAAACTCAGCACCAAATTTAAGTAGTGAGCACCCTGATGATTTAAGGGCGCATTACGATAGACATTTGACAGCTGAAGACTGCCAAATAAATCACGCAACAGTGCTAATGCCCGACGGATATGGCTTTCTGCTTGGTAATTACTGGAGACGGACAGATAAACTTTCGCCATACATAACCCTTAAATGTTAAACTGAGACTTCAACATAACTACTACGCTCGGTAATACGGCGTTAAAAACCGGCTCAACATGCTCATTTACACCAGTAAACTCCGCTATTTCGCCGATTTTTGCCTTGTCTTACCTTCGCTCGTGACGTTATGCTGAGGCCTCAAACCACTGTCGAAGTAAAAATTTACCCAGCATAATTGGCGATAGCGGGTCTCTCGCCACGCTCGATCAGCACACCGACATCAGCAGCTTCACTGATGGCCGCTGGTTTACCGATGCGTAAACGCACCCAACTCAGAGAAAACTCCCGACGAACTAAACCAGCGACTTCCTCAGCCATAGTTTCCAGCAGTAGAAACTCACTCTTACTTATATATTCAAGTAATCGATCACTGACCGCTTTGTAACTCACCGTGCTATCAATGTCTTCCCCAGCGGCGGCGGCCGTGATATCAACAGCCATATCCAAATCCAAACACACCGTTTGTTTTATCTGTCTCTCCCAGTCAAAAATACCGATCACGGTTTCTATTCTTAACTGGCGAATGTACACAATATCCATCTAAAATCTTCCCATTAACTATCAAACACGCATTCTTAGCCAATACCAATGCACCTTTGCAAAACTCTTGAGCTAAGCTCACCAACCCGCAGCACCTCTATGACAGAGGAGGCAGCTCACTCATCGGCCAGCGCGGTTTGGCTAAAATAGTCAAATCGCTGCTCTGCCCTGCGGCCAACCGCTGTGCTCCGGCATAGGCAATCATCGCACCATTATCAGTACAAAATTCGTGCCGAGCGTAGAACAACGTCACCCGTTCTTTTTCAACCATTACCTGCAACTTTTCACGCAACCTTTTATTGGCACTGACACCACCGGCGATCACCAATTGCTTGAAGTGGGTATGCTGCAGCGCTCTGCGACATTTTATGGCCAAGGTATCGACCACTGCCTCTTCAAAAGCGGCCGCTATATCTGCTTTGGTCTGCTGGTCTAACGTGCCCTCTTGTTTAAATTTATTCACCGTATTCAAGGTAAAGGTTTTTAGACCGGAAAAACTCATGTCCATTCCCGGTCGGTCGACCATCGGCCTGGGAAACCTAAAGCGTGTTCGATCACCACTCAGTGCCAGCTTGGCGATTAACGGCCCACCCGGATAGTCTAAACCGAGCATTTTAGCGGCTTTATCGAACGCCTCGCCAGCGGCATCATCTAGTGACTCACCTAGCAACTGGTATTCACCGATGGCTTTAACTTCCATCAGCTGCGTATGGCCGCCACTAACCAGCAGGGCGACGAAGGGAAAAGCGGGAGGGTTATCCTCTAACATCGGCGCTAACAAATGCCCTTCCATATGATGCACCGCCATTGCCGGAATATCCCAGGCAAAGGCAATCGCCCGAGCAGTTGCAGCACCCACCATTAACGCACCGATCAATCCAGGACCTGCGGTAAAGGCAATCGCATCAATCTGTCGCTGCTCAGTTTTAGCCAGAATTAACACTTCTTTAATCAATGGAATCAATCGTTTGATGTGATCCCTAGATGCAAGCTCAGGTACAATACCCCCATATTCGGCATGCATCGCCACTTGGCTATAAAGGACATCTCCTAACAACCCCTGTTTAGTGTCGTAAATTGCCACTCCTGTCTCATCGCAAGAAGTTTCAATACCTAGAACTCGCATAACATTATTCCAATAATTCTGTTAACTATGATTAGCCGCATATTATCTACTAATACCCGTCTAGATTCACGTATTGATCGTATAAAAACGCTCAAGTTTAGCTAAAGCGAGACCTCAGCATAGCGTCACCAGCGAGGGCAATACCAGCCGAAAACCGCTGAAACAGCGCAGTTAGTGTACCCCTCATTACTATTACTGGGGCAAATGTGTCTACTGTGCCCCCCCTATGGGTGTGACGGTTTTTAACACCCTATTTAAGGACAGTATAGCTACACGCCCTCTGGATAAATTATGCCGAGAACTCTAAATATTTCTATCGAGCACAACGTAAATAACCAACAATTCACCCATCCTTGCCACCCCCACCAATAAATAGCATTTAGCACCTAAGAGTTTTTGACAATGACGGGTACTAGCTGTAATATTTGCGCTCAACCTTTTGCCTGTGGGTTTTCAACTGACAGGCAAACAGATTGATTATCAATTTAATTAAAACTTAGGTCACATTAATATGCCTGCAGTAAGAGTAAAAGATAACGAGCCCTTTGACGTAGCACTACGTCGTTTTAAGCGTTCATGTGAAAAAGCTGGTGTTCTAGCTGAAGTACGTCGTCGTGAATTCTACGAAAAGCCTACTTCTGTTCGTAAGCGTCAAGCAGCAGCAGCTGTAAAGCGTCACGCAAAGAAAGTATCTCGTGAAATTTCTCGCAGAGTACGCCTGTACTAAAAAAACCCTGCTATAAACGGCCCCTGTATAGAAGCAACACATTACAGACTGATTATAACAGTAAATACTTGACGCTTAGAGTAATACAACTCTAAACCAAAGTAGCGTAGTGCCAAGTAACCGCAAGTTACTTTTCCAGCGATAGGTCACAAGATGTCTCATTTACAACCACGCATTAAAGCCGATATGAAAAACGCCATGCGGGCCAAGAACAAACCGCTACTGGCAATTATTCGTATGATGATGGCTGAAATAAAGCGTATTGAAATAGATGAGCGTATAGAGCTGGATGACACCAGAGTACTTTCCGTCTTAGATAAAATGTCTAAACAGCGAAAAGATTCTCTAGCGCAATATATAAAAGCGAACCGCAATGATCTAGCGGACATTGAGCAGCAAGAACTGGAGGTGATTAAAACTTACTTGCCGCAACCGCTTAATGATAGTGAAGTAGAAAAAATTATCAGCAACGCCATCACTCAGAGCCAGGCAAATAGCATGGCTGACATGGGAAAACTAATGGCGATCATAAAACCCCTGGTACAAGGTCGTGCCGACATGGGGAAAATATCAAAACTGGTAAAGCAGCAGCTGAGCAGCTAAAGTACCTTTTTAGCACGACGTGTTGCAATGACAAGCGTTAGCTTACCTGCCTCCAAGATCTTTATCTTATAGCAGACAGTTCATTATTTTATCGAGATAACTATGGCCAGTAGAATACCGCAATCATTCATCGATGACCTACTTGCGCGCACCGACATAGTCGATATCATAGAAAACCGCGTCAACCTGAAAAAAACCGGGAAAAATTATAGCGGTCTATGCCCTTTCCACAAAGAAAAAACACCCTCTTTTTCAGTCAGCCCCGATAAACAATTTTACTATTGCTTTGGTTGCGGCGCCGGCGGCAATGCCATTAGCTTCATTACCGAACACGAAAACCTACCTTTCCCACAGGCGGTAGAAGAGCTTGCTAAATTAGCCGGCCTTGACTTGCCCAAAGACGACAGCCCACAGCGAAAAAATGAACACCTCTACCTAGCCCAATTTAAAATTCTCGATCTGGCTGCTGCTTTCTATCAATCTCAACTGAAAAACAGCACCGCCAAGCACAGCGCCATCAGCTATTTAAAGAGCAGAGGCCTTGACGGGGCAATCGCAAAACGATTCGCCATAGGCTTTGCACCTCCCGGCTGGGACAACCTGATTAAAACACTCGGCATGACAGATACCGACCAGGCCCACCTTGAGCGCAGCGGTATGGTAATCCGCCACGAGGAAAAAGACAGCCTCTACGATCGATTTCGCGATAGAATAATGTTCCCAATCAGGGATATGCGCGGACGAGTTATTGCATTTGGTGGGCGGATTTTAGGGGACGGCAAACCCAAATACCTCAACTCTCCCGAAACCGATACTTTCCATAAAGGCAGAGAGCTGTACGGGCTTTATGAAGCCAAAAAGAACAGCCGAAAGCTCGACAAAATTATTATTGTTGAAGGTTACATGGATGTCATCAGCCTAGCGCAATTTGAGATTAACTATAGCGTGGCCACCCTCGGCACTTCCACCAGTTTACAGCACCTAGAAAGACTGTATAAAATAGTACCAGAAGTTATCTTTTGCTTCGATGGCGACAAGGCTGGACTCAAGGCGGCAAAACGCGCCCTTGAAACAGTCATGCCAGTGATTAGAGATGGACAGCAAGCTAAATTCCTCTTTCTTCCAGAGGGCGAAGACCCAGACACTTTAGTGCGCAAACAAGGCAGGCAACATTTCGAAGCATTGATAAAAAGCGCCACGCCCATGTCCGAGTATTTTTTTAATTCCCTCTCTGAAAACATTGATATGGAATCAATCGACGGACGGGCTATCTTTAGCAGCCAAGCACTGCCACTTATTCAGCAAATGCAGCCGAGCCTTCTACAGCAAATGATGCACGACAGAATCAGCGAAGTAACCGGCCTGTCAATAGAGCAACTGGCCAGTAGCAACCAACTACACGAGCAATACGACAACAGCTATCAGCAGATGCCAGAGCAGCAACACTTCACCCAGAGCAATCGACAGACTAGTTATAGCAGACCTGCGCATAACAGCCCAAGAACAGCATATTCACCGAGAAAGAAAAGGACCGCCAATATTACACTGGTCAACCGATTAATTTCTCTACTCTTGCATCACCCACATCTGATTACATTAGTCGATGATATTTCAGACATAGCGCAAATCGACGAAGCCAACACAGATGTACTGGCACTGCTCGTTAAGTACTGGCGAAGCCACCCCAAAGCCAGCATTGGACAAATGCTGATTGACTGGCAAGACAACCCAGAACAAGCCAGTAAACTACTAATTATCAGCGAAGTATCCCGGCTAAACCCCTGCCCCGATAACAACTTTCAACAAATGTTTTTAGATAGCTGGGATAAACTCAAAGAGCGGAAAAATGACCTAATCTACCGCGACCTTAAAAACCAGCAAACATCACTTAAAAGTAATCTGACCACACAGGCCAAGCAACAGGCAAAACTATACATTGAACAAATCGCCGCTCAGCACAAAAAAAAGCAACAATAACCAATACAACAGCCCATTAAATAGCGATGAATTAGGCGAAGCCTAAATCATCAAAGAATGACTTTTCGCCCCTTGGGGCGTGAGCTTGCTGAACTCAAGGTAACGAGCAATACCCTACTTCACACAGTGACACCGAGCGAGACGAAATAATTTCCCCGCGGGTCTCTATGCAAGAGAAACTGTAAAACAGCACCCCACCCCAAGTTACGACTTGAATTTTATCAACCCGTACCAATATATTGAATACCTGCATTAATCAGAGTGTTTATCTTTCTAATAATCCTCATGCAACGCTTAGATTAAGACAGGTAGTTGGAGCTATCGCTGCTCAAGCATTAACGCCTTTTGTTTGAAACAAAAGAGCACAGAGACCCTGCCCTCGAGCAATGATTCAAACCATCCTCTACAACCCAGCAAACGAGTTTAGGGAGGGCACAGCAAAACAGCGTAAATCCAAGCCAAAACTTAGAGCAAAGCCTGCATATACCGCTGGCAATGTTTGACTCACAGCGTTATAATTGCGCGCTAATTTTTATAATTGTTTATGGATCGTAGGGCTATTATGTCAAATACTTCGCAGCAGCAATCTCGTCTTAAGGAATTAATCGCCAGGGGTAAAGAACAGGGCTATTTAACCTTCGCCGAGGTCAATGACCACCTGCCAGAAGATATCGCAGATCCAGAACAGGTCGAAGACATCATCCGCATGATCAATGATATGGGAATTACCGTATCTGATGTAGCACCCGATGCAGAAACCTTACTCATGAAGCAGGGCGACTCTTCGCAGGATACCGACGACGACGACGTGGCAGCTCTCGCAGCCGTAGAGTCAGATGCCGGGCGAACAACAGACCCAGTACGCATGTACATGCGCGAGATGGGCACCGTTGAATTACTCTCACGTGAAGGCGAAATCATCATCGCCAAGCGAATTGAAGAGGGTATACGCGAGGTGATGTCTGCACTGTCAGCATTTCCAAGTTCCGTAGAAATCATTTTGGCAGCCTATAACAAGGTCACTGAAGAAGAGGGTAGACTCAGCGATATATTCAGCGGCTACATTGACCCGGACGGCCCAGGTCCCGTTGTTGCACCTGTGCCTGCTCCACAAGTCGCTAAAACTGATGACGATGAAGATGAAAAAGAACGCGGCCCCGATCCTGAAGAAGCCAAAAAGCGCTACACCAAAATTCAAGACCGTTTAGACGACTATTACGCAGCGGTTGAAAAACACGGTCCGCTTAGCTTGCAAGCCGAAAAATGCCAAATCGAGCTAAGTCTAGTATTCTCACCGATCAAACTCTCTCCACGTTTTTATGAGCGTCTGGTTAGCCGTGTTCGTGATTACATCATTAGAATACGCACCCAAGAACGCAACATCATGCGTATCTGTACCCAGCGCTGCAAGATTCCACGCAAGGAATTTATCAAAACTTTCCCTGGCAACGAAATAAATCAAGACTGGTTTCAGCAACTAATTGATGAAAACACTGCATATTCTGCTGCACTTTCGAGTCATTTACCCGACTTGCAGAGAGCCCAGCGACGCCTTAAGCAAATCCAGCAAGAAACGGGCATAGCACTGTCTGAGCTAAAAGAAATCAACAGACGCATGTCAATAGGCGAAGCACGTGCCCGCAGAGCCAAGAAAGAGATGGTTGAAGCAAACTTGCGACTCGTTATCTCGATCGCCAAGAAATACACCAATCGTGGCCTGCAGTTCTTAGACCTAATTCAAGAGGGCAATATAGGCCTGATGAAGGCGGTTGATAAGTTTGAATACCGTCGTGGTTATAAGTTCTCGACCTATGCTACATGGTGGATCAGACAGGCAATCACTCGCTCAATAGCCGACCAGGCACGCACCATTCGTATCCCTGTGCACATGATCGAGACGATCAATAAATTGAATCGTATCTCTCGTCAGATGCTACAGGAAATGGGTCGCGAGCCCACCCCGGAAGAACTGTCTGAAAGAATGGAAATACCCGAGGATAAAATTCGCAAGGTACTTAAAATTGCCAAAGAACCGATCTCAATGGAAACCCCAATAGGCGATGACGAAGACTCTAGCCTGGGCGACTTCATCGAGGACGTCAACCACTCCTCACCGATCGATTCTGCAACCGGTGAAGGCCTATGCGAAGCGACCAAAGAGGTACTAGCTGGCTTGACAGCACGTGAGGCAAAAGTACTACGCATGCGTTTCGGTATCAACATGAACACCGATCACACCTTGGAAGAGGTCGGAAAACAGTTTGACGTTACCCGTGAGCGGATCCGCCAAATTGAAGCGAAAGCATTGCGTAAATTACGTCATCCTAGTCGCTCCGACCATTTGCGCAGCTTTTTAGACGAGTAATTAAAAAATATCAAGAACACTATTGCGCCATCAAGCATAGCTATGTATGATGGCGCCTCTTGATTAAGGGATCACTCAAACTACTCTTTTAGTTAAAGATTTATTAATTAAGAACCCCTGATTTCTTATCGTTAGAAACAGATCAGGGCCCATAACTCAGTTGGTTAGAGTAGCGGACTCATAATCCGTTTGTCGAAGGTTCGAGTCCTTCTGGGCCCACCACTAACCCTTCCAAACCTGATTCATTCTGCTTCAAATCCCCTTAGAAACAATACTTTAAGCCTTTTCATCTTCCAAAGGTGATTCATTGTGTGCAATACTGATTCACCCTTTTTGGTGGGTATGGTGGTGGGTACAGCGGCTATCAGATAATCTGTACCCACCAAATTTACACTTTGGATGGATCCATGAAATTAAATGATAAGAAAATCAAATCATTAGTAGCTAAGGATAAAGCATATAACGTATCTGATGGCGACGGTCTGTATCTATCAGTTAAAAAGAGCGGCAGTAAATTTTTCATCTACCGGTATTACTTTGCCAAAAAACGCAAAGAACTACATTTGGGACAATACCCCGAAATTTCTCTAAAGAATGCCAGGCTACTGCGCAACCAAAACAAAGCGCTTATCAATGACAACATCGACCCCACCATTGAGAAAAAGAAAAAAGAAATCACCAAAGATGTGAACAACTCCAACATCTTTCGCGAGATAGCCTGTGATTGGCTTAAGTTTAAAGAAGACTCCTGGAGTGTTGATTACCATCGAGCGGTAGAAAGTCGCATGCAGCGCATAGTCTTTCCCAAAATTGGTGAAATGACCATGCTCAGTTTAACCCCCTCTTTTCTCTATTCTGTCTTAGATAAAATCCAAAATGAATTCACCGTTGAACTGGCTCACAAGTGTAAGCAGTACGTTGGCTTGGTCTTTACCTTTGCCATCCCCCTGGACAAAGCCGACAGAAACCCAGTGAATGATCTTAAAGGGTTACTCAAACCTAAAAAGAAAAAGCACTACCCTGCGATCACCGATCCTAAAGAACTGGGCAAATTTCTCAACGCCATCGATGCCTATTCAGGATCCTTAATTACGGTTACCGCATTAAAACTGACGGTACAGCTATTGTGTCGACCTGGTGAGTTAAGGCAACTAGAGTGGTCATTCATTAAATGGGACGACAAGCGCATCGAGATACCGGCCATTAACATGAAAATGAAAGATGACCACATCATCCCCCTGACCACACAAGCGACTGCCTTATTGAAAGAGCTTTACAAACTCACCGGCTGGCAAAGCAACGCTCATTACGTTTTCCCCAGCCAACGTGGATTCAGTAGACCGCTATCAGAGAATGGCGTCAGGGTAGCTATGCGTAATATGGGCTACACTAATGAACAAGTTACCCCTCATGGTTTCAGGGCCACGGCCAGAACCTTATTAGATGAGATCCACGGCTACCCTATAGAAATCATAGAGCAGCAGCTAGCGCATACAGTAAAAGATATGAATGGCCGGGCTTACAACAGGACTAAACACCTTAAACAGAGAGCCGCGATGATGCAGGCTTGGGCAGACTATTTGGATCAATTAAAACGTAATAAGGGATAACTATGAAACATTATCAAAATTGGCGACCTGAATACTTGGGATTATTTATTGCTTTTCTAGCGTTGAACCTTTGGTATCTCTCATCTATAACGATAAATAATGCTGTATTTCCAGTGCAATATACAATTTTTATACAGATATTTTTTGCTCTTTCAGGGCCATTTTTCGGTGTATTTTTCGCTAACAAATTCCATTATGAAAAATTGAAAAAGGATAGTTTAAGCAAAGAGATTATTTCAGTTAGAAAAGCCCTCTTTGTTTTACGCTCTCAAATAAAGGCTATCAATACATTAGAGAGTATCTTTCAACAAAATAAGTCTGACGCCATCACATACATAAATAAAAGTGATCCTAAAAATTTGTTAAATCTGGAAGATTATGAATTCATGGTACCCATACTATCGAAAGCGTCCCCACCCCACAGAAACTATGATTATAAATTTGACTTTAATTCCATAGACTTTTTACTTGATGAAAATCCTGAATTACTATTTGAACTTTCTGAGAGTGAAACATTCTTTCATTCAACGGTTCAGTTTTTTGACGATCGATCTGATTATCATATCAGGGAAATTCAACCTAAAATTGAAATATGTATAAACAAATATAATCTAGCTACTATAGATCAAATCAAAAACTCTATTGGCGAGCGTATTTCCTTAACGGGACAATCTAAAATGGGGATTGTTACCCAGAGTATCGAGCTATCAACTATTAGTTTGCAAAAGTCTGATCGTCAATTAATGAGCATTCTAGTAAAACGCTATCCGGATCACAGCTTCGATCACATCAAGCCTAAAAGAGATAACTTCCGGTATCAGTAGGGTATTACGCGCGTACACGCACGCGCATAGTGAGCAGGCTAAAAAATCTAGTGGGGGGTAGGGAAAAGAGTTGCAAGAGTTGCAGGTAATTAATAACAGCTATAAACATATGATATATATACTTAATATACTTATCTAAAAGAGTAACAAAAACGTACCAATAAAGTATTTCCGCAACTCTTTTTTTTGTAGCTTTCTCGAAAAATTATTTACATATAAATCAAACATTTAACAATCTGGTACCTTTTGTGCAACTAATTGTTACTCTTTTTTGTAACAAATTTATAACTTTAAATATATACATATCAATTACTTATAACATCCAATCACCCTCTGCAACCTTTGCAACTCTTTTCCGGAGGCCAAGAAAATATAATAGTGATTCTTGGTTAGCCTATAATTCATTAAATGACTAAATTTATTGCTATAACTGCATGGTTTTGCGAGGATTAATGCCCTGCAATATCGACCTAATCCACAAGCAGCCACGGGGCTTAAGCTGTGGACAACTATTGCAAGAAAAAGGGGCTCATAAGAGAGCCGCAGGCGTGGTGGGCTGATAGCGCGGCTTGGTTTTGAATGGATTTATAATTATGAGGCTTTACATGGATAAACGATATCAAGTTTTTGTAAGTTCAACGTATATAGACTTACAAGAAGAAAGGCAGGCTGTTCACAAAACTATATTAGATATAAATTGTATCCCGGCGGGGATGGAATTATTTCCAGCAGTCGATATAGAACAGTTCGAATTTATCAAACGGATTATTGATGACTGTGACTACTACCTAGTAATTATCGGTGCACGATACGGCTCTCTTTCTTCTGAAGGTATTAGTTACACTGAGATGGAATATGAATATGCCGTTAGTAAAGGAATCAAAGTTATTGCTTTACTACATGGAAATATAGATGACTTACCGGCCTCAAAACATGAACGAACTGAGGCAGCGCAACAAAAACTTGTGAATTTTAGAAATAAAGTGAAAACAGGCAGAGTCGTTGATTTTTGGAACGACAGTGCGGAGCTTCCAGGCAAGGTCGCGATAAGTCTAATGCAAGCACAAAGGTTATTTCCGGCTATTGGCTGGATAAGAGCCGATCAAGCCAGCTCTCAAGAAACCCTTGAGAAAATCGAAAAGTTAAGAGAGGAAAATCATATTTTAAAAGAAAAACTATCTAAGTCAATGAATAACCTCACAACCAAAAAACTTGCTCAGGGAGATGAAACAATACTACTCAGTGGTTCGACTGATGCAGCAAGTTCATATGAAGACTTTCATTCACAAGAATGGAGTGATGAATACAGCTGGAATGAAATCATTAAATGTATTGGTCAAATTATCTTATCACCTACCCATAAGAGTTCAGTTGAAAGTGATTTGGCGACAAATTTGAGAGAAGATGCTCAAGCTGATTTTTCCCCTGATTCATGGGGATCTATTCAGATTCAACTAATGGCGCTTAACATAATGGAATTTACAAATGATGATTCAAATTTCTTAAAATTAACGGATCATGGTAAAAGCACACTACTGGAGTTATTGTCTATAAAAAGCTCGCTATAGCGGGCTTTCATACGACTCCTAAATCGTAAACTCTTTAAATTTAACAACCTCTTTCCCATCCAATCATTCAACTCTAAATTTTTTTTTGCAGTAGTTCCTGTTCATCTCTGGCGATCACTTTCATACCCAGCTGACCTTCTTTTCCAACCGTGGTCATAGAGTGGACAGTTCAGGACCAACGGCCTTGCAATGGTGCTAGCTTTCTGTGTTGCGCTTTTCAATTTAAAACCATTCTCTCAACTATTGGCTTCATTGGTACATAGGGGCTATTTTTTTCCTCTGTTAATAATAATGTAGTGCCTTGGAATCATACAAGTCATAACGGATGGCTGGTTTGCCCTTGCACGGGTTAGCTCCTAAAGAAGTAATAAGTGCTTGTGGCTAATTGTTTTTAACTTGCTTACAATGCTTTGCTTGGTAATTATCTGTGTAGTTGCCTGATCGCATACGCTTTTCTGTGAATAAGCACTGCAAGAAAAATGAGTTCATAAGGGAGTTGCGGGGGTGGTGGGATAATTGCGCGCCGCTGGGTATACATTCTTTAACAAGGAGTATTTATTATTCGAAACTTTCAAACTCAAGCTGTCGCTCTAATTATGCTATGTATGGCTTTCACCGTAATGGTAATTATTATCGGTTTTACTGTTAAGCCCTCTGATACCCATGAATCTATGCTTCAATTTCTTTCAATTTTTGCTTCAGTGATAGCAGCTATAGCTGGATTAGTTACAGCTATAGCTGCGTTTTTTGGGGTCAGTACTTGGAAAAAACAACTTAAGTATGGAAAGCACATTTCAATTATTTGGGAATGCATGGAAGAGATAAGAACATTTCACGATCATTACATAAATTGGTATGTTACAGCCAGCACCAAAGCTTTTAATAGTAAAAACTTTGATGCTGAAAAAGCTCTAATTTCAAAATATCAAATGCTAGACAGCACCTTAGAACGTATGAAAAGTAAGTTTAACTCTTTGGATCAAATTGTCGTAAAAAATGATTGGCAATGGAGAAACTATGCAGGCGCAATAAGTTTGCAAATAAAGGACATCAATTCGATTTTTTCAGACGAAATACAAAACCCGAGTGAACCATTTTTGCTAAGTATAAATCTTGCTAAAAAAAATAAGGCACTCAAAGAATATTCCGACTCTTTAGAATCAAAGCTAATAGGTATGGAATCGGATTTTAAAATGTAAGTTATATTACATACTCCTTAAAACTAACAACCTCCTCCCCCATCCAATCGTTCAATTCTAAAAATTTATTCTGCAGCGGCTCAAGTTCATTCCTGGCGAAGACTTGAGCTGCGATATCCGGGCTAGTAAACCCGCCACTATTCGTTGGAATAATCCCCATCAATTGAGGTGGTACCCGATGCGCTGCGAGCATGTCATCACGGGTTACATTTTTGATGTTGAATATCTCATCTTTGGCCGCAACTTCGCTGATCGGTATTATCTGCATGCCGTCTTTTTTGCCGTTGGGTGCATACATGAATAAGTTTTTGAAATTACCGACTCCCTTTGAATCTTTTAGTGATTGGCGTAAATTTTTGATATCTTCTTCGTCATGGGCTGGATCTGTTATATACATGATGAAACCCGCATGACTGCCATTTTGATAATATTTTCTTCGAAACAGTGTCGCCGATTCATTTAACCAGGCGCTGTTTAATGCTGCTAGGTATTGCGGTAATCCGTAGATTTCTTGGTTGATATCATGTTCCATCAGGTGATGCACTTTACCCGCGGGGAATTGATGTTCGTTGCCCCAGCCTTTCACAAACCAATATTCGTCCAGATTTAAACCTCGACGGGTGTATTTAGCCAGTGTCGGTTTAAGCTGTAATGCTTTGCCAAAGGGCCCTTCTCGCTGCTCTAAGTACGCATTACCGAACACTAGGTAATCTAGCGCCCAACGCCTAAAGGCATCACGGGTTAAAAGCTTATGGGGGATAAAGCAGCTCGCTAAGATGTCGCGCTTAAAATAGATCGGGCTTGAATGATGTACCGCTGCCGATAAAGATTTTGCCAGGCCTTCCCATGAGAGTGGTGGCTCATACCACTTCTGCATTTGCACACATTCGATATAACCCATCAAATCCATTTTATCTAAAACGGGTATCGGATCACCAAAGCTAAACATCGTACTCGCCCCCTTCTCTGATCTGGCTTTCATCTCAACGTTGGGTATTCTCTCAATCGCAGGAATCATTAATATATCTCCATAATACTTTTACTGTGAGTGTTGGTTCCCGCATCTAGCGCATCTTTATCGAGTGCGTGCATCGTGGCCCACGCCAAATCGGCATGGCCAGTGGTGCTATTGCGTCCGGCATTAAAGGTCATTTTCATGCCCGAAGCGGTGATGGTTTTGCGAATAGCCATAAAAGATTGAGCAATGTCGGTGCTACCCGCATCAAATTCAAGCCGTCCTTTACTGATGATGTTGTAGCTTTTCATCACCAGTGCAACTTTCAACTCTGCGGTGTATTGATATTGGGTAACCGCGGGGAAAAACTTTCTGACTAACTGATAGACGGCAGATCCTAGGCCGGTGGTATCGATACCGATGTGCACCACGTTATAACGCTTAGTGATTTCTAGAATCTGATTCGCTTGTGATTCAAAATCTAAGCCGCGCCATTGGTGCCGCTCAATAATTCGATGTTTACCGCCTGGGGTGGCAGCCGGTAACACCACCACACAACCGGCATTATCACCATTTTCATTCTCACCATTGGGATCATAGCCCACCCAAACTGATTGATTGCCAACCGGCCGTGGGGCAAAAGGTTTAAAGTCGCTCCACTCTTCCCAGCTATCGACCATACATTTTTGCAGCATCATGAGGCCAAAAATACTGGCATTATCGTCGACAAACTCGCACATCAATAAATTTAAGTATTCAGGATCGCTGTATTCCATGCGCAGTTGATCGATATCAAATAGGTCACAACCCTGGGCTATCGCATCCTCAACCGTAACAATGTGTCGCCACTGGCCATCGGCACATTTAAAACCATCTTTAAGCGCGCGGTGGCTAATATCTACATCAACTTTGTCTCGTTTGTTTCTGCCTTTATTAAATAACTCCCCAGACCAGTATGGATACGCATCATGGCTTAAGCTTGAAGGGGTTGAGAAATACGTCTGGCGCCACTTCTTATGAATGGCCATCCCCGATGCCACTTTGCGCAGCTCTTGAAACTTGTAAGTCCAAAAGTACTCATCAAAATACAAATTACCGTGATAACTCTGCGCCGTTCTAGCGTTAGTACCTAAAAAATACAGAGTCGCGCCATTGGGTAAAACAATAGGATCCCCGGTTAATTCCAGATCGGCCACATCTGCGGCATAATTCATAATGTATTGTTTAAAGACATGCGCCTGCGCTTTAGACGCCGATAAAAATATTTGATTTCGGCCAGTTTCTACCGCATCCAGCAATGCCTCTCTAGCAAAATAATAAGTCGCGCCTATTTGCCGAGATTTTAAAATATCCCTAATACGATGCTCTAACCCCGCGTAATACCAAGTTTTCTGATAATCAAACAACTCGTCCATAAACGCATCGCGCAGCATTTGTGCCTGCTCATCGCTATAGTTATTTCTCAGTGTCTTTTTCTTAGGTTTAGCATTGCGGTTGGCCACCTTCGGGTTTAAATCCCCCTCGTGGCCACCGGGTTGCTCATAGCGCCTTACTCGGGCTAACCGCTCAATCTGTCTACCGAGCAAATCAATCTCTTTAAAATCGCGGCCGTCTTTTTCCTCTTTGCCGATCAGCTGCACCAGGCGTGATTCAATGGCGCCTTCCACTCGATCAATCGGTTTGTATTCATCCCATTTATCGCGGGTTTTCCAGCTGTGGACGGTGGTTTCTTTTTCGGCTAAAAAATCGGCGATACGCACCACGCGCCACCCCTGCCAATACAAGAATTTAGCCTGGCGTCGATTGTCCTTGTCCGGTTTTTCAGCGATAAGCCGTTGCGTTTTAGCGTTCATAGGCTTAGATTATCTTGAAAGCCCACCCCTTAGTTTTATTCCTCTGGTAGCTTCACTACCTACATACAGCGCGTATTGTTCTAGCGCACAAGCTGGCTAATCATAGATCACATTGAAATAACGTTTTAACCAAACACCAAATTTCTATGTAATGAGGCTAGCCATGTTAAAGAGTAAATTTTTTAGAATTGCCGTTGAAGGCGATACCACCGACGGCCGCGATATTGACCGCAAATGGCTAGAAGAAATGGCCGCCAGTTACAACCCAGAAAAATACACCGCACTGATCAACATTGAACACATGCGCGGTTACGGGCCAAACAGCGATTTTGGTAATTACGGCAAAGTACTCGCCCTAAAGACCAAAGAAATCACCGTTGATGGTGAAAAGCGCCTAGCATTATTAGGTCAAATCAACCCCAATTCAAATCTATTGGCCCTCAATGAAAAAGGCCAAAAAATATTTACATCGATAGAAATAAATCACGATTTCGCCGGTAATAAACAAGCCTACTTGGTGGGTTTAGCCGTGACTGACTCCCCCGCTTCTCTAAGTACCGAGATGCTAGAGTTTTCAGCCAAGGCAAAAACTAACCCGCTCAGTGCCCGTAAACTCAACCCTGATAATGTTTTTAGCGCCGCCTTAGAAACCCAGTTCGAGTTCAATGATGATGCCCAGACAGAGGGCCCCACTCTGCTAGATAAAGTCAAGGCGATGTTCAGCAGCACCAACAAACAACAAGGTGAAAGCTTTGCCGATGTGCACAGCGCGGTGGAAGAGATAGCCGCTGCCGTGTCAGGGCTGCAAAGCAAATTTTCTCTCTTTGATCAAACCATCGCCAAGTTCGATGCCCTTGAGCAAAAGCTCAATGACGCGCTATTAAAGAGTACTCAATTCCAACAGCAAATAGAAAACACCGATTTCTTTAAACAGCGGCCCCCCGCTGCAGGTGGAGACGGCACAGTTAAAACCGACTGCTAAGCATCGTCACATAAACGCTTCACACCTAGCCACCTTGTAAAAAATTACTGAACGGAGATTCATCATGCGCAACCCCACTCGACTTATATTCAACCAGTACATGCATCAAATTGCGACACTGAACGGTGTAACAGACATCACCAAAAGCTTTAGCGTCCAGCCCAGCGTGCAGCAAACCATTGAAACTCGCATGCAAGAAGGCTCAGAGTTTTTAACCAAAATAAATATTGTCGGTGTTGAAGAACAACAAGGTACCAAACTGGGCTTAGGTGTCGGTAGCCCCATTGCCAGCAATACCGATACCAGCACCAAAGATCGCCAAACCAGTGATCCTACCGATATCACCGATAACAACTATCACTGCCTTAAAAATAATAGTGATACCCACCTCACCTATGGCAAGTTGGATATGTGGGCAAAATTCGGCAATTTCCAAGCACTAGTGCGCGATAGCATCCTTAAGCGTCAAGCACTAGATCGCATCACCATCGGTTTTAACGGTACCAGTTACGAAATAGACAGCGATCGCAATGCCAACCCACTGTTACAAGATGTAAACATCGGCTGGTTACAAAAAATGCGTACCCACGCCAGCGCCAGAGTATTAGATGCTGGCACCGGGACTGGCGGTGAAATCACCGTTAAAGCGGGCGGTGATTACGAAAATCTTGATGCGGTTGTCATGGATTCTGTTAACAACTTAATCGCTCCCTGGTACCAAGACGATACCGAACTGGTTGTCATCATGGGCCGTGACCTACTGCACGACAAATACTTCCCGCTGGTCAACCAAGCCCAGCCCAACACCGAAGCCATGGCCGCAGATTTAATCATCTCGCAAAAGCGTGTCGGCGGTTTATCAGCAGTGCGCGCGCCGTTTTTCCCCGCTGGCACACTCTTTATCACCCGCTTAGACAACCTCTCAGTGTATTTCCAAGAGGGCAAGCGCCGCCGGCACATGGAAGAAAACCCAAAACGCGATCGTATTGAAAATTACGAATCTTCCAACGATGCCTACATCGTCGAAGATTACGAAATGGCAGCTCTGGTAGAAAACATTCAGATCACCGCTTAAGCAATTAATCGTTTTTTCAACTAACCGCACCACCACGGGACGCACATCATGAGTTTAGCCAGAAAGCATTTCCAAAAAAGCATGGCCGCTGCACAAGCGGCCACTAATCAAGCGTCACCGGTTCGTGCCGATGCCAGCCAATACGAACTAATGCAGGCGCAGTTACACGCGCACAAATTAGAACTAAAACCGATTCAATCAATCACCGGCAAGTGCAAAAAGAAAGCCGAGTTTTTACCGCTGTACACGCCTTACATTGAAGGCGTATTAGCGTCAGGCAACGGCCAAGCAGACATCGTCTTAACCATGATCATGCTCTGGAGTATCGATGCGGGTAATTACGATACCGCCCTTAACATCGCCGCCTATGCCCTCAAACACCACTTATCCATGCCCGATGCACATAAGCGCACCACCGCTTGTGTCATCGCCGAAGAAATCGCCGATGCCGCTCTAAAGTCCGAGCCGCTTCACCCGGTTTCACTGCAGCAATTACAAACGACAGATCAGTTACTGCGCGATATCGACCTACCCGATCAAGTAAAAGCCCGCTTAGAAAAAGCCATTGGCATTGCCTATCAATCAACCGAGCAGCGCACCCAAGCCCTTGAACATTTCAAAAAAGCGCTATTACTCGATAATCGATCAGGCGTAAAAGCCTTAATCAAAGCTTTAGAAAAACCGCTAAAAGAACACGCAGAAAAAGCACCCGAAACAGCCACAAGCAAACCCACAGAAACACCAACAGACACACCCCCAGACACAGAGGATAAAACCTCTTAGCCGAGCGTCCCACGCACCACGGCGGCACGGTACACAAACCAGAATTTTATGAATGCCTGTTTTGTTGTGCCGTCCACCGCCGTACCCAATAAGTGAGAGTAATAATGAGTAGTGGATTTATTGCCGCCGGCGCGAGCCAAGAAGATAGCCCCATCGCCAATGATGAATTTTTCCCCGCTGTCGAGCCCAATCAATTTCGCTCACTAATGCGTCTCGATAACTCAGTCACCAACCCACGAATCCGCCAGGCACTCATCGATGCCATGGGTAAAACCAACGCCGATTTAGCCGCTTGGAAAACTACCCAGCAAGAACAAAACTATGCCAATTTATCAGAGGTACCCGCCGCTAAGATCGACAACAAAAGTATTCACGAACACGATTACCAACGTGCCGTATTCTGTTTGGCCAAAGCCGAGATAAGCGAGCGCTACCAAGATTATGACAGTACTGCATCGGGCAGTAGCCGCGCAGAAGAACTAGAAACCACCATCGATGATTACAAGCGCCAGGCAAGGTTTGCCATCCGCCGTATCTTGGGCCAGTCGCAATCCACCATAGAACTAATCTAATGCAATACCGTAGCCGGCAGGGCGAAACCCTCGACCTAATCTGTTACCGGCACTATGGCACCTCGCATCTCACCACCGAGATAGTCATGCAAGCCAACCCAGAGTTAGCAGAACAAGGTCTGATCATTGTGGAAAACACCTTGCTAGAACTACCCCAAATAACCAGCACCACCCCCGTGAACAACACCTTACAGTTATGGGATTAATGGAGACCAACAATGGCCGAACCTAGTACAACAGCAACCGTAATTCTCAGTACCAGCATAGGATTGGCCAGCTTTTTACCCGGCATCGATGGCAGCGCATTAATAGGCGCGTTTGCTGGTGCCACCTTGTTTGTCATGACCTCCAAAGAGCTCGGTATTTTCACCCGCTTAATCTACCTGTTTATCAGCCTATTAATGGGCTATCTGTTAGTGCCCTCGGTATTGGCCCACACACCAATCGCCGAGCCAGCCCTAGCAGGCTTTGTCGCCAGCATGTTTTGCATCACCCTCGCATTAAAGGTCATGCAGTACATCGAGAATACCAACCTTAAGAACCTATGGTGGGGAAAATCAAAGTGAACTTACTCGATATCCTATTAATAATCTTGTCGCTGTCCAGTTGCCTGCGCCTGTTATTTTATCGACGGGGCCCATCAAAATTCAAAGTGGGTTACTCCTTTATCGCCTACCTATTCATCGTCAGTAGTGGCGCCCTGGGCATCGCCATCTTAACCGGCATATTACACAGCATGCAGCTACCCAAAGCACTGATTGCACTGCTGATCATCGTCGCGATCGCCATCTTTTACTGTGGTGGTAATGTCGCCCGTTTACTCAATCTACCCCGGAGAATTCAACATGATGTTAATCTTAGGTGACAGCGGCGCCAACGTAAAAGTACTACAGCACCGGCTAACTAAAGCCGGCTTTAGCGTAGTAGAAAGCGGTGAATTTGACGAGTTAACCCTCTTCGCCGTTACCCACTTTCAACGGGCCAACAACCTAGTCGTTGATGGCATCGTCGGCAATAAAACTAACAGCGTACTACTTACATCAGGCCAACATCATTGGTTAAGTGAAAACGACCTACAACAAGCCGCCATAGATTTAGGCGTCGATATGGCCTGCATCCACGCGATCAAAACCGTCGAGAGCAAAGGTTTGGGCTTCCTCGGTGATGGTCGACCCAAGATACTTTACGAACGCCACGTGATGCGTCGCCGCTTAAAGAAAAACGGCATCGGCAAAATAGCCATCAGCAACGCCGAAACCAACTTCCCCGATCTGGTCAACTCCCGTCCGGGCGGTTACAAAGGCGGCACCCGCGCCCACTATCGTTTATCCCTGGCTAAAACCATCGATACCAACAGCGCCCTAGAAAGCTGCAGCTGGGGTTTATTCCAAATCATGGGCTATCATTGGCAGCACTTAGGCTACAACAGTGCTGCAGAATTTGTCGAGCTGATGCACGCCAGCGAAGGCAATCACTGGCAGGCATTCACCCGCTTTGTGATCAAAGATAAAGTGCTACACAAAGCACTAAAAGCCCAGAACTGGGCAGAGTTTGCCAGGCGCTACAATGGGCCGGCTTATAAAAAGAACCAATACCATACCAAGTTGGCCAACGCCTATCGCAACTATATACCCCCAACACCCCCACCCAAGGCCAGCACATGAGATCGTTAATGATTATGGCCGCGCTGGGTTTGCTCAGTGCTGGCGCTAACTACTGGCAATACCAGCAAATACAAGCCACCAGTAAACAACTGGCCATCGCCGAAAAAACCGCTAGCGATCGTCTCGCAATCATCGCCAATTTACAGAGCAACGCCCAGCAACAAGCCCAACGCTACCAAGCGCTAAATCGCACCCAAACCAGCATCCGCAACCGTCTAGCCAAGCGTGAGCAACTACTCAGGAGCTTAAAAAATGAATACCAAGATTACAAACGTTGGGCTAGTGTTAAGTTGCCTGCTATTACTCAGCGCCTGCGCCAGCGACCGTCCATTACCGGTGCCACTGCTTATCAGCAACACTTGTCCGATCTTAACTCCCTGCAGCCTAATGCCGAGCAGCCCCCGCACTAACTCAGATTTAGAGCTCGATTTAGAACGCACCGAGGGCGCTTGGGCACTGTGCGCCGCCAAGGTCGACATCATCATCGATTGCCAAACTGATAAAGGCATATCGCTGTGAACAAACCCGCATCACTACGCAACTATCTACTAGCCAGCGTTGCGCATTTACAACGCAACCCTGAATCACTATTGATCTACATCGAAGCGGGCAAGCTCAGCACCCGCTTACCCCTCAACCTAAATTTCAATTACAACTATAATCTGCAAGTGATAATCACCGACTTTGCCGAACACCCCAACGCCATTTTCGTGCCGCTGTTAGCCTGGCTAAAAGTAAATCAAATCGATCTAAAAGAAGATGACATACAATTCGAAGCCGACATCATCAGCCACGATAAAATAGACCTAGAAATCAAATTTCCGCTTAATGAATGCGTAATAGTCACTCAAGATAAACAAGGCCGTTTCAACACTGAACACCTAAGCGAACCCCAGCCCGATTACAACCGCTCCGATCCAACCCAAGACCCTTTCAATGAGTTATTCCCAATAGCCAACCAGCAAGATGGATGACCTAAGCCGGCTAGAAAATTGGGTAGAACCCCTGTTACAACAGATCACCCCTGCAGCACGTAAACACCTAGCTAAAACAATAGGCACCTCACTGCGCCGTTCTCAACAACAACGAATAAAAGCACAGCAAAACCCAGGCGGCACCCGCTTTGCCCCGCGCCGTGCACAGCAAAAATCCGGAGCTATCAAACGCAAAGCCATGTTTCTCAAACTCAAACGCGCCAAATATTTCAAAGTAAAAGCCAGCGCCGACAAGCTTAGTGTGGGATTTTTTGGACGGGTTGCAAGAATAGCTCAAGTGCATCAGCAGGGGCTGAGGGATAAAGCCCATAAAAATTCGCGGGAGATTCGTTATAAAAAACGGAAGTTATTGGGGTTTTCAGATAGGGATAAAAATTTGATTATGGATGGGTTGTTGGATCATTTATCGGACTAGGTAGTTAATACAGTAGCTCATCAAAAAATAGGCTCATTGGTTCTTGTGCCTAGCTGCCTCCATTGGCCAAAAGCAGAAGTTTTTGATGCCAGAATTAAAACCACTTTTCTGTATATATAGCATATCAATATAACCCATAATCTGAGATTGTTTTTTGTACAGTCATGGCGCACTTTGCCACAAAGTGATATTCTCGTTTTCTTTTAGATTCAGACAATTAGATAAGTATTACTGAATGATATTGCGCTGCGAAATTGTAGATAGTGTGCAGGCGCAAAAACCACAGTTTGCAATTTATAAAGCACTTTTAAATTAATCTGTTGGCGTGATTTTAGTGAATATCACTTTCATGAAAATGCGCCAGCGCACTATTAAGCTGTTAGCACTCTCACATGTATCGAGGATATCGCATGAGAAAACCAAGGTTATTTATTGCGTCATCAGCAGAAAGTCTAAATATAGCTGAGGCTGTTAACGTAAATCTTGATCATGAATTTGAAATCACGATTTGGAAAAATGGCACTTTTAAACTTTCATCCTCAACAATTGATGATTTAGTAGAAAAGTCTTCTACGGTTGATTTTGCCTTATTTATATTTGCACCTGATGACATCGCATCTATCCGAAGTCGGCAGGAACATGTCGTGCGTGATAATGTGATTTTTGAAATGGGTTTGTTTATTGGCGCTATAGGCAAGTCACGCTCATTTATCCTAAAACCTAGAGATCAAGAAATGCATTTGCCAACAGATCTCTTGGGTGTAACTCCTGCGGATTATGACTCCAACCGGTCGGATGGTGATTTAGTTTCTGCAACAAATAAAGCCTGTTCTTTAATTAAGTCTGAAGTGGAAAGAATCGGGTTAATTAATCATGCAAGCCTTTCTGAAAGTAGGAAAATAGTTGCCAATCCCGCAGATTATGAGCTTTCAGAAGTAGACTTCAAATTCTTAGCAGCTTGTTTGCAAAGCCACACTAGTGATCCAGTTGGTTTAGCATACCATCGTATTGCCAATAACTTTAGAACAGTCAATGACGCACTTCTACAAATAGCCTCTATTAAATTAGAACGTATGGGGCTTTTAAGTAAAGCAATTGAAACTGATGAGCAAGACGGATATGACTATTACGCATACTCTATTACAGAGCTAGGTATTGATATCTTATTAAAAAACGAGAGTATTTTTCAACCTAAGCCACAGCAACAAGTACCACAAAAAAGCACCCTCGGACAGATTGACTTCTAGAGTGCTAACAAGTTTAGGCACAGCGAATGGTTTCCGCTGCTTCGCGCTCCAACAATCGCGTGCTAAAGGCGTTATACGTCATGGATGAACTATGAAATTAGACGAAGTATGTAGTGAGTTACAAAAGCTTTTTGCACTGCGAGATTTTAGGACAGAGAAAAGGCCACGATCACGAAGTCGCTTTTTGGAAGTTCTCCTCATAAAGAGGCAAAATATGAAGTTAAAAATCTATCAAGAAAAAGGGCATCAGTTGCCTCACATCCATATTGACTATGGTAATAAAAATCACGTAGCTAGCTATTCGATCGAAACAGGTCAAAGATTGGAAGGCTCTCTGTCGAAAAAATTTGATAAAGATGTTGTGTCATGGCTTAGCAACAATCGAGAAAGAGTATTAGAGATATGGAATACTTTGCAAAGCGGTGGGTCGCCCACAAATCTCATTTCGGAATTAGCAGCTGACGTATAACAAATTTAGGCAATTTGCCCCTTTGGGGCCGGACGGTTTTTCCGTTGCTCAAGGCGTTATCACTTGACTGACGTTGAAGGAGATAAAAATGAAAAACAATGAAATCAAACGCCCTTTCTATATTCATATCCAAAGTGCAATTAATAGGATCGAAGAAAAATCCGATTATTATAGAAACCTATATTATCTTCTTAGAGTGTCCCTGATAGGGTTGGCAGCATTAATAACTATTGTATCTGGTTGGCAAATCCCAGATAACAATAAGCTGGACTTTGTTAATTCAATTCTTATCTTTGGTGCACTATCGGCCGCAATAACTTCTATTGATACCCTTTTACAGATTGAAACGAAAAAAAATACTTATAAACTAATCCTTACACAGTTAAGAGAAATAAGAAGTGAAGTAGTTTATCTTTACGAGAATAATGAAAGTGATCTAGATAAAGCAATTAATGATACTTTATTTCCAAAGTACCAAACGAGTATGGCTTACCTTAAGGGGTTAATTGGAAATGACTCTGATGGTTAATATCAGTCATAACAAAGCCGGTCAATCCGACATCCCACAACAATATAGGGTTAGTTCTTGTCTTTTAACTTTTAGGATAAAAACAAGACCTGGCTCCGTTGTCTCGTTTGACACAATACCGTTAATGTCGTTAATGTCGTTAAATTAGCTTTATTTCCTTCTAAGATAGCTATACATCAGTGACTTAAGCTACTTTTATTGGATAATATTTCGAAGTCGATTTAAATAAAACCAGACATATCGAGAGTACTTATTTTTTAATATTTTGATTTATATTGATTGAATATCAATTCCACTCAATCCAGTTGATGCTTTATTGAACGGTTAAACATACAAGGAGTAATAAAATTGAAACAGGTAGTGTATTGCGATGATGAACAAGAATATTTAAATAAATTTTCAGAGAAACACAACTCCGCTAATTTTCAAATTTTACCTACAAACAACATAGATGAGCTTCCTAGCTTCTTAAATATGTCGAAGAGTGTACCCGATCTATTAATATTGGATCTCTATCACACGATATCGGCTCCAAATTCTGATGCTGCATTAATTGAAAACAAAGAAGTTGAAGCTAAGTTAGTCGAAGTGAAAAAAGTAACTGAAGAGTTGAGAATAATTGTAAACAGAGTCAAGCGACCTGCGGCAATCGAAGCTATTAAAAAAATTAGGGATATCCCAAGATTGAAAAACCTTCCAATAATCGTCTACACAAGAGAAGGGCTTTCAATACTCTCTGATAACGATCTCAATGAGTCTTATGCCGCTGGTGCAGAATGGATGTTAAAAGGTAAAAACAAAGAATATGAAAAAGGTAGGATAGAAGATTTTCTTAATAGAAAACAATCAAATAAAGAAAAACTGGTAAGAGACGTCAAAATAGCAGCTATCAGTGTATTGGCAAGTTTTTCATTATCGTTAGGTTTGTACTTTCTTCAATAAACTCACCATGAAATCTAGCTTAATTTAATCCGAGACAATGACGTTCCTGATCTAAAACGGCCGCCTTGTGTCAATTCCTGACAACCCATTAAAAGTACAATTTAACGTTCAAAACCCAATTGATCTTTTGTAACACCCCACCCTACATCCACCCCCAATAGCTTTCGCGCCCGCGCGTAGTGCAAACTACGCAATATGAACACAGCAGACTTAGCACGCCTCATTGAAAACCTAATCCGCATTGGCACCATCGCCGTGGTAGATCACGGTGCGCGTAAATTAAAAGTGAAAAGTGGAAACCTTCTTACCAACTGGTTAGATTGGCCCGCCGACATCGGCCGCAATTACAAACGCTGGCGCCCGCTGCGTTTAGGCACCCAAGTTATTTTGAGCTGCCCGGGTGGCGATCCTGCACAAGCGCTGATCATCGGCATGCTCTACAGCGATGCCCAAGCATCACCCAACACCGACCCCAATATTGATCTAATCGCCTTTGATGATGGCAGTTTTATTGAACACAACCAGAGTGCTAAAACCTTAAAGATTCACAGCGCCGGTGACTTTACCATCACCGCTGCCGGTAACATCAATATCATCGCCGCTGGCAACACTTCAATCAATGCTACCCGCGTGGACATCAACTGATGCCTGCTGTTTCTCGATTAGGTGATCCATGCACCGGCCATGCGGATTTTCCGCCACGGGGTAACGCAGGCGCCAGCGGTAATGTGTTTGTTAATGGCATTGGCGTGCATCGCCAGGGAGATAGTTACCCTGTTCACTGTAATCCAGTGCCTCTTTGTCATCCCAGTGCACTGGCAGGGGGTAGTGACAGCGTGTTTGTAAATAGCAAAGCGATGGGCCGTATCGGCGATGCGGTGGGTTGTGGCGGTGCAGTCGCCAGTGGTAGCACTAATGTATTCGCAGGGGGTTAGTTAATGCCAGGCATGCACGTTAGTACCGGCCAACAAATCAGCAGTGATTTTGCACACATCAAACAATCAGTAGCCGACATTCTCACCACACCGATCAATACCCGCTTGATGCGCCGTGATTATGGCAGTGTCTTGCCTGAGCTGATCGATCAGCCGCTAAATGCCAAAACCATGCTGCGCCTGTACGCCGCCATTGCCATCGCTATTATCCGCTGGGAGCCACGCTATCAATTAATTGCTGTTTCCCTCACAAAAGAAGCAAGCCATGCCGTCATTGAAATTACCGGC
>JABSRA010000037.1 GCA_013215445.1 Oceanospirillaceae bacterium
TCCTGTAAAAAATCAAACAGTAGGGCGTTTATCGACCATATAGACAGCCTCGCCAGAGACAACCAGTTTATCTCCAACATGCACATCAGTACGCATGGTGACCCGGCCACGGCGCTCATTGATGTCAGTAATGGTTAAACTAGCGACGACCGTATCATCGATAAAAATAGGTTTACGAAATTTCAAATTCTGCGAGAGATAAATGCCTCCAGGGCCCGGTAATTTGGTGCCCGCCACTGCCGAGATCAAAGCCGCACTGAACATGCCGTGTACGATGCGCGCTCCAAAGCTGGTGGACTTAGCGTATTCTTCATCTAAATGGATAGGGTTGTTATCGCCGGAAAGACTGGCAAACATTGCAACATCTGTAGCGGTGATGGTTTTTTCAAGGCTAGCGGTCATGTCTATGCTTAAATCTTCTAAATAAAAGCCGTGTTTATGTGACAAGGTAATCTCCAATAGTATTAACGATTGGCTGCATTGTAACAGTTGGAGGTGAAGAGCCAATCTGCATCAGTGATTTATCTTAAAAAGTCGCCAATTTGTCGGCAAAGATAACCCTGGTAGCTGGGAAGTGGTACCAGCGGGTAATAGCAATTTAACTGTGAACTAAAATAAGGTATCTTAGCAACAGTTGAATTAATTAAGAGAAGCACATAAGTATGATTATTAAACCAAAAATTCGTGGCTTTATCTGTACTACTACTCATCCAGAGGGATGTTTAGCAAATATACGTCAGCAAATAGCCTATGTTAAAAGCAATGGCCAGATAAAAAATGGACCCAAACGAGTTTTAATCGTCGGCGCCTCTAGCGGCTACGGAATGGCAACGCGTATCACCGCGGCCTTTGGCTCAGGTGCTGCCACTATCGGGGTGTTTTTTGAGAAGCCGGCCACCGAGAAAAAATCTGGTACTGCAGGTTGGCATAATAGTGCTGCGTTTACAGCCGAGGCAGAAGCTGCAGGTCTCTATGCGAAAAGTCTAAACGGTGATGCCTTTAGCAATGCTGCCAAAGAAAAGACTATCGCCCTGATCAAAGAAGATTTAGGGCAAATTGATTTGGTTATCTACTCCCTGGCATCCCCCGTGCGTAAATTACCAGATACTGGTGAATTAATACGCTCTACTTTGAAGCCAATCGATCAGCCTTATCAGTCGACTGCGATCAATACCAATAAAGATACCTTGTTTGAATCCAGCGTGGAGCCGGCAACGGAACAGGAAATTGCCGATACTGTCACCGTGATGGGTGGTACGGATTGGCAATTGTGGATTGATGCTCTCTCTGAAGCCGGTGTATTGGCCGATGGTTGTAAAACTGCTGCGTATAGCTACATGGGTTCTGATATTACCTGGCCTATCTATTGGCACGGTACTATTGGCCGCGCCAAGCAACACGTCGATGAAACAGCCGCGTTACTGAACAAGAAAATGCAACAAATTGGCGGGCAGGCGAACGTTGCCGTGCTTAAATCTGTCGTGACTCAAGCTAGCTCTGCGATTCCGGTGATGCCTCTCTATCTGTCGATGGTCTTTAAAGTAATGAAAGAGAGCAATGTACACGAGGGCTGCATAGAGCAAATTGATCGATTATTCCGCACCGGCTTGTGCAGTGATCAAGTTGAGTACGATGAAGCCAATCGCTATCGTATGGATGACTGGGAGTTGCGTGCTGACATTCAGGCGCGCTGTAAAGATATCTGGGATAAAGTCACCGATGACAATATATTCGAGACCACAGACTATGCCTACTACAAAGCAGAGTTCTTAAGACTGTTTGGTTTTGGCATTGACGGTATCGACTACGAACAAGAAGTGGATACTTTAGTACCCTTTGAAGTGATAGATATCTAATCTTAATACTGCTCTTTAAAAAACCGCCAATGGCGGTTTTTTTATGTCTGCAGCACATCCACCGAGCAGCATTAGAGGGGGAATTAGACTTTAATTTTTGTGGTGGACAGCATTTTTTTAAAAGCGGTGCAATTAGTGTCATCCACTGGCATTAGAATGTTATCAATCTCTAACGTTTAGTTAGTAACCCGAGCGCAGCCGCAAAATGACTGATTAATTAACTAATGATAAATAGAGGGGAGATAAATATCTTTGATAAAAAATTTGCAACCAGTAGAGAGTCTGTAAATGATCTTCAACAGCGTGCCAATAACCTAGAGAATCAATAAATCGTCGGCTTTATGCGCATTACTTAAATTGATTAATGGCGCAGACGATAATGCTACCGTCACAGCAGATGCTGGTACTTGACGGTACCCCAAAAGTAGCACAAATGGCCTATGTTGGATTTCTCTCTCTTCAGCTAAAACCTGCAATTAAATCACAGACTTAAATTTAATAATGGATTTTTTGTTGAGCTAAATGAACATCAAGTTAATCCACAGAACGTTTACATAAGACAGAAAATAAATCAGCTCGGGCAAGGCGCGGCGGGTGAGCAAAAAAACAGCAAATGTTTTGTTTTTTACAGAACAATTTATTTGGTAAATATCTTTACAAAGGTTGTATCGTTGTAGTACTTTGTTCTGATTGATTAATGACCTACAATCATAATGGCCATTTTTTAAATGGGAAATTTGCTGTAAATAGCGACTAAATGTCAACGAAAACTGCAATGTATCTATAGGTTGTAGCATCCGCAATGACTAAATTAGGGGGATAATGGATATGCCAAAATACATCATTAATTACGTTAAGTATGTCGATTACGTATCTACAAAGTGTGGGCGTTTCGCCATGTACGGAATTTTTTTAATGATGGCTGTACTCTTGCTTGGATCAGTCACCAGAAATGTCCTAAATATGCCGCTTTCTTGGACAGTAGAATTGGCCCAGTTCACCATCACCGCCTATTACCTAGTAGGTGGAGCTTACTCTATGCAAATGGATGATCATGTGCGCATGGATTTAATTTATTCAAGATATTCGGATAAAACCAAGGCCAGAATTGATACTTTTACCGCCATCTTTTTGGTGGCCTATTTAGTCTGCTTATTGATTGGGTCCATCTCCAGCACCATGTACGCGATTGAGTACGGGCAGCGTAAATTTTCTCAGTGGAATCCCTCGATGATTCCGATAAAAATAATCATGGTTTTTGGTATTTCTTTGATGCTACTGCAGGCCATATCAACCTTTTTTAAAGACCTTGCAAAAGCAAGAGGGATTACAATTAAATGAGTTATGAAGCAATTGCGATCATGATGTTCTCATCTATGTTGCTGATGATGTTAACCGGCCAGAGAGTGTTCGCAGCCATTGGTATCGTATCAGCTGCATCAGCTCTATTACTCTGGGGTGATGGTGCAATTGAAATGCCCTTTAATGCTGCTTTTAAATTGTTTAACTGGTATCCACTGCTTACTTTGCCACTGTTTATCTACATGGGCTATATATTGTCAGAATCAGGTATCGCCCAAGATTTATATCGTATGTTCCACGTCATGTTCGGCCGTTTACGCGGTGGTCTGGCGATAGGTACCATTGCTCTGATGGTCATTATCTCGGCGATGAATGGACTCAGTGTGGCCGGGATGGCGATCGGGGCGAGTATTGCCCTACCTGAAATGCTACGCCGTGGTTATGATAAAAAAATGATTACTGGAGTAGTGCAAGCTGGTAGTTCTCTGGGTATCTTAGTACCGCCTAGTGTGGTGCTGGTTTTGTATGGCATGATTGCGCGTCAGCCAGTTGGAAAACTGTGGCTCGCGGGGGTGGTTCCCGGGTTAATGATGGCAGGGTTATTTGTTATCTATATCGTGGTGCGCTGTAAATTACAGCCTAGCCTAGCGCCCCTGTTATCCAAGGAAGAGTTAAGTATCACCCGCAGTGAAAAGTTCCAACTTTTTAAGGCGGGACTTGTCCCATTCTTTATTTTCTTTTTCATGACGGGCCTTTTTGTCGCGGGTATTACCAGCTTGGTAGAAAGTTCTGCAGTGGGAGCGACCACAGCGACGATTGCAGCCTGGGCACGGGGCTCCCTGACCCGTAAAGTGGTTGAAGATACGATTCGCCGCACCTTGGGTATCTCTTGTATGTTCATGTGGATCATTCTCGCGGCGCTGTGTTTTGGCTCGGTGTTTGATGGCATAGGCGCGGTAAAGGCGATTGAATCGCTGTTCATTACCCAGTGGGAACTATCCCCATGGGGAGTGCTGATCATGATGCAATTATCTTACATTGTCATGGGCACATTCCTCGATGATACGGCAATGTTGGTGATTGTGGCCCCTCTCTATATCCCATTGGTAGGAGCGTTGGGGTTCGATTTAGTTTGGTACGGCATTCTCTATACGATCACCTGCCAAATTGCCTATATGACGCCCCCCTTTGGTTACAATTTGTTCTTGATGCGGGCGATGGCGCCCAAAGAAATCTCACTGATGGATATCTATCAATCGATAATTCCATTTGTGCTGGTAATGACCTTTGCATTGATATTAGTAATGGTGTTTCCGCAGATAGCGCTCTGGCTGCCGGAGTATGTGTATAGTCGTTAAGCAGTAA
Organism: Oceanospirillaceae bacterium; assembly: GCA_013215445.1. Lineage (GTDB taxonomy): Bacteria > Pseudomonadota > Gammaproteobacteria > Pseudomonadales > Balneatricaceae > Rs1. The sequence goes on from JABSRA010000037.1 coordinate 4,524, forward strand.
CTGGGCCATTATACTCTCGATAAGAGAGAGTGATAGTGGTCCAGCAGCTTCCTGATTCCATTTCAAATACTACGTTTTAAGGTTTATGTTTTATTTTCGATCCATTAATAAAGAGGATTTTGCAATGAAAGACAATAAGGAAAAAACCACGAGTCGGCGCGACTTTATTAAAACAGCTGGAGCAACCGCCACAGGAGCAGCGATTATAACTGGTGCACCAATGGTGTATGCCAAAACTAACCCAATCAAATGGCGTATGCAGACCTATTCAGGTGCGCCGTTAGGTGCGCATGTTATCAAGCCACAGATTGAATCTTTTAACCGAGCGGCCCATGGCGAAATGGAGATCGAACTCTATTATGCCGATCAATTAGTGCCAACTGATGAGCTGTTTAGGGCATTGCAAAACGGTACCATTGATGCGGTACAATCCGATGATGCCACTATGCAGTCACCTGTCGATATTAACGTATTTGGTGGTTACTTCCCGTTTTCAACTCGCTACAGTTTAGATCTACCGGTGCTGTTTAAGTATTACGGATTAAACGAGATCTGGCAGGAAGCATACGATGAGATAGAGGGAGTTGAATGGCTGGGCGCTGGCGCTTGGGATCCGTTGCATATCTTCTCTAAAGATCCGATTCGCTCTCTGGCCGATCTCAAAGGTAAGCGCGTATTTGGTGTGCCAACGGCAGGTAGATTTTTATCCCGTTACGGCATGGTTCCTGTGACATTACCTTGGGATGATATCGAAGTTGCGCTGCAAACCGGCGAGTTGGATGGCGTAGCTTGGTGTGGATTTACCGAAGCTTATGAAGTGGGCTGGGCAGATGTCTGTAATTATGCACTGCTTAATAACGTCACTGGTGCTTGGTGTGGCTCTTATTTCGCCAACTCTAAAAGCTGGGCGAATGTACCACCACATCTGCAAGAATTATTCAAAATGTCTATGGATAGCTCGCACTATTACCGTCAAGTTTGGTATTGGGGTGGAGAAGCTAAGCTGCGCGTTGAAGGTAAGAAAATGGAACTTACCACTATACCGGCTGCTGAGTGGAATACAGTCATCGAAGATTCTGCTGAATTCTGGAATGACATGGCTAGTATCAGCCCACGGGCTAAGCGAGTGGTCGAGGCCTTTAAGAAATATTCCGATGTTATGGAAAAAGCGGGCGTTCCATACCGCTACTAATGGGTTAAGTTACCACTAAATCCAGAGCCCAGAGGTGGTTAAATCAACCACTCTGGGCTTTTTTTGTGACTAGCATTAGCATCGCGTTTTAGTTTTGAATGGGCAGTGCGGTTTGTTCTTTAAAAGTGCGGATTGCAAAATTAGAATTGATATCTTTCACCATCGGGATAGTGCGAATTTTCCGCATAAAGCTCTCATAGGCGATTAGATCGCTGCACACAACTTCAAGCAGATAATCGTATTGGCCGGATACCACATGACCATTGATTACTTGAGGAACCGTGTTAATTATTTGTTCAAAATGTTCTAAATCCCTCTCTTGATGACTATTTAAATTTACATGTACAAACACTGTCATGCCCAAATTGACCCTCGCCCTGGATACCTTTGCCTGATAGCCGACGATGATTTTGTCTTTCTCTAGCCGTTTGATGCGTCTCGCACAGGGTGATGCGGATAGGTTAATATTTTCAGCTATCTCTGCCGTGGTTAGGCGACCCTCTTTTTGCAATAGTTCTAATATTCGTTTGTCTAAGTTGTCCATGGTGAAAATCGCCAATAAATGTATGATTATTGATATTATGCGCTAATATTAAGTTAAATATAGTAAATATTAGGTAAAAACAACTAAATGATTTTCTGCATAATACTGCTATTCAATAGTATAGAAATAGCGAGTTTATTATGTTTTCAGTAGCAAGATTAAATGTGAGTAATAGCAGCAGTCATCTTCACTCAGGAGGATTGTCGCTGGTTATCACCTTGGTGATTTGGTCCTTTTATTTTGTTGCACTGCGCAGTGGCGCACAGTCTCAGTTGACTAGTTATGATATGGCACTTTTAAGGTTTGTCTTACCGGCGCTGGTATTATTGCCCATTTTGCTTAAGGCTAGAACAAAAATTCTAGCGGTGCCAAAACGTTATTTACTGGGAATAGTCGCAGGTGCAGGTCTGCCTTTTTATCTACTCTCTGTGATAGCCTCTTCGCAGGTACAGGCGGTTATTGGCAGTTTGCTAATACCGGGCGTAGCTCCGGTTTTTGTGACGATGATTGCGGTGGTGTTTTTCTCTGAACGATTGAGCAAAAGACGTTTCACCGGGTTGTTAGCGGTGACTGTTGGTGTCGCAGTATTAGTCGTTAATGAACTCAATCAAACAGATCAGCAATTGCTTGGCCCTCTTTTATATCTGGGAGCAGCAGCTCTGTGGGCTGTCTATACTATTAGTGTGAAAGTGGCCAAATTGTCGGGTTTAGAAGTTGCCGCAATTCTCAATGTAAGTGCAGCGCTTATTTTACTTGCCTGCCTGCCAATGGATGGCTTCGAATCTAATTTGATGCAGGTGCCACTGGCTGAAATATTACCTCAGCTGCTGATTATGGGCGTTTTTTGTGGGGTGATATCCGTGGTGACTTACGGTAATGCGATTCAAAAATTGGGCGCAGAGTTAGCGGCTTGTTGGGGGGCTATGACCCCGGTTTTCGTGGCATTTTTGGCGTATTTTTTGTTAGAAGAACAGTTGGATATTAATACTCTGGCTGCGATGGTGCTCATTTCATTGGGAGTCATCTGCGCTAACTTTAAAAAACCAGCTAAGCGCTAATCAGTATTTATCATAAACCAGTTTAGCGACGCATGTTCATCGCTAAGCCAACTTTTGAGGCGTTCTCTCGTTGTAATAGACTACTAATCCAATGGCCGACGGCGACGATTTTATGTAGATCAATACCGCTCTCGAGGCCGAGGCCATTGAGTAGATAGACGACATCTTCAGTGGCAATGTTACCAGTCGAGCCCTTGGCATAAGGGCAGCCACCTAAGCCTGCCACAGAGCTGTCGATGACTCTAACACCCGCTTCTAATGCAGCGTAAATATTAGTGAGTGCCTGGCCGTAGCTATCGTGGAAATGTACTGCAACTTTTTCGATGGGCATCGTTTGGCAAAGAGCATTGAGCAGTATCTTGACTTGATTGGCGGTTCCTATACCAATGGTATCCCCTAGGGATATTTCATAGCAGCCCATTTCTAACAATTGTTGACTGATATTCACCACTTTTTCAATCGAGACTGTGCCTTGATACGGGCAGCCGAAAACGGTTGATATATAACCCCTTACTCGAATATCGTGGTCTTCAGCGATCACCATTAACTCTGAAAATCGGCTCAGGCTCTCATCAATTGAGCAGTTAATGTTGCGTTGACAAAATTGCTCCGAAGCCGCGGTGAAGACTGCGACTTCTGTTAATCCGGCATCGATAGCTTTCTGTAACCCTTGCACATTTGGCACCAAAGCATAGAAATTAATATCAGTGTGTTTCGGTAGTGACTGACAAACCTGCATAGAATCAGCCATACAGGGCACCCGGTGTGGGGAGACAAAACTGCCAACTTCAATATGTTGTAAACCCGCGGTCGATAACCGCTCAATTAATCCGAGTTTAGCTTCGGTACTAATTCTGGTGGGCTCGTTTTGCAGTCCGTCTCTGGGGCTGACATCCACAATTCTAACGGTGCTTGAACTCATTGAAAGAACCTAAATGTTGCCGAATAGAGAGTGTTATTTTTGATCATTTTTTTAATTGTCAGCCTCTTTGAAATTAATAAATAAACTTGATTAGCAAATAAATATTGCGTGGATAAAATTCATTATTCAATAATAGGATAAAATATATACCAACGGTTTTATATAGGTCTACCGCTTAATTAATCGCGGTTTCCTAAAGTAATTTTGTGCTAAGTATTGAATGTAGTCAGGTTGTATCACTAGAGCGTGGTATTAAAGAAAAGTCTTGGGGAGGTAGTTCGCATGGTGCGCATATCGATAGTAAAGTGGCTGTATGCTTCGCCGCAGATTATAATAAAGGTAAATAATGACCAGCTGATAACCAATCATGCTGCGCTGGTTTGATGTTAATGGCTAACCTCAGGTCTCAGCCCTAGTCACTAATATCCATCTAAGCGGGGGCTAGCCATCCCCTTTATCTGTACAGTACAGCAGGGGAGATGGCTGTTGGTTTGAAATACTAAGAACTGGTTCGGCTCTCGCTATCTGCAAAGTGTCGGTTTAAAGCCGATGGATTCAGCTGCCGTGGCCTAATAGCGGTAAGCACCGCTAAATTTAACGCTACGATCACCGGCATTGTTCCCAGGGTTCTCATTTTCTGATAGATCTGCTTTGATTGTGATGGCTCTATCGCTTTGATGGCGTTAAACCCACTCAGTTTGAATACTCAATTGCTGCATATAATAATAATGTTGGTGATGGGTGATGGGTGCGGTTTTGTTGGCGATAGGGATGGCAGTCGGTTTTGCTGCGAGGGAGTTTGTTAATGATTAAAGTTCCGGGTGTTCCGAAAGAGAGAACTTCCTCTTAGGCGCTGCTTTATAGTTCCAAGAACCTAAAGCAAAAATAATTAGTGCCTTGAGTATATTTATTGAACTGGAAAGCGCTGCGCGAGTGCCTATAGCCAATGCTGATTTGTTACAGTATCCGGTAACAACAGCTGCAGTCGGGCACACTTAGTGGATGCTAATAGCTCTGCAACAGAGCTTGTTTATAGGTGACTAACACGGCGATGTCATATTGCTTTAACCAGCAGCTCAGCTCTGTTTGAGCGGCGTCGAGTTCCTCTATAGTTAAGGTGTTATCATCTAATTCATAGACAAATCTCGATGCTTTGTAACTGTAGTTTAAGATAGCCATGGCGATAGCATCACCTTGTTGCGCTGCTTTTTTCAGTTTATTTTGTTTGCGGTAGATGTGGTTTAATTGTGCTTTGATGGCCCTTATGTAAATGATATCGCTAAGGTAGGGATGACCTTTTAATCGCTGATAAATGAAATAAAGCCCGATAGCGGCAATGACCACTCCTGCCACGTTTAGCCAGAAATTTTCACCTTGGTTATAATCAAAAAGATAAATTAGCAAGGTTGATATCCCTAGTGCTACCGTTAACATATAGACACAAATTGAATAGAAGATTACTTTTAGTTGGCGGCCGTATCGTACTTTTTCTATTGATTTGAAGGACATTTTGTCTCCATCATAAAACTATAAGAGCTTAAACAAGCAGTGAACTATTGATATTACAGAATAAATATTTGCTGCCTTACTATTTTGGTCAGTATATCAAGCTTCTGCTCTAGCACAATCGGTTACTGACCGGCAGAGCTCAATTATATCTATGCCACCGAGTTTAGCATTGGCACGCTACAACAAAGGCCATTCATTGCGGTGCGGGCCTAAAACGGCTAATCCCCATCAATGGGCTGTTATAACCGCTAGCGAGCAATAAACAGGCAAGGAATAATGTCGACGAAATAGCCGAGTTAGTATGCCCCTCTTCTTGGGTATAGTATGCCCCTCTCCTTGAGTACAGTGTGGACCTTTGTTGGGTGCTGAAGCTATTGTTAACGGGCATTATTGAGCGCAGCAATGTTACGACGCCCTTTGAAACATCGCCTCAATCACAAATAATCCTGTAAGTCAGGGCGCTGGCGACTGGTTCGCCGCTTCCCCAGTTCGACAGGCTCATCGCCAGGCAAATGGCATTCGTCGGCTATCAGTCATCGGTTAATCCCAGCGATGATTTTCACTAGAATACCCTGATTATCTTCCCGTTAACTAAGGCTGCTATTAAGGTGGGCTAACTCTAGACAAAAAACATAAAAATGATGATTTGTTGGGTAGGTCGAATTATATGCCCTGCACCATTCATTACTACTAAAGCACTATATGTTGTCGACAATAATATGGATACTATGCATTTAAGTTACATTTTTATCTATATTTTCATTGTAGTGTTAACAATGTTCGCATTGTGAGGATAGCATTAGTTGCTAATATTCATGGTAAAAAGCCATAAAATAAGAATAAAAACATCGGAGTGTTTATGCATTATCGTGATCAATATGATCAATCAATCAATCAATCCAGCGAGTATTGGTTGGATAAAGCACAGTCAATTAGTTGGTTTAAAGCACCTACTATAGGTTTAGCTCAAACCTCAGCATCTGATTATAGCTGGTTTGAAGATGGCCAACTAAATACCTGTTATCTAGCCGTTGATTACCAGGTAGAACAAGGGCGAGGAGATTCTATCGCTTTTTATTATGACTCTCCAGTGACAGGCACCAAACAAAAAATAAGTTATAAAGAATTATTAAAGCGGGTGAGTGTATTTGCTGGGGCAATGCGAGCTGCCGGAATTTGCAAAGGTGATACTGTCATCATCTATATGCCTATGATCATCGAGTCCGCGGTTGCTATGCTGGCCTGTGCGAGAATCGGAGCAGTTCACTCGGTGGTTTTCGGTGGGTTTGCCGCTCGTGAGTTAGCCTTGCGCATTGATGATATACAGGCAAAATTGGTTATTACCGCTTCTTGTGGAATTGAGTTCGATAAAGTTATTGCCTACAAACCGCTGGTTGATGAAGCCGTACAATTGGCCCAGCATAAACCATTAAAAACAATTGTCTTACAAAGAGATATCCTACGTGCAGAGCTAAAGGGGCAGCGGGATATTGATTGGTTTGATTTTATCCAAGATGCACAGCCGGTGGATTGTGTCAGCTTAAACAGTACAGATCCTCTCTATATACTTTATACCTCAGGTACCACAGGTAAGCCTAAGGGGGTGGTGCGGGATAATGGTGGTCATGCGGTCGCGTTGAAGTTAGCTTTCAATGAAATATATGGGCTGGTAGAAAATGATGTTTGGTGGGCGGCTTCTGATATTGGCTGGGTCGTCGGGCACTCTTTCATTGTTTATGGTCCATTGATTTGTGGAGCTAGCAGTATCTTCTATGAAGGAAAGCCGATTAAAACGCCGGATGCAGGGGCTTTTTGGCGAATACTAGCAGAGTATCGAGTCAATGCAATGTTGTGTGCACCGACGGCGTTCAGGGCGATACGGGGGACAGATTCATCCGGATCTCTGTATAAACCCTATGTCTCTAAACACTTACGTTGGGTATTTGTCGCTGGCGAGAGATTGGATTCATCCACTTATCAATGGCTAAGCAAGTTGCTTAAGGTGCCCATTTTGGATCACTGGTGGCAAACTGAAACAGGCTGGCCGATTACCTCTCCTATGATGGGTTTAGATAATCCAAAACCGACCAGGCTAGGTTCTACCAATTGTTGTACACCTGGTTATGATTTACGTATTCTCGATGATGCTGGGCAAGAAACCTTGCCGGGTACCTCCGGAAATATCTGTTTAAAATTACCTTTACCGCCAGGCGTAAGCACCAGTATTTGGAACCAACCAGATAGATACGCCAATGCCTACCTGTTAGATTATCCAGGGTTTTATAAATCGGGTGATGGTGGCTATAAAGATGAAGATGGTTATGTCTATATTACCGGTCGTATCGATGACGTTATCAATGTTGCTGGACATCGATTATCTACCACCGAAATGGAAGAGATAGTATCAGCCCATGAAGCCATTGCAGACTGTGCGGTGGTGGGTGCTGTTGACTCATTAAAAGGGCAGGTGCCGATAGGATTAGTGGTTTTAAAAAGTGACACTAAAATAAGCGCAGATCAACTGCGACTAGAGCTCGTCGCGAACGTACGTCAGCAGATCGGAGCGCTGGCCTGTTTTAAAGAAGTTTTTGTGGTAAAGAGGCTACCTAAAACTCGATCTGGGAAAATTTTACGGGCAGTCCTGCGTAAAATTGCCGCAGGTGAAAGCTATCAAATACCGACAACTATTGATGATCCTAAGATTTTAGTGGAGATAGAAGCGTGTTTAAAGCAGCGTACCTGACAATAGAGACCACTAGTGTCCGGTTTAGAATTTGAAAGATAGGCGCCCTATATTCCTAGTGTTCTAAGTAGCTTTAGGCGATGGTTAGACAGATTTTTGATAGTGCAGGAACTCACCATACTCAAGTTTAACAACAGACTAAATAAGTCCCTTGAATTACCCCGGAGCACAAGGTTAAATTGCTGAAGCGTAGCAACAGGATGTTGCGAAGAGCGAATGCGCCATGGATGGCGCTGATGAGAGTCCAGTAATTTAGCCTTGTGTGGAGGAGTTTGTCGGTAATTGTAGGGTGCCCTTTTTATTTGGTTACTTTGATTTTGGGCAAGCAAATTATAGGTAAGCGCGAGCGCTCGGGAGTTAAACGATTAAAGCGTTGCTTTAAAGCATCGTAAACTCCTCGCCAGGAGGCGAAACAAGGAATATCAATCCAAATTGTAACTTTGGGATTAGTGAGTGCCCGCAGAAAATTAAACCGGACACTAGTGAATAGAGACACTGATATCAGCCACTTTCAATCAGATTAGCAAGGTATAATGGGGCGGCTTATACATCGAGCTTCTAGGCATCTCGACTAGATGGCACTTTTGACTGACTCAGGTCTTTTTGAACGGCCTTTAAAAGGACACTAGCAATAGCTAGTGTCTGGTCGGATTAAACCACCATATCAATTTGTTGTACGCTACCAATACCCCCTTGCTCGGTGAGGTATAAGCCGGATGATATTAACCGACCATTAAATTGATTATCCTCCCCTTTCAAATCAAATTTTGTATCGATAGCACCCAGATAAATAGCCCCAATATCCATGCTGCTGAGGTCATTTAGCTGGTCTATTTCACTGGTTTTAGTCCATAGTTTTAACTCGCTAAAAATACTGTCTCCCGCATCGATGAAATTATTACCATCTTCATCATAAGCCGCTAAATCGGCAAATCCATTTTGCGATAAAGCGCCAAATAACTCGCTTCCATCGTTTATTTTGCCATCATTATTTTTGTCCAAAGCTAACATGGCACCACTGGTTAAATAACTGATCAACTCCTCATTACCATCGGCATCGATATCAAATGAATATTTTTGATCACTTAATTGCGCAGCCGATCCAGGGTAATTGATGATCAGGGGGTCTTTGAAGGCTACTGTTTGAGTAAAGCTACTCGAGGAGCTGTACTGGTATTGCCGAGACTCATTGATATCAAGAGAGAATGCAATTTCTTGGCCATCTGTAGTTAAGATGTTTCCCGAAGAGACAAAGTGCAAAGATTCAGACTCTTGATAGTGATGTTCCATAGACAGTGTGATCTGGATACTCAGGGGTGGTTGTACACCTGCATCCATCGCAGCTGGAGGTTGACAGCAGTGAGTGAGTGACTTGTCGACAAACTGATTAAGCTCGTTCTCGGGTGTTTTAATAAACTGGCTAGCTTGTTTGAATAAAGCATCTAATAATTGCTTAAATAACTTCATGCTGGTCAACATGTCTTGATCAGAACCTGCATTTTCCGATTCACCCACTCTAAATTCAAGGCCATTTTCGGTCATTACTAAAATTGAGTTTTGGCTGTTAGCTATGTTCTCCGTGTCTGTTCCACTTGGGATTAATTGCTGAATAATACGGTCAAAATTACTCAGTTTTTGCTCTGGGTTAGAGGCTTTTAAGTCAACAGTGTGAACGGTAGAGGAATAGCTTATTGACTCTTTAACGCTCTTTTCATGAGTAGCTTGCATACTAATATCACTAGATTTGATTATCATGTAGTAACTCCTGTCATTATTTAGAACGGCTAATATCACCTCCATCTTGGTATCTACTAAAATAGTGGTGTTTTTCAGCACAGCCTTACAGAAATGCATACATCGTGCCAAATATTCATCTTTAGGCTGATTGTTGATCAATTTAACCTAAAGTCGACGGGTAATGGCGGTAGGCGAAACAGGGAGTAGGGAAGTTAAGGGGTAATCATTGATAGTGAAAGTATCAGTAGCTCAGTTGTTTGTCTGGGCTATTATCAATATTGTGCTGTTGGCTAATACAACAAATAAAGAGTCTGGAGTCGCTATATTCCCTTTAGCCGGTTTTTTTGCGGCAATATTTAGCCGGATTTATCGACTATTATAGACAGTGATAAAGCATCCAACTTTAGTGTTTTGCGATGCGGATGCTGCAACATATTTGGTAGGGGCAAGTGTATAGGTCAGGCTCAAAGGTACTAAATATTGTTAATATCAGGAATCTTTAGCGTGTCTAAACCACAGAAATAATCCTGCAAAACCAAATATATAACCTATTGCTCCAATAATGTCTTGGAATCTTGCCTTGTCTTGCAGGGCATTTATTTGTTCACTTAAAGGTTGTATCTGCGCGGCTAGTTGCACGGCTATTATACTTTGAAGCTGTTGTTGGCTTAATCCTGAAAATTCTACATCATCTGTATTGGACACCTGCAAAATATTGGCTTGGCTGTTAATTTGCCAAATCGCCTGATGCCCATCCAGAGTACTGGCTATAATTTGATAATTAGCGTCAGCCAGGGTGATTTTAAATTTACCTAACTCGTCGGTAACGAATGTTTTAACCTTTGTCCCCAGACTATCTTTAATGATTAGCGAAGCGCTATCTGCATTAGCACCTCCAGCAAAGTAGACCTTTCCCTCGATGTGTAAATTTCCTGAACTGGCATCCGGCTGAGAATAGGCAAAAACTTTGAGTAGGTGCGCCTGAGTCCCAGTGCAAAAAACGCAGAGTAATAGCAGTGTTAGCGTGGTTCGCATTAATTAGTCGCTATGTTGAAGGTAGTGGGTGAGGTTCGCACTAAAAAGCTGACGATAAAGGCGGTGACAGTTGCCTCAATAAACATCAGCGGTATATTGGTAGCGAGTACTACTTTAAGCATCGGGGCAAATTCTTGACCACTAAAAACCAATGAGGCTGACAATAAAAGGGTCGTCAAGATAATGCCGATACTACCCGCCACTGCTCCCATGGTGAGCGCAAATCGTTTGGTCGGGATTATACCCTCACTAATTTTTTGCAATAAAAAGGGCCTTAAAAAAATCGCCACAATGATGGCGGGAAAGGCCATGTTAAAAGTATTGACCCCAAGCACCAGTAATCCCCCGTAACCGAAGAATATCAATTGCAGTACTAAGGCGATAAAAATAGCGGGCGCTGCTGCCCAACCTAACATTAAACCCATTAAGCCATTAAACAGCAGGTGAATAGAACTGGGCCCTACGGGGAAGGTAATTAATGAAGATATAAAAAAAACGGCGGCAAACATGGCCGTCTGCGGTATTTGATCGGTGTCCAATTTTTTAAGGCCATAGGTTATTACCAGTCCTGCTCCCAATGCGCCCAGGGTGAGAATTGGAGTACTTATTACACCATCGGGTATATGTGCCATGTGTTGTCCTATTGCATCGGTTTTGCGTTGATCCAAATTAGGCCACCAAGTTCTACGGGAACTTGTCTGCCACTCGGAGATGTTAGTTGGTAATCGGCGTCTATCAGGGCTGCAAAACCCCACCAGCCAGCTCTGGGCATAACGTAGGAGAACCTACCATTTATGTCGGCTTTAATCACTTGGGTGATATAACTTGAAGTCGGTGGTGTCACGGAGCCGTCGTTACGCCACTCTACTTCTATGGTGGCGAAAGGGACTGGCTCACCCTGTTTTCTGACAATTCCTTGAAAGGCATTTCCCTTCCATAAACTATAGGGGCGAGTGAGAGGTTCTATCTCAACGGGTGCATTGACTAAAGTATCCCAACCGACCAGTGCTGCATAACCATCGACGATGACTTTAGTGTAGTGGATGATCATTTTCCCCTCAGCGGGTTCCCAAAAGGGTTGTGGCTCAACATAAAAGATATGATCGGCAGGCTCTGTGACTTGATATTGAAAAGTCCATTGGCTAGCTTCTGCTGCATCCTTTAATTGCAGTCGACTCAGTAAATTAGTGCTAGTGTCAGCGGCTATCACCATGAGTTTGTTTGGCTTTTGCATTTCCATCACCGGACCTTGGGTCATTGGATGGGTAAAGCGCAACTTAAAATTCAAAGGCTGTTGGTGACCGCTGTTTAAAAAATCTCTGTCGGGAATTAACTCTAAAAAATGGGCGTTTGCCGACAGTGTAAATAACGTCATAATAACGCCGCAAAAGATCTGGCAACGGTGTAAAAAGAGTAAACGAATAGCAAGTAAGCTGGGCATAAGGCAATGTGACGAATAATTAATTAGTATGAATGATATGCCAGTTCATACGAATTTACAAATAATCATACTGTTAAATGGTAAAAAAGTGTTCTTTTATCAACGTTGTTACCGGGAGCTTAAGGGGCTTGACCGAACGTCGCGAGAAGAAGGTGACCAGTGATGAGTCCGACAGGTGTTCAGCGTGGGCAATAATCTACACTGACTGAGCTTGAGGCCTATTGAAAACCAATCGAGCCTTGATAAGACAAGGGATTAGTCGGTGCTGTTATTTTGCGCCACGAGTTGCTTTATGCTGCAGTATGACTGGATGGCGAAATAGAAATTAGGCTCGTTGGATAAATAATCTGAGCTCTCAAGCAATGATTTGGCGGTTAATTTTTGGGCGTATGATGTATGTGGTCCTTGCCTTCATGTTTGGAGTGTTTGACTTCAATAGGCACTAAATGGGCCTTGCCGTGACGGACACCGGGACGTGCAATAATTTCATTGCAAAACTCTCTCACTTTGGTGGTTTCTCCCTTGAGCATAATGGTCTCTATACAGTGGTTGTGATCGAGGGGAATCCGCAGGCTTGAAATCGCAATGTTGTGGTGATCGTGCTGCACTCTGGCCAATTTTGCCGCTAAATCACGTTCTTGATGATCGTAAATATAGGAGAGGGAACCAATGCAATTTTCCCCAGATGATTGCTCTGCAGAATATGGATTAAGGCTCTGTTGCTCTAATTTCTCCCTAATTAAGTCGCGCATTCCCTCCGAGCGATTACTGTAGCCCTGTGCCTTCAAGTATTCGTCGAATTGTTTAGCCAATTCTGCATCTAATGAAATAGTTAGCCTTTCCATCGGGGTACTTTTCATTACAGCATCCTATGTGGTTGTAAATCTATATTGACTACAGAGAGACCAAACATGGTTACTGTTCCAAGATATCGCTCGTCACCAGTTGCTGAGAATTCAAAGATATAATCTCTTATGAGTCCAAGTCTGCCAGAATGGGTTCGTTTGATGCGGAGTTTCTTCAGTGCAACACTCCCCTCTAACAACTGTAGGTCTAGTTTCTTGCACTCTTGTTGCGCGACTTTAAGGGCTAATTCACGAATTCTTTGTGCACAAACCCAGTAGTAGATAATGCTTGTAATGAGCGTGAGTAAAAATAAATCGAGTATGTCAATGTACATATACAACCTGAGGATCGGCTAGCTAAAAAGCTAATATTATACTATTTTGTTAATAAGTGGTGCTTTGAGTAAATTATTCAATAGATTTAATAGTGGAAGCCGCTAAAATTGCTAGGGAAATGGATATCAACGCCGCGTTTATCGCATCAAAATAAAATTTAGTTAACTTAAGTGGCTAATACTATAGAGTGTTTTCCCAATGGTAAAAAATGCAGTTATTTTTCCAGCCAATGATGTGCTTCCAATTTAAGCCGATTTTTTGGCCATTAAACGGATAGGTAAGTCTTGAATATAATCGCAGCCCATTTTAGTCAAGAGTGTTATCGTTTCTATATCATTCACCCCTTTACATATAATTTGATAGTTAGCTTGCTTCGCACTTAATAGCAAAGCAGCCAGTAAGCTATCTTTTTGTCTATGTAGACTCAATGTGAAATCTTTATCAAAACGTAATATTTTGATAGGTAACTGGGATATTTTTGTCAAATTAATGCCGCCAGTGGAAAAATCATCTAATACAATAGTGATGTCCATCGCGACGATTTGTGCCAATTGTTTGGCTACATTTAGCTCTCGACCTGCAATGTCCGCCTCAGAGATTGCCAATTGTAACTTGAAGGGGATTTTCTTTAACACCGCCGATAATTGTTGTAAATTCTTATAGGTTCGTCCAGATTGCAACTCATTAATTGAAATATTAATTAATACAGGTACATTGAAACCACCGTGCATAATATGCTTACAGGCTCTGGTTAAAGACTGTAATTCAATTTCGCTCATCAGTGACATCTCATCAGCTATTTGATTAAACTCTTCGCTTTGTAACATGCCGACCTCCGCGTGTAGCCAGCAGGTTTGGATTTCATGGTAGGCAATCGTTCGATCATTAATGCATAGGATGGGTTCAAAGTGGTGGAGCATCTCTTTATTTAGGATGGCGCTTTGCAAGCTATTACGGATTTGTTGGCGCCTAAGCAAGGGCTGGGCCATGTTGGGATTGAAAAAAGAACATCCTTCAAATTTTGATATTTTAGAGCAATACATCGCAGTATCTGCCAGTAATAATAGCTCGCTCATGTTATCGGCGTCGGCTGGATAACTGACCACGCCGATGCTTCCCCCTGACTGTACATTACCTAGACCGTTTATATGGTACGGGGTGTTTAAACAGCGGGTTAACTTTGATCCTTGTTCCTGTTTCTCAAGTTGTCCATTGGCGGGCATTAATAATAAAAATTCGTCGCCACCCAGCCTTGAAATAGCCAGTGCATCACTAAAGACACTCTGTAATCTGAAGGCGACGGCTTTGAGCAAGGCATCGCCTTTATCATGTCCATAATAATCGTTAATATTTTTAAATTTATCCAGATCAATCAAGAATAAAGTAAATGGAGTACGCTTGGCAATAATCTTATCAATGATGGATGTGACCCCAAATCGATTGTAAATTTGGGTTAACTGGTCCGTCGTCGCTAATTTTTGATGATGTAGTTCACGGTGCTTTCGAGCGGTAGTATCGAGTTGGCGCAGAGTAATGCGTTCTGTATGACCTTCCTTGCTGATATTTAAATTTAGTTGATACCAACGGTTACCGTCTAGAGTGGGCAGGCAGAGCTCCTGTTCTGCATGACCGTACTTCATCACATTTGCCCATAAATTATGCGCATCTTGTTGGTTGATGAACAAGTCAGAGAAAGATAACTCAGCTATACCGTAATATTGCTTAAATAAATGGTTAGCGCTAGTAAGACACGCCGACGTATCCCAAAGCGAGACAAGTATTGAGGTGGCATGTACTGAAAGCTCAGAGTCCAAGCTAACTTTACTGACAATGACTTGGGTGAGAGTCTCTATTCTGCCATCAATCAGTTCAATGCCTGAAAAATGACAATAAACTTCTTTGGCGATGTCTATGGGAGTGTAAGAGCACCACTGGGATTTAGTATTGCCAAGTTTGTATTCATCTAAATCATCCTGCATGACCGCTCTGTCAGCTTCTGATTGTCCGCTTGCATAATCATGATTACAGAGGTCGGCTAAATCCTTTTTTCGCCAAAAGGCGATCGCCTCTCTATTTCCCCAACGTATGCGGTTGTGTAGAGAATCAAATATCCACATTGCACTGTGAAAGTCTTCGAAAACATGGAGGTTCTTCTCATTTTGCATGGTCATCATAACTCTAATAAATATAGTCGCTAAATATCTTGCGGTAAAACAAGACTCCAATTTATCGATGATAGATCTGGCTAATGCTGTCTCGCGTCGTTTCCTGTCCGGTTAATAAGTGCTTAGGCCGAATATAGCACCGCATAAGTTGAGCCCTCGCTCGGCTTTATTTTACAGACGTTTCCCGCTCTTTCAGACGGATGCACCAGTACCCTGTTCAATCGAAAAAAGCTTGTAAAACAACTAGCGGCGCTATCATCACTGCATTGCATGCTATATCTTGGTTAGGGCAGTATTATTATATCGATAGCAAGGTTAGTTAGTCGCCAGTGATATAACGGGTGATGGCGTTAAAATGATCAGGTTAGAGAAAGTGCTTGGAGTGAAGCAAAGTCGATAGCACTTTCTATCAAGTATCTGATAGCTTTTAAAACAACCAACTATTTACCTAACTTGGCGACGTTAATAAATACAGGGATAGATTAAATATAGTCTAGTTTCGAAAGAATATATAAAATCTATGAATGTTTTTCTGAAAAGAATAGAATTCTAACTTGATTAAAAGGCCGCGGGCAAACCTGCGACTCTGAATAACTTACCTACTGTAAAAGAGAGAGAAACATGGCACGTGCCTGTGCAAGACATATTTTACTTAAAACAAAAAATGAAGCGTTGTTGATCAAGCAACAATTAGCCAATGGCGCGGATTTCGCAAAACTGGCAAAAAAACACTCTACGTGCCCATCGGCAAAAAAAGGTGGGGATTTAGGAGAGTTTAAGCCTGGGGTGATGCTAAAAGCATTTGATCAAGTGGTGTTTAAGAAAGCCTTGCTGACGGTGCATGGGCCAATCAAAACCAAATTTGGCTACCATTTAATAGAGACTATCTATCGGTCTTAAACAACGAAAATATCAGCATAACTTACCCAGAGGGTATGATAGCGACACGCGGAATGCGGTCTTAAAAATTGGCTCAATATCCAACCAGCACAGGGCATCCCTGACGCCGTTATTAGCCATTTTCTCAGTCCTACTTTCCCGGGTGAAGTTAATTAAACAGAGGTGGAACAATGGCCAAATGGTTACTTAAATCTGAGCCAGCAGATTACTCGATTGATGACTTAGCCCAGGATCAGGTAACGCCCTGGGGTGGCATCAGGAATTTTCAGGCACGCAATTTTATTCGTGATCAAATGGTGATTGGCGATCAAGTGCTCATTTACCATTCTAGTTGCAAATTAACCGGGGTAGTGGGTATTGCAAAAGTGAGTAGTGCACCTTATGCCGATCCTGAGCAATTTGATCAATCCAGTAAATATTACGACAGCGGGGCAGAGCAAGCTGATCCCAAGTGGTATGTCGTTGATATTCAATTTGAAAGTAAAGCTAAGCGATTATTACCACTGAAGAGTATGAAACAGGCGGCCGAGTTGGCAGATTTTATACTATTCAAACAAACACGCCTTTCAGTGTTGCCGGTTAGTGAACAGCAGTGGCAATTTATAACGAGCCAATTAGCCTAATTAGAGAATAATCCGCAATGACTCAAGTCAAAGAAACCAAGCCCAAACCGGTTAAAAGCTCTACTTTATATATTTTGATTTCCTTCGCACTTCCCTATCGAAAAACCATGTTGTTTGCCATGTTGGCACTCATTGTCACTGCCGGTATTACGTTATCGATAGGGCAGGGTTTGCGCATGATGATCGATAATGGTTTTGTGGCCCAGTCCAACACTGCCCTGAATCAATCGACATTGATTATCTTGCTGTTGACCGTATCGATGGCGATAGGGACCTATATTCGCTTTTATCTGGTGTCTTGGCTGGGAGAGCGAGTCTGTGCAGATATTCGCAAGGCTGTCTTTGAGCACTTAGTTGAGTTGCACCCCAGTTATTATGAAACTAATCTCAGTGGCGAGATAATGTCTCGCTTAACCACCGACACTACTCTACTGCAAACGATTATAGGTTCTTCAATGTCGATGGCTCTGCGCAGTGCACTGATGTTTATTGGTGCGCTAGTGATGTTGTTATTGACCGATGCCTGGCTGACGATGGTGGTCTTTATTATGGTGCCGATTGTGCTGTTACCCATCTATATATTTGGCCGCAGGGTGAGAGAGTTATCCAAACTCACTCAAGATACCGTCGCTAATGTGGGCACTTATGCAGGAGAAATTATCCAGCAGATTAAAACCGTGCAAAGTTACTCGCGCGAAAGTTTTGAAAAAAAGGCATTTTCCGTGGAGGTGGAAAAATCCTTTGAAGTGGGTAAGTTGCGAATCCGTCAGCGGGCGCTGCTGATTGCAGCCGTGATGCTGTTAGTCTTCTCCTCAGTGGCGGGTATGCTGTGGTTGGGTGGCAGTGCAGTGATAGCCGGTGATATGAGTGCGGGGGTGCTGGGTGCCTTTGTGTTTTATTCGATATTGTTGGCCACATCCGTTTCCACCATCTCTCAGGTCTGGGGAGATTTACAGCGTGCGGCAGGGGCTAGCGATAGACTCGTTGAATTACTGCAAGTGCAAAGTGAAATAGTATCGCTCAGTGATGCACAGCGGGTAGATGAGACTATGCAGGCATCAATCCGCTTTGAGCAGGTTGATTTTTACTACCCTTCTCGAAGTAATCTGGCCGCATTAAAAAACATCCAGTTTAGTATTGAACCGGGTCAGAGTGTCGCACTAGTCGGCCCATCTGGAGCAGGTAAATCGACCTTGTTTGAACTTATTCAACGTTTTTATGACCCGTTATCTGGGACCATATTTTTTGATGATGTCGATGTAAAAAAATTAGACCATCATCAACTTCGCGATCAGATGGCACTGGTACCACAGCAACCAGTACTGTTTAGTAACGACGTTAAATACAACATCAGTTACGGTAATCCAGCGGCGAGCGAAGAGGAAATTATTAGTGCGGCAAAAGCGGCTAACGCGCACGATTTTATCATGCAATTGGCCGAGGGTTATAATAGCTATTTGGGTGAAAATGGGGTGCGTTTGAGTGGCGGACAAAAGCAGCGGATAGCGATCGCCAGAGCCATCTTGAAAAATCCGAAAATATTGTTATTGGATGAGGCAACCAGCGCTTTAGATGCACAGAGCGAGGCCAAGGTCCAAGAGGCGTTAAATCATCTAATGCAGGGGCGAACCACCATCATCATTGCCCATCGCCTAGCGACCATCTTGGATGCTGATAAAATCATGGTCATGGATCAGGGGGAAATAATTGCCTCGGGAACCCACCGTCAATTAATCCAAGATTGCGAATTGTATAAACAGTTAGCTAGTTTGCAGTTTAGAGAGAGCCGCTAATCTATATGCTGGGTTTTGTTTGAGGCTCGAAAGTGATGACTAGATCATCACTTATTCGAACCCATACGCCCACTCATCTACTCAACGATAATACTCGACTTGTTTTATTCGATATCTTCATTAATCAGCGATTTTACTTTTATAAATCCCCAAATCATGGCGCCTGTCATCGCGGCGATACCGAGCAAACTTGGCCAAAGGGTCTCAAAAACATAAGGGTCTATTCCAAACATGATCATATCCTCTTCGATTGTGATAATACTGAGGATACCCACAACGGGCTGATTTTTGCTTGATCTATAACAATAAAGAGGGCGGTGGGGCGCAGTGTGTCGGCATTAATTGATGTAAGTCAAACAATGGCTAACTTCGATGAGCCTGACTGGGCTCATCGAGGTCTCAACAACCAAAATAACGATGGTTGATCAATCGATATTAGCCCCCTCTATTATCCATTGTCCCAATATTTTACGCTCATCCTCTGTCATGTGGGTCATGTTTCCCAAGGGCATCACGACGGTCGCGACGGCCTGCGCATTTATCTTCGCTGCCAAGCTTTTAATTTGAGCGGGGGTATCAAACATGACGCCCGCAGGTGCGGTTTTAAACAGTGGGCTACTAGGCTCACTGGCATGGCAGGAGCTGCAGCGCTGATCAATAATAACCGCCACCTCGCTAAACTCGATTTTTATTGATTCAGTGGTGGCTGCATTGCCCTGATTTTTTTGCGGGGCGGCCACAAAGGCTAAACAGACCATGCCTAACGCTGCTGCAGGGATAGTCCAGGCAAATTTTTGGCTGATATGGCGGGTATTAAAATAGTGGCGAACTAATACACTGATGGCCGCCAACGCGGCGAGTACTGCCCAGTTGTATGCGTGCCCATAAGTGCTGGGAAAATGATTACTAATCATGATAAACAGGATTGGCAAGGTAAAATAGTTGTTGTGTCTAGAGCGCAGTAGTCCCTTAGCGGGAAGTGAAGGGTCAGGTAACTCACCCGCCTCCAGTGAGGCAACCATTTTACGCTGTGCGGGCATAATGACGAAGAACACATTGCCGACCATGATAGTGCCGATGATAGCGCCAACGTGGATATAGGCCCCTCGACCGCTAAAGACTTGCGAAAATCCCCAGGCTGCAATGATCAGCAAGACAAACAACAGTGCGCCGAGTAGGATTGGCTTTTTTCCTAGGGGTGACTCACAGAGTGTGGTGTAGACTAACCAACCGACAATGAGACTGCCCAAACTGATACCAATGGCGGCTAGGGAGCTTAAATCAGCACCGGGAGCCACTAAGTATAACTGCGCATTAAAATAGTAGACCACCGCCAGTAATGCCATTCCCGACAGCCAAGTGGTATAGGCTTCCCATTTAAACCAGTGGAGCTTTTCTGGCATATTATCAGGGGCCAGCGCATATTTTTCTAAATGGTAGATGCCACCACCGTGAATGGCCCACAAATCACCCGCTAACCCCTCTCTAGGGCTGCGTCTGTCTAGATGGTTTTCCAGCCATACAAAATAAAATGAGGCGCCAATCCAAGCGACGCCAGTGACCATATGCGCCCAGCGAATTGCCAAGTTTAACCACTCTGCATAATGGGGATCCATGTTTTACTCCTAGTTCTTTTAAGTCTGATAGTTGCTCAGTTATTCTCTATCATTATTATTTTTGATGGTTTTTGTTACTGTTAAAGGTGTAACGGAACAGCTAATGTTATCTATTTGTAACCTTTTCTAAGGTGCTGGCAGGGTCCAGCATGATCTGCAAACCCTGATCAAAGAAAAATTCGTCGCAATTGTCCCCCGGACCACTGCGATCAACCACTAAAAAATCATCGATTTGGTTACAGCAGAGGATGGGATGGTGCCATACCCCGCGATGATAGTTGATGCCCTGAGTGCCATCGGTGATGAAGGCGTGCAGTTGCTCGGGCGCTGGCGGTTCACCGGCCTCTGCCACCAAGATTAGGAAGGCATTTTGTCGCAGTGGGATAAAGGCCTGTGAGCCTTTGGGATGACGTTCAACCATTTTAATCTGCAGCGGCATCTTTAAGCTGCGGGCCCGAAAAATGCTGATAATGGCGTTATCTTCAGCGCTAGATAATTGCACGTCAGCCAGGCGATGAAAGCGCTGGGTATTACCGTCGTTAATCAAAAAATGGTCGCGCTCTGTCGTCTCTATAACATCGCCGAAAGCGGCGAAATTATCCTTGGTTAATGCTTGAGGTCGAATTATGAACATAGTATTAGCCTTTGTTTTTATTGGTTATTAAGCCAAATAAGCGCATCCTGCTGACACCTCCATCCGGAAAGATATTAAGGCGTACATGGGTGATAGGGCCAATGTTGTTAAGCTCTTTAATAAACTCTTGCTCGCAGTGCATCTGCAATTTTTGCGAGGGCAGTAATTCCTGCCAAAAGAGGCTCTGAGTTTCAATTTGGGCGTCGGTCCCACCTTTAACGTAAGCGCCTTGAATAGAACAGCTATCGGGATAGTTGCCTTTAAAGTGTAACGTGTCTATTAACACTCTAGATATTTCACCCTCGTGTCCCAACGCGACGATAACCCAGTCAAACCCCGGAGTGCGACGTCTGGCGGTTTCCCAGCCATCTCCCATGTTGACACCACGATCGGGGTTGAGAATATTGCGCATCTGGCCGAAGTGCTCATCCGAGCAGGCGAGGGCGCGACCACCATTTAAGGCGCTGGCCAAATCGAGCAGTTGTTCAGGGTCTTGCGATGCCCAATCGTGATACGGGCTACCGTACACTCTCAAACGTGCAATGCCACCATCGGGGAAGATATTAAAGCGCAAATGTGTCCAAGGTTGATCGCAGTCAATGGCGTGAAAGTGCTGTGAATCACCCTGTAAATCAACCGCCGCTAATATTTCTTGCCATTGGCTTTGGTCATCGGGGTCGCCGTGTTCGCAAAAACATGCCTCAAGGGAGGCAGAGGGTGGATAATTACCGGTAAAGTAGGATGTGTCAATTTCAACGCCTTTGATCACCCCGCGTACGCCTAAGCGTATCACCGCGAAATCAAAACCTTCGAAGCGTTTACGGCGAGATTCCCAGCCGTCCATCCACTTGCCATTATCATCAAATACACCTTCTTTCCAGACGGCGTCAGTCGGGGCTAACATACGATTCGCCTCGGCAAACCAGTCATCAGTAACCGAGATAACGGTTGTCCCTAAACGGGCATCGGCAAGGTTTAAATATTTTTGAAAACTGTGTTTCTCAGTCATGAAGAGCACCTATAAATTTACAGATCTTGTAGTCGAAACAAGGCTATTTTATTGATTTCCTGCAGCGCTTGGCTAAATTCCGTCTCTGCATCGTTATGTATACGTCGCTCAAAGGCGGCGATGATCTTGAATCGGTCACTGCCTTTTACCGCCATAATAAACGGAAAGGCGAATTTGTCTTTATAGCGTTGGTTGAGCGTAGAGAACTGGGCAAATTGCTCTGCACTGCAATGGCTAATACCGGCGCCGGCCTGCTCTGTCGTCGAGGCATTGGTGAGTTCACCGGCGATGGCCGCTCTACCGGCCAAATCGGGATGGGCATTAATTAACGCCAGTTTAGCGGGGCGTGCCGCTTTATCTAAGACTTCGGCCATCAGTCGATGAAGTTCGGTTATCTGATTGTGTTCGCGGCTAATACCACGAGCATATGCATCCTTGGCAACCCAGGGGGAGTGCTCGTAAATATCGGCAAAGCATGCGATAAAATCTTTTGCACTCATCTCACTGGGAGTGCAGCTGTTAAAAATTTGCATAATGGTTATTATTCTCCCGCTGCAAAGGGGTGGGTTTTGTGCCAGTGTCTGGCAATATCGATACGCCGTGCCACCCATACCTTATCATGACTATTAACGTATTTGATAAAACGTTCCAGCGCTGCAATACGCCCAGGCCTGCCGACGAGGCGACAGTGTAAGCCTATCGATAACATTTTAGGTGCCTGCGCCCCCTCTTCGTACAAAGTATCGAAGCTGTCTTTTAGATATTGGTAAAATTGTTCGCCGCTGTTAAAACCTTGAGCAGTGGCGAAACGCATATCGTTGACATCTAAGGTGTAGGGGATAACTAAATGCCCCTTACCGTTGTTGTCTATCCAGTAGGGTAGGTCATCGTCGTAGGCATCACTGTCGTAGCTAAAGCCGCCTTCGGCCATCACCAGTGCACGGGTATTGGGGCCATTGCGCCCAGTATACCAGCCAAGAGGGCGCTCGCCTGTGACGCGAGTGATAATTTCAATCGCCTGTTGTAAGTGTTGTTGCTCGTCTTCTAGGCTAACATTTTGATAATCTATCCAGCGGTATCCATGACTGCAAATTTCATGACCCGCCGCTGCCATTGCCCGAGCGACTTCGGGGTGGCGCTCCACCGCCATCGCCACGGCAAACACGGTGAGTTTTAGCTGATGTTTGTCAAATAATTTTAACAGGCGCCAAACTCCGGCGCGACTGCCGTACTCGTAACAGGACTCCATGCTTAAATTACGCTGCCCCTGCAGAGATTGAGCCCCGGGCATTTCAGATAAAAAAGCTTCAGATTCACTGTCGCCATGTAGCAGGCAGCGCTCGCCACCCTCTTCATAATTTAAGACAAAAGAGACCGCAATACGCGCTTGATTTGGCCATTGTGGATGGGGTGGTTGAGGGCCGTAGCCAATAAGGTTGCGTGGATATTCATTGATCAAAACGGTTACTCCTTATGATTGCCAGCAAATACATTTCCCAATTAACGCGGAAGAAATGTTTTGACACCTTA
Organism: Oceanospirillaceae bacterium; assembly: GCA_013215445.1. Classification (GTDB taxonomy): domain Bacteria; phylum Pseudomonadota; class Gammaproteobacteria; order Pseudomonadales; family Balneatricaceae; genus Rs1. The sequence continues at coordinate 28,156 of JABSRA010000037.1, forward strand.
GGATTGTATACAAAAAAAATTAAATTTACATGAAAAAACATGCCATAATGGGAAATTGTCCGCCGTAAAATGACAGAGACTCTATGCTAACGGTGATAATAGTCCGCTGTTTTGGTTGAGTATTGCCTTGTCAAACCAGAAATAAAGTGAGGTATACTAAAATAGTGAGTTTTTATGTTATACCCCCTAGCGTAGATTTCAACTATGGTTAAGCGCTATGACTGACATAAAAATGCGCTCATCAATCAGATATTTTGATATTAGTCTGCGCGCAATATGCGTTTTGCCACCAATCGATAAATTATAAAGGAGGGTGCTCAGGGAGTTCTATCCCGGTGCACAGATATTATGGGTTATTTAACCACACATGTTTTAGACACCGCCGGCGGTTGCCCGGGTAGCGATATTCCCGTGACACTTTACCGTGTGACAGAAGAACGCCAGCTTATCACCCAAGTGACCACTAATAGTGATGGTCGCTGCGATCAGCCACTGATGGAGGGCGAGGCCTTTACCACAGGTGTTTACGAGTTAGTCTTTGAAGTGGCAAATTATTATCGCAATAAGGGAGTTAAGCTTGCACAGCCAGCATTTCTTGATGAAATCGTGCTGCGGTTCGCCATTGCTGAAGAAAGCGAGCATTACCATGTGCCGCTATTGGTCTCACCTTACAGTTACTCTACTTATCGGGGTAGTTAATCTCTTCAACTAAGTTAGCTGTCATTAATAAACTGAACCACTGATATGAAACTAAAAAAACCTAAAGCTCCGCTGGGAGTCGCCAAGAAAGCCAAAAACACTCAGGATGATATTGTCTATGAGCACATCTTTGAGGCGGTGCTAGAGCAGCGTTTAGCCCCTGGGACTAAGCTTAATGAAGAGTCATTGGGGGAGATTTTTTCGGTCAGCAGAACCGTGATTCGCCGGGCTTTATCGAGGCTTGGACACGAGCAAGTGGTCGTATTGCGGCCTAATCGTGGGGCCGTTGTGGCAGCGCCGAGTATCGCCGAGGCGGTTAAAATAGTGCGGGCTCGTCGGGTGATTGAAAATGCCGTTATCGAGCTGGTGATCGACAATATTAATGCCCAGCAAATTGAATTACTCAAAGAGTCGGTAGCCCGCGAGCAGGCCTATTTTGCCAGGGGTGATCGGGGTGCGGGGATTCGTCAATCGGGTGAATTTCATTTGTTGCTGGCACAGATTGCGGATAATCCTCCGCTATTGAGTTTTCAGCGCAGCTTGGTATCCCAGTGTTCGCTAATTATTGCCCAATACGAGAGTGGCGCGCAAAGTCACTGTTCATATGATGAACACTATGCGTTGATCGACTCGATTGCCGATGGAGATACCCGCAAAGCCACGCAGTTGATGTCTCACCATTTAGACCACATCGAAAGTAAATTATGCCTTGATGAGCAAAGTAGTAATGATAATTATCTAAAATCGGTGTTTGCTGATATTAACGCTAAGGAAGACAACCTCGCTGAGTAAAACCAAGCAAACCAAGGGCTGATGTTCAGTCCTTGGCAGCTTGTTAGCGCGGATATTGCCTGCACTATGCGGCTTAGGTTTTGTTACAAAAATGGCGCTGCGTCGCACTGACTCCCTGGCCTAGCTCTATCGGGTAGTTGAGATCTACCATGGCCATTTCGATACTGGCAATACCCGCGAGAACCATAACTTCTGTTAGTGAACCCAAGTGGCCAATACGAAAGGCCTTGGTATTCATCTCACCCAAACCGCCGCCAAAAGAAACGCTATAACGGTTATAAGCGCGATCGGTTAAAGCATTGCTATCAAAGCCCTCAGGGACATAAATAGCACTGACTGTATCTGAATACAGGTCACTGGAATGGGCACAGAGTTCAAATCCCCAAGCCTTAACCGCTTCCCTAACGCCCTGCGCTAAATGGTGATGGCGCGCATAAACATTCTCTAGTCCCTCTTCAAAGAGCATATTGAGGCTTTCACGCAGGCCATAGATAAGCTGCAATGGAGGCGTGTAGGGGTAACCCCCGCTCCGATTGGCGGCCAACATGTCCGTAAAGTCAAAGAAAGTGCGAGCTAGTGTCGCGCTCTGCATTGCCGCTATTGCTTTTTGACTAACCCCGAGAATTGCCATACCGGTGGTCAACATAAAACCTTTTTGTGAGCCAGATACAGCGATGTCTACTCCCCAGTCATCCATGGCAAAGGGCATCGAGGCGAGAGAACTGACGCAATCAACCATCAGCAGCGCCGGATGTGCACAGCTATCCATCGCCTCACGCACGGCTTTAATATTACTGACCACCCCGGTGGCGGTTTCGTTATGGGTGACTAACAGTGCCTTTATCTGGTGAGTTTTGTCGGCGGCTAAAATTTCGGCAAACTGCGCTGCAGGGGCACCACTACCCCAGCTGCATTCAATAATTTTAACCTCTAATCCATGGCGTTGGCAGAGGTCAATCCAGCGGTGCGAAAACATCCCATAGCGGGCGATTAACACTTGATCACCGGGCGATAAAGTATTGCAAATAGCTGCCTCCCAGCCACCGGTACCACTGGCGGGAAAAGTGATCACCTCACCTGACTGAGTGCCAAATACACGTTTGCAGCCCTCTAGCACTGGTGCCAAAGTCTCGGCAAAATCCGCAGCGCGGTGATCGAGAGTCTGGATGTGCATAGCATTGCGCAATCTGTCAGGAATATTAGTAGGTCCTGGAATAAAAATTGGATTTTGATTGTTCATCTGGGTTGAACTCCTGAATTGAGGCGGTAAAAAAGTGACCTTAGCCTGGATAGGGTATGCAATATTCGAGCTAGATTCACTCGTAGTTAGGTTGAGCTTAGTGACTTGCAGAAAAATCACAATCACTATGCATTTCACATTATGGAATGATATGGAGGGGCAACCTAAGACATTACATTGTTTTAACGATATAGTCAGTATTAGGGAAGCAGCGAACAAGTCCCAAGCGCCCCTGGCGTACAGGATTATTTGTGATTGAGGCAATGGTTACAGGCGGGCTGGTTGCCCGGCGAAAACCATTAACAAAGAGCACGAACTATCCTGTACGCCCCGTAGGGTACTTACGTTTTAAAAGAAAGCTAAGCGGTCAACAGAGATGAAATCTTGTTTCATCTGCATTTACTTTGTCAGAACGCTTGTAAAGGACTAGCCATTCACTTCGCATTCTTCCGCGGATTTAACCGCTTAGTTATTCACAGGGAACATTTGGGGACTTATTCGCTACTTCCTTAGGGTGGTGATACGTTTCATATCGCGAAATATAGTATAGAAGTATAAAACTTAAGGGTGTAAATGGATGGGTGGTAAGGATCTGGGTAGCGGTATTCAAGTGATTGACCGGGCGGCGCTGTTGATCGATGCAATCAGCCGCTATTCAACCCCGGTAAAACTAAAAATATTGAGCGCAGAGACAGAACTTCACCCCTCCACGGTGCATCGGATTTTAGATTCTCTGGTCTGTAATGGGTTTGTCGAGCGCTTGGTGGGGGGTGAGTATCGCCTCGGAAGACGCTTGAATCAACCCTCTATAGCAGTGCATAGCAGCATGGAAATCTGTGCGGTAGCAATGCCTTACATGGAAAGACTACGGGATAAAATTGGCGAGACAGTCAACCTGACACTGCGCGAGGGGGACGTGGTTATTTATTATGAGAAAGTCACCCCCAACCGCATGATGCATGTGCAGCAAGTGATAGGGAGTCGCGCCCCACTGCACGTCACAGCCGTAGGCAAATTGATGTTGGGGGCCAGCGGCGAGGCAGATATAAACGCGTATGCGCAACGCACTAATTTACCCGCGTATACGCAAAATACATTTTCGACACTCGATAGCTTAGTGACCGAGTGCCTAACTGCGATAACCCAAGGCTACGCACTAGACAATGAAGAGGCCGAAATTGATGTGGGCTGCATTGGTGTACTGCTCTACGATAACAATGCCAATATTGCAGCGGGGCTTTCCATTTCAGCACCCATTGATCGACGCCGTACACAGTGGATAGCTGAGTTAATAGCCGTGGGCAAGATGATTTCTCGACAATTGACTTAAGCTGTTTAGAACATTGCTAACCCAGTATCACGGAGGGAGATTGGCAGATGGTGGTGTTTGATCTGTCCGATTAATACAGTATTACCAAACACTAGCGCGGTATTTAGGCCAAATACAGCCGCTTTTAATAAAGTGCTGCTGTTATTACAAACGACGCTAGTTTGTACAGATTTCTAAATAAATTGTATACGTAAATTACTGAAACATGTAGACAATTATAAATATTCTGGCTATTTTGTAACCACAAATTGGCATTTATTGATGCGCAGCCAAGCTTGGATGCCCCGGTTTCAACCGGTGATAAGTGTTTTTTTCAAAGTCTCATTCAATATAAATAAAACAATAAGATCAATTGTATGGAGAAAATTCATGTCAGAAAAGGCACAAGAACCCGTTCTTTCATCGCCCGCGGCCAACGCTATTGGTAGTCCAGAGCAGCTCAGAGATCCCAACTATTTTCCACCGTTGAAAGTGGCGATTCCCCTAGGTATCCAACACGTACTGGCGATGTTCGTCTCAAATATCACCCCGGCAATTATCATTGCAGGTGCTGCAGGCTTCGGCTTTGGTTCCAACTCTGCAGATTTCCCGTCGATGATCTACATGATGCAGATGTGTATGTTGCTAGCAGGTGTCACGACACTGTTACAGACCATAGGGTTTGGGCCGGTGGGCGCGCGCTTGCCGATAGTACAGGGGACTAGTTTTGCCTTTATTCCGATTATTGTGCCATTAGTGGCAGGCAAGGGCGTCGATGCGATGGCGGCTGTTGCCGGTGGCATATTAATTGGTGGATTATTACAGGCGGCGCTTGCACCTTTTATCGGGCGATTGCGTTTTGCCCTGCCGCCACTAGTCACCGGGTTAATCGTGACCATGATCGGGCTCTCGCTGTTGAAAATTGGTATTCAATACGCGGCGGGGGGTGTGCCTGCGATGGGTACCCCAGAGTTTGGATCGCCACAGAATTGGGGCGTGGCCAGTGTTGTTATCGTGGTTACCCTCGGCATTAAATTTTACGCGCGTGGCATGCTCAGTGTTTCCGCTGTATTACTCGGTTTGATCGCCGGTTATATCGTCGCCTATATGTTAGGTATGGTGAGTTTCGCCAATATCGGTAGAGCGGCGCCCTTTGCGTTGCCGAAAATTTTACCCTTTGGTATTGAATTCACCGTCTCAGCGATTATTGGTATCACTTTGATGTCATTTATCTCGGCAATCGAGACGGTAGGCGATGTGTCGGGTATCACCAAGGGAGGTGCCAACCGCGAGGCGACAGATACTGAAATAAAAGGGGCGACTTATGCCGACGGTTTAGGTTCGGCATTTTCGAGCTTGTTTGGTGCGCTACCCAATACCTCGTTTTCACAAAATGTGGGACTAATCGCCATGACCGGGGTAATGAGTCGTCACGTCGCCACCATTGGGGCAGTGTTTCTGGTGATCTGTGGATTTATTCCCAAAGTGGGCGCTATCATTACCACTATCCCGATTGAGGTTCTCGGTGGTGGGGTAATTATTATGTTTGGTATGGTGGTTTCAGCGGGCATAAGAATGTTGTCAGATGTTGACTGGTCGAGTCGCAATATGGTGATTTTTGCTATCTCTATCTCTCTGGGGTTGGGCTTAATGCTGGTGCCTTCGGCGCTGCAGCACATGCCGGGGACGCTCAAAGCATTGATGTCTACGGGCTTGTTGCCAGCGGCTGTCGTCGCGATAGTCTTAAACGTCGTCATGCCAGAGGAAAGCTAAACAGCTCTGGCTAGGCGTAAACCGATAAAACGGGGGTAATAATGAGCACCACTAAACTTAGCAACACTGATCTATGTCAGCTATTCAGGGAGTTTATCGCAGCCGAATATGTGATAAGTGACGCTGAAACCATGCGACCTTACGAGTGTGATGGTCTGGCGATGTACTGCGAGATGCCGATCGCGGTATTGTTACCTGAAACGGTAGAACAGCTGCAACAGGTATTGCAAATCTGCCATCGCTACAGTATCCCCGTGGTGGCCAGAGGTGCGGGAACGGGCCTCTGTGCAGGTGCAATGCCTGATGCTGCGGGGGTGGTGCTCTCTCTGGCTAAATTTGATCAAATCATTGCTATTGACCCCCAGTCACGCATCGCCGTACTGCAGCCTGGTGTGCGCAATTTAGCCATCAGTGAAGCGGCGCTGGAGCACGGTCTCTATTATGCCCCCGACCCCTCCTCGCAGATAGCATGCACCATTGGCGGCAACGTTGCTGAAAACTCAGGGGGCGTACATTGCCTCAAGTACGGTCTCACCGTGCACAATGTGTTGAGTGTTGAAATGCTCACCGTTGCCGGTGAATTACTCTGCCTGGGCAGTGATGGCCTAGATAGCTGTGGCTTTGATCTACTGGCGCTGATCAATGGCTCAGAGGGGCTATTGGGAATTATCACCCAGATCAAGGTTAAGTTGTTGCCTATCCCCGAGAGAGCGCAGGTGGTGATGGCTGCATTTGACAGTATTCAACAAGCTGGCGACTCGGTGGGGGCGATTATCGCTGCGGGTATGATACCCGCGGGTTTAGAAATGATGGATAGCCATGCCATATCGGCCGCTGAAGACTTTGCCCAGGCAGGTTATCCTAGAGATGCCACGGCGTTACTGCTATGCGAAGTAGATGGTACTCACGAAGAAGTGCAGGAGAACATCGAGCGGGTTGAGAGTATTTTTCAAAACCTGGGCGCGACGTCGGTAAAAACCTCGCAGAGCGAAGCTGAGCGGGCACTGTTGTGGAAGGGCAGGAAATCGGCTTTCCCCGCGATTGGGCGTATCTCCCCCGACTATTATTGTATGGATGGCACTATCCCCCGGGGTCAGTTGGCCTATGTCTTAAACAAAATGCAGGAAATGTCACAGCATTACGGCTTGCGCGTGGCGAATGTATTTCATGCAGGAGATGGCAACTTGCACCCCCTGATATTATTTGATGCGAATATACCCGGTGAGTTTGCCAAGGTTGAAGAGTTCGGTGGAAAAATACTAGAGCTCTGTGTTGAAGTCGGTGGCTGCATCACCGGCGAGCACGGAGTTGGTGCCGAGAAAATGCGGCAAATGCCGGTGCAGTTTTCCGCGCTCGAATTGCTGCAATTTGCCGCGATTAAAACAGCGTTTGACCCCGGGGGAACACTCAACCCGGGCAAGGGCATACCGACACTGCGTTGGTGTCAAGAATACCGTTCCATTGAACTGCAAAAGGTCGCTAATCATGGCTGATATAATCGCAGCATTAATAAACCAGGTAGAGCAGGCGTACCAGTCTCAGCAGCCGTTAGAAATTGTCGGCGGCGCGAGTAAAAAATTCATCGGTAGACAACCCGTGGGTGAAGCCTTAAACACAGCTGAGCACTGCGGTATTATCAGTTATGAGCCGGTGGAATTAGTCATCACCGCCCGGGCGGGAACGCGTATCAGCGAACTCACTGCGGTACTCGCTGAGAATAATCAAATGTTGGCTTTTGAGCCTCCGTGTTTTTCTTCGAGTACCACCATAGGCGGCACCTTGGCCTGTAATCAATCGGGGCCAGCACGGCCTTGGGCGGGCTCGATTAGGGATCATGTATTGGGGGTGCGCTTGATTAATGGTCGGGCCGAGCACTTGAAGTTTGGTGGGCAAGTGATGAAAAACGTAGCGGGCTATGACGTGTCTCGACTGCAGGCGGGTGCCATGGGCACCCTAGGTGTCATCACTGAAATCAGTCTTAAGGTGATGCCCAAACCCGCTGCAGTCGCAACCTTAGTCTGGGAAATGCCTGCTGACGAGGCCATTGTCTTGATGAGTGAGCTCAGCGCTACCGCTAAACCTATCTCAGCTGCCTGTTGGTGCCAGGGTAAATTGTATGTGCGCTTATCGGGTACCTCGTCTGCGGTTGAGGCGACGAAAAAGCAGTGGGCGAGAGCCGTTAAAGAGGACGGTGACTTTTTTTGGCAACAGTTGAGAGACCAGCAATTAGCCTTTTTTAATAGAGCGGCGCCCCTATGGCGTTTTTCAATTAACCCAGCGGCGCAAATCCCACGTTTAGATGCGCGCTCTATTATCGATTGGGGCGGGGCGCTGCGCTGGTACCAAGGCACTGAACAGCAACAAGACATGGAGCAATTGGCTGGCCAGGCCCATGGACAAGTCAGTCTATTTGCCGGGGGTGAGCGAAAAGCAGAGGTGCTGCACTCAACCCCTGCGCCGCTGCGTGGAATACAAAAAAAGCTGAAAGAATCCTTCGATCCAAAGGGTATCTTAAACCCAGGTCGACTCTATAGCTGGATGTAAGGACGTTTATGAAGACTGATCTAATTCCATTGTATAAAAATTCAGCGGCGGGCCTTGAGGCTGAACAAATTTTACGAAGCTGTGTGCACTGTGGCTTTTGCAATGCCACTTGTCCTACCTATCAAGAGCTCAATGATGAACGAGATGGACCGCGCGGGCGGATCTACCTGATTAAACAGCTGCTAGAAGGGGGTGAGGTGAGTCGCAAAAGCCAGCTTCACCTAGACAGATGTCTGACTTGTCGAAGCTGCGAGACCACTTGCCCCTCTGGGGTTGAATACGCCAAGCTATTAGATTTTGGTCGTATTGAAATGGATAAAAAAGTAATCCGTCCGATACAGGAACGCTGGTTGCGCTGGGCATTGAGACAAGTTCTGCCCTATACCCATCGATTTAACGCGTTGCTGAAAATAGGCCAACTGCTAAAACCTGTCCTACCTAGGCAGATCCAAGCTAAAATTCCCGCTAGGCGCACAGTGACTTATCACTGGCCAACCCGCCAACATGCTCGAGTCATGTTGGTGCTGGCAGGCTGCGCCCAACCTGCGGCAACTCCCGCCACCAATATAGCCGCTGCACGAGTGTTGGATAAATTGGGAATTTCCTTAATAGAACAAACCAAGGCTGGCTGTTGTGGGGCGTTGAGTTATCATTTAGGTGCGCATGAAGAAGGTTTAAACTTTATGCGGCGCAATATCGACGCTTGGTGGCCTGCCATTGAGGCGGGTGCAGAGGCAATCGTCATGACTGCCTCTGGCTGCGGCGCGATGGTGCAAGATTATGCCTATGCCCTGCGCCACGATCAGCAGTATGCGCAAAAGGCTGAAAAAATTAGTCAGATGAGTAAAGATATCAGTGAAGTACTGATCGGTGAAGACTTGAGTAAACTCTCGGTATCGCCAGCTTCAGGAAAGATTGCCATACACTGCCCCTGTACATTACAGCATGCCATGGGGCAGGGGGATAACGTTACCACTATTTTAAAGCGCGCTGGCTTTGCATTGGCCATCACCAAAGATAAACATCTGTGTTGTGGCTCAGCAGGTAGTTATTCGATCCTGCAGCGAGATTTGAGCCAAAAGCTCTTAGACAAAAAGATGTTGGCCTTAAGTGTGGATAATCCGGTTCGTATTGTAACTTCTAATGTTGGCTGTCAATTACACCTCGAGTCTAAAGCCAAGGTGCCGGTGCAGCATTGGATAGAGTTGTTAGAGAGTGATTGAGTTAGAAAGTTAGAGAGCTGGAAAGCTGGAAAGCTGGAAAGTTGGAAAGCTGGAAAGCTGGAAAATTACAAAGCTAGAGAGCTTGCATAAAAAAACCAGATCATTTGATCTGGCTTTTTCGATACAGGCTAGTCTTTATTTAAAAGACGCGTTTAAAGTAGCACTGGGGCGCATTACCGCTTCGATCTTGCTCGGTGTTGCGTGGTAGTAACCATCTAAATCAGCAGGCTTGCCCTGTACGCTGGTGAGTTCTGCAATGATTTTAGCTTCATTGCTCGCCAGGGTTTTAGCTAATTCAGTAAACTTAGATGCTAACTCAGTATCATCAGTTTGTGTGCTGAGTTCTTGTGCCCAGTATAGACCTAGGTAGAAGTGACTGCCGCGGTTATCTAGTTCACCGGTTTTGCGCGAGGGAGACTTGTTCTCTTGCAGCAATTTAGTGGTGGCTAAATCTAGTGTTTTAGACAAAATAGCCGCTTGAACATTACCGTTCTTCAGGCTCATCTCTTCAAGGGACACAGCGAGAGCCATAAACTCACCGAGTGAATCCCAGCGCAAGTGGTTTTCTTGCTGCACTTGCAATACGTGTTTAGGTGCAGATCCGCCAGCACCTGTCTCGTACATACCACCGCCTTTAAGCATAGGTACGATAGAGAGCATTTTAGCCGATGTGCCAAGCTCCATAATAGGGAACAGGTCAGTCAAATAATCGCGCAAGACGTTGCCCGTGACAGAAATAGTGTCTAAGCCGCGAACTTGGCGTTCCATCGAGTAGCGAATCGCCTGATTGTATTCCATGATAGGCAGTTCAAGGCCATCAGTATCGTGGTCTTGTAAATAGCTATGCACTTTTTTGATTAATTCACGATCGTGTGAGCGCTCATCATCTAGCCAAAAAACTGCAGGCACTGATGTTTGGCGAGCGCGGTTAACGGCTAACTTAACCCAATCACGGATCGGCTCATCTTTAGTTTGGCAAGCTCTCCATAAGTCGCCTTTTTCTACCTTGTGCTCCATTAATACGGTGCCGTTGCTATCGACAACACGCATCGTACCGGCTTCACTCATTTCAAAAGTCTTGTCGTGTGATCCATACTCTTGGGCTTTTTTGGCCATCAAGCCCACGTTAGGCACTGTACCCATAGTGGTTGGATCAAAAGCGCCGTTAGTTTTACAGAAGTTGATGGTCTCTTGGTAAATACGCGCATAAGTACTTTCTGGCATGACCGCTTTAACATCTTTAGCTTGGCCATCAACGCCCCACATTTGACCGCCATTGCGAATCATAGCCGGCATAGAAGCATCGACGATGACATCACTAGGTACATGTAGGTTAGTGATACCCTTATCTGAATCAACCATGGCGATTTCAGGTCGCGAGTCAAAACAGGCTTGGATATCAGCTTCGATTTCTTTACGCTGTGCCTCTGGTAAATCTGCAATTTTTTCGATGACGCTACCAAAGCCGTTATTTGGGTTAACCCCAATTTTTGCGAACAAGTCACCGTGCTTGGCGAACAAGTCTTTAAAGAATACGGTGACTGCGTGGCCGAAGACGATAGGGTGTGAAACCTTCATCATGGTGGCTTTAACATGCAGAGACCACATTATATTGTTTTGCTTGCAGTCATTTAATGTCTCTTCAAAGAATTCACGCAGCGCGCTAATGCTCATCGACATCGAATCTAAAATCTCACCACTTTCAAGGCTTAGCTCTTTCTTAACATCTACCGCGCCAGAAGCTGCTACAAACTCGATGCGAACGTCGGTGGCTTTATCGGTAGTGATAGATTGCTCAGAGCTAAAGAAGTCACCATTGCGCAGGTAATCAGCGTGTGACTGGGATGCTTTGCTCCAGACTCCCATAGAGTGGGGGAACTTGCGAACAAAGGCTTTAACGGCAGGGGGGGCGCGACGATCTGAGTTGCCCTCACGTAGCACTGGGTTTACCGCACTGCCTAATACTTTCGAGTATTTAGCAGTAATGGCTTTTTCTTCAGCGGTGATAGCTTTTTCGGGCAGTGCGGGAATATTGTAGCCCTGGCCCTGTAATTCGGCAATACACGCTTTAATTTGTGGTATAGAAGCACTGATGTTCGGTAGCTTGATGATATTAGCAGCAGGATCTTGGGTTAACTGACCTAAGAATATTAGTCCGTCTTCTACTTGTTGCTCAGCCGTTAGGTTCTCAGGGAACGTCGATAAAATACGCGCGGCCAGTGAGATGTCGGTTAACGTAACATCGATGCCAGCGGCAGAAGTAAAGGTTCTTATTAAAGGCAGTAATGAATAAGTGGCTAGCGCAGGTGCTTCATCGGTAAGCGTATAATAAATAGTGCTGTTGTTAGCTGTCATATTGACCCCAAGACGATTAATTGGTGAGTTAACTAATTTAAATATATGATTTTATTGAATAAGTAACAAAGTTGCCGATTTGGTAATTTTGCTAGCTAGAAACATAAATGTAGCCAATTTTGTCGCTAAAAAGGCCAAAATCGACTATCTAAGTAATTAACGAGCGCATTATAAGGGTTATTTTGTAAATAAACTACAAGATTGTCGACAATTGTTGAGCTTTATAGGGCGAATTTTATGGCCAAGCCCCCTTAAAATACGCCCTTAGGGCATGCCTTACAATAGAAGGCTAAAAAATAAGGATAGGAATAGGTACTATTAAAGTTCGGTGCTATAATACGCGACTTTTCTTTGTAGGCTAGGTTTTAGTATAGTTGTCAATGTCGGTTCATGCCAATCGAGACTCGCTATAAACCTTAACGTTAAGCTGCAAAATATCATTTAATTTACAATATCGGAATACTCCATTGCTCGTATCTTCTAATCTCAGCATTCAGTTTGGCGCTAAGCCATTATTCGAAAACGTATCAGTTAAATTTGGTGGCGGCAATCGCTATGGTTTAATTGGCGCCAACGGTTGTGGCAAGTCGACCTTAATGAAAATTTTAGGCGGTGAGCTAGAACCATCGACAGGTAACGTCGCCACGGATCCAGGCGAGCGCATGGCCAAGTTGGGCCAAGATCAGTTCGCCTTTGAAAGCAACTCGGTGATTGATACCGTGATCATGGGTAATAAAGAGCTGTGGAAGGTAAAAGAAGAGCGCGATGCTATTTATGCCAACCCAGAGATGACTGAGGCAGATGGCATCAGAGCTGCTGATCTTGAGGGTGAATTCGCCGAATTAGATGGCTACACTTCAGAGTCTCGTGCGGGCGAACTATTGTTAGGCGTGGGTATCCCCACCGAGCAACACTTCGGTTTAATGAGTAGCGTGGCACCGGGTTGGAAATTGCGGGTATTATTGGCACAGGTATTGTTCGCCGACCCGGAAATCATGTTATTAGATGAGCCGACCAACAACTTAGATATAGACACCATCCGCTGGTTGGAGAGCGTGCTCAACGAGCGCAATTGCACCATGGTGATTATCTCTCACGATAGACACTTTTTAAACAGTGTCTGCAGCCATATGGCCGATTTGGATTACGGTGAATTACGCGTTTACCCGGGCAACTACGATGAGTACATGACGGCTTCAACCATGAAGCAAGAGCAGCTACAATCGGATAACGCCAAGAAAAAAGCGCAGATCAATGAGCTTAAAGCCTTCGTCAGTCGTTTCTCGGCGAATGCTTCTAAATCGAAGCAGGCGACTTCACGTTCCAAGCAAATCGATAAAATTCAGCTGGCTGAAATCAAGCCCTCTAGCCGTCAAAACCCGTTTATCCGCTTCGAGCAGGAAAAGAAACTGCACCGCTTGGCGGTAGAAATAGAAGGTCTGGGCAAAAGCTTTGATCAGCCTTTGTTTGAAAACTTAAATCTAATGATTGAAGTGGGCGAGCGAGTGGCGATTATCGGTCCTAACGGTATCGGTAAAACCTCACTGTTGCGCTGTCTACAAGGTGATTTATTACCGACTGCCGGTGAGATTAAATGGTCTGAGAACGCCGATATAGGCTATTACGCACAAGATCATTCCTCGGATTTCGAAGAAGACAAACTATTGTTAGATTGGATGGGCCAGTGGAGTAAAGAGGGTGATGACGAGCAAGTGATCCGCGGTACGCTCGGTAGACTGCTTTTCTCCCAACAAGATATTCACAAGTCGGTCAAAGTTATTTCCGGTGGTGAACAGGGGCGTATGTTGTTCGGCAAGCTAATGCTGAGTAAGCACAATGTACTGTTGATGGACGAGCCAACCAACCACTTGGACATGGAATCAATCGAATCCTTGAACTTAGCATTAGATAACTACAAAGGCACCTTGATCTTTGTCAGTCACGACCGTGAGTTCGTCTCTTCACTGGCCACGCGTATATTAGAAATCACCCCGCAAGGTGTGGTTGATTTTCGCGGTGACTACGAAGAATACTTAAAAAGTAAAGAGTCTTCGAAGTAAAGGGTAATAATCAGCCGTTGCAGATGACTGTTTGCCTGGTTAAGCAGCCTTTTATCAGGCGGACAGCAGCTTCAGCGGCGTAGAGATAAAATCATGACAGATTCTCAAACACCACCAAAATCGATGTACATCAACTGGTTCCCCGGGCACATGAACAAAGCCCGCAATGAAATAGCCGAGGTGATGAACGACGTAGATATGGTCATCGAAGTGCTAGATGCACGCCTGCCTATGTCTAGCCAAAATCCGATGATTAAAGATTTAAGGCAGGGTACCCCCGTGCTTAAATTATTAAACAAACAAGACTTGGCCGATCCTGAAATTACCCAGCAATGGGTCGATTACTTTAATGCGCAAGAGCATGTGCAAGCCTTTGCTATCGACATGGGCAATAAAAAACTGATTGCTAAAATCCCCGGCATCGCCAAGGAGATGGCGCCGATTCGGATTCGCAATGATCGGCCGGTACGGGTGATGATCATGGGTATTCCCAATGTGGGAAAATCGACCATGATCAATGCGTTAGTCGGTAGAAAGATTGCTAAAGTTGGCAATGAACCTGCCGTCACTAAAAAACAGACGCGCTACACGCTTCCCAACGGTATCGTGTTAATGGACACCCCGGGCATGTTGTGGCCAAAAATTGCCGATTTCGACTCGGGCTATCGCCTGGCAACCAGTGGGGCGATTCGCGATACCGCGGTAGAGTATCAGAGCGTGGCTCTGTACGCCGCCAAATTTATGATGGATAAATACCCACAGCGCATGCTTGAGCGCTACAAGCTGACAGAACTGCCCGAAACTGACTTTGAAATGCTCAGAATTATCGGTGCTAAGCGCGGGGGCTTACGCCCCGGTGGTAAAATTGATATGCACAAGGCGTCCGAAGTGATGATCCATGATATTCGTGGATCTAAACTGGGTCTAATCAGCTATGAAACAGTCGCCCAGTGGCAGGAAAAGTACGACCAGCAAATGCAACAGCGGATTGAAGATCAGCTTGAGTTAGAGCGCCAGCAAGTAGAGCAAGATATTATAGATACCGAGCGAGACAAGCGCGATGCGCAGCGTCAAGCTTATAAAAAACAGAATGCTATCGATGATGCGCGCGAAGACCGCGAGTCAAACGAAAAGAAAGCACAAAATACTAGCATACAAAATAGAGGTGATGAAAATGTCACGCAGTAAGAAAAAACGTACCGGCTTAATGACTATCCTAGATCGTAAACCGAGCAAAAGTGAATTTTTAGAAGATCCAGAAAGCAAAGAGAGTCGCAAGAAAAAGGCGATGGCCGAAAAAAAGAAGCCAAAATCTATCTATCAAAAAGAGCGGACTCAACTAAAGGATAAAGTGGCGGCTGCCGCTAACTTGGTGCAGACGCCTAACGGTCGTCTAGCCGCAAAAATAAAAGCAATAAGTGCTAAAAAACAAAAAGATACAGCTGAATCTTAATTAAAAAACTGTGTCGGTAATTAGCAGTAAAGCGGATCTGGATCAGCACCTAAAAAAACTGGTTTTAATCGATCCGCGCCTGGTCGCTATCTTGAAGAGCGTCCGCCAAGTGCCGCTGCGATTACGTGAACCTGGTTTTGCCGGCCTGGCACAAATAGTGGTCGCTCAGCTTTTATCGGTCGCCAGTGCCAGCGCTATCAATCAGCGCCTGGCCAGTTTAGTGACACCCCTAACCGCAGAGCATTATCTAGCAACCGATGCAAAAGCGCTCTTAGCCTGTGGCTTGTCTCGAGCAAAACATGCCACTTTAGAGGGCATTGCAGCGGCTGAAAGCAGCGGTGATTTCAACTTTACCGACCTGACCACCCTGCATGAAACAGCTGCCATAGCGGCACTATGCCAGTTCAAAGGCATAGGCCCATGGACAGCCGAAGTGTATTTGTTGTTTTGTACAGGGCACGCGGATATATTTCCAGCAGGGGATCTAGCGCTGCAAAAAGCACTGTCAGTCGCGCTTAATTTGGATCAACAGCCCACTGCTAAACAAGCCGCCATCATTGCCGGGCAATGGGCACCGCACCGTGGCACAGCCGCGAGATTAATGTGGGCCTATTACGCTTATTTGAAACAACGAGAAGGTATCTAACTCGAATATTGCAGCCAATCGCGCAGATCTTAAATGACGCCTTGGTAGGCAACATCCGAGTGAAGACAAACATCAACAGAGAGTAGAGCAAGAGTAGATGAAACATTACGACGTCATAATTATCGGTGCCGGCGCATCGGGCCTGTACTGTGCCATTAACGCAGGTTATCGCGGTAAGTCAGTATTAGTCATAGAGCACGCAAAACGCGTCGGTCGCAAGATATTGATGTCGGGCGGCGGGCGCTGTAATTTTACCAATATGCACAATGGCCCCCAACATTTTATCTCGGGCAATACACATTTCTGCAAGTCTGCGCTGAGCCGATTTAGCGTGCAAACCTTTGTCGAGCAAGTCGAAAGACACGACATTGACTATCACGAGAAAACCTTAGGCCAGTTGTTTTGTAACGACAGCAGTCGCAAAATTCTGGCGATGTTAATGACCGAAATCGACTGGGCGGGGGTAG
>JABSRA010000038.1 GCA_013215445.1 Oceanospirillaceae bacterium
CCTTCAGCTTCCATCGCCGCGTACAGCTTTTTGCCAAACCCAAGCATTGCCGATTCATCTTCGGCGTAATACTGACCATCCATATTTATCATCCACTAAACGCTACCCACGCAGCTAACCGCATCCTCTATCACATAAGAAGCGCCAAACACTAAAATCCAGTCATTCTATCACCACTGTGCAGTGATAGCTTCCGTTAGACTAAGGATAATAAAAGATAGCTGCGATCCCTATATTCTCTCTAACTTATTGTTTTTATCTATTATAATCTAGCTATATCGCTTTTCACGGATAAATACGTTTAAACCAACCGATCAGTCAAGCCTGCTGTATAATAACCAAGCATACAACTTACTCCACCACCTCCAAGGTCAAAGCCCTTCAATGACAAGCGACAAGCCAAGCACTCAGCCTGCAGAGCAACATTCAACCCCCGGCGAAGTGCATCATTTTAACCAGCAACAATTACAAAAATTAGCCAGCGATATCGAAATTTGGGCGCTTGAACTTGGTTTTGGTCAGGCGAGCATTATCATCCCGGATCTCTCCCTAGAGCACCGATTACTCAAAAAGTGGCTGGACAAAGGGTATCATGGCCAGATGCACTATCTTGCCAATCACAGTGAACTACGCCGAAAACCGCTTGATTTGGTACCGCACAGCTGTCGCATCATTAGCGTAAGAATGGATTATTCACCCCCTGCTAAAAACTCCATTGATATTCTGAGAGACAGAGACAAGGCCTATATTGCCAGATATACCTTGGGCCGGGATTATCACAAGACAGTGAAAAAGAGGCTCAATAAACTGGCCGAGCGCATTGCTCAAGAAACCGCGCAATTAGGTTATCGAGCATTTGTTGATAGCGCACCGATTATGGAGCGCGCTATCGCCGAACAAGCGGGACTAGGCTGGAGTGGAAAACATACCCTGCTGATCAATCGCAAAGCGGGTTCATACTTTTTTTTGGCGGAATTATTTATTGACATCCCCCTACCTACCAGCGAAAAGAAGGTGATGAATAACTGTGGCAGGTGTACAGCTTGCTTAGACATATGCCCGACTCAAGCTTTTGTAGGCGCCAATATACTGGATGCGCGACGTTGTATTTCCTACCTTACAATTGAGAGTAAAGAGGCGATCCCCGTTGAATTACGCAGTAAAATTGGCAATCGTATTTTTGGCTGCGATGACTGCCAACTGATTTGCCCCTGGAACAAATTTGCCCAACACAGCCCCGAGGACGACTTTAAACCCCGCCACCATCTCGACGACATCAGCTTACTCGAATTATTCGATTGGGATGAGGCGACTTTTTTAAAAAACACTGAAGGTTCTGCTATTCGCCGTACAGGCCACAGAGGTTGGCTGCGAAACATCGCCGTGGCCTTAGGCAACAGCAATGGCGGCACAGAGGTACAGCAGGCACTTGAGGAAAAACTATTAGATTGTCATCCATTGGTTGGCGAGCACATCCAATGGGCACTGACACAATTAGCAGGTGATCACAACAAGACTCGCACCGAGCAGTTACTAGTAAGCAGTGCGAGCGATCGAAAACAAGCCCTACAGCTTAAGCGATTATAAAATGTTCTTTATAATATTTTAATTCCGCGATAGATTCCCGGATATCGTCAAGCGCCAAGTGGGTACCGGTTTTAGTAAGGCCCTTGAGCAATTCAGGTTTCCAGCGTTTCGCCACTTCTTTAAAACTACTAACATCGATATGGCGATAACTGCAGTAGCGCTCCAAGGCTGGCATAAATTTGTACATAAAACGCCGGTCCTGAGAAATACTATTGCCACAAAGTGGCGAGGCACCTTGATCCACATACTGACTAACGAAATCAAGGGTTAGTTGCTCGGCTTGGGCCAGTGAGATGTTGCTGGCGCGGACTCGCCCGGTCAACCCGGTTTTTCCGTGTTGTTCGATACACCAAGGATTCATATTGTCGAGGATAACATCCGATTGATGTATCACCAGAGAGGGCCCCTCTGCCAATATATTCAGCTGCGAGTCGGTTATTATAGTGGCGATTTCAATAATATGGTCAGATTCTGGATCCAAACCTGTCATTTCTAGGTCTAACCAAATAAGATTATCTTTCAGGGACATCAATCTTCCTCATTTTATGCGACAGGGGCAATCTGGCCATTTATAATAGGACAATCAATACCACTAAATATAGCGCAGATTGACCAAAACTCGAGAAACGTTAAACTTCTCGTCTAATTAAACAGCCTCTGTCTCTAGAATATACAGATTTTATTCACCTAGAGACCTCGATGGTAACAAACTGGACAACCCCGATAGATGTCAAAGAGAAAATTAACCCGCCACCAAGCATGGCGGGTAGAAAAAATTCAAAAGGAGCGCACCGAGCGCGCTTTAAAGAAAGACACCAAAATCATTGAGCAATTAGATGCCAGTGAGCTGGGAGCCGAACAATTGGGTTTGATCATCTCCCATTATGGCAAGCAAGTTGATGTAGAGGCAACCGATGCGCAACACAACGGCAAAATATATCGCTGTCATCTGCGCACCCACTTAGGCCAACTCGTGACTGGCGACAAAGTAATATGGCGCCAAGGCGCTGAAACGGGTGTTATTGTCGCCGTGTTACCGCGCACATCCCAATTGCAACGCCCTACCAATCATGGCGAGCTTAAGCCCGTTGCCGCTAACATTGATCGCATTGTGATTACCTTCGCGATCGAGCCACAGCCTTTCAGCAATTTAATTGATCGATACTTAGTCGCTTGTGAACTCAGTAATATAACGCCAATTTTGCTACTCAATAAAGCTGACTTAATCACAGACGCCAATCGAGAAGAAATAACCACGTTGATCGACAGATACCAAAAGATCGGCTATGAAGTGCTCACGGCTTCAACGGCAATCGAAAGTGGCATGGCCGAGCTGCACGCCAAGCTAAATAACAATACCTGTGTATTTGTCGGCCAATCCGGCGTTGGCAAATCTTCACTGATTAATGTATTACTGCCAGGGGTCGATATAAAGGTAGGCGAGTTATCTGAGTTGTCGAGAAAGGGAAAACACACCACTACCACTGCAAAATTATTTCATATGCCATCGGGAGGAGATTTAATTGATTCTCCCGGCATCAGAGAATTTGCACTTTGGCACTTGGAAGAGTCGAGTATTATCCATGGCTTTGTCGAATTTAAGCCTTTTACCGGTCACTGCAAGTTCAGAGACTGCAAGCACATCAGCGAGCCCAACTGCGCCCTGCTTAAGGCGATAGAACAAGGCGCTATCAGTCAATCTAGAATGGACAGTTACCGTCGCATTATCGCCTCTCTTAACGAGGAAAAATAAACAGTGTTCTAGATCCATAACATTGACTATAGTTAACAGACTAGCAAGCAAATTTATTGATAGAAAGGCAGGGATATACGGAAAAATACATGACCAGAGAATTAATCACTACCTTCGAAGATGAAGACGAGCAAATTTTATATGGTTTAGATGCTTGGACCCAATATCTAAGCATTAGAGATCTACCCGCCCGTGCCAGCAGCATGAAACGCTTAAAAATGCTGTTGCAAAGTGATAAATCGACCACTGGACAACTGGAAAAAATAATAAAACGAGATCCGGTACTCACCTTAGCCGTCGTAAAGGCTGCCCAACTGAAACACAATGCTCATGAATCCGCGGTTAAAAGCATCTTACATGCGGTAACAACGCTGGGTTATGACGGTATAGAACTGATCACCCAACAAGTCAAACCTATGTCGTTAAATCCTACTAATGTCCAGCAAAAACGCTTTCTACACGCTCTGGCCTGTAGCCAACACGCCGCTTGCCAACTACAAGAGTGGATGCGCCTTAAAAAACTGCCGCTGATTGAGGAATCTTATTTAGCGGCGCTATTTTATAGCCTAGGCTTTTGGTCTCTTTGGCTGCACGCTCCCCTACATATGCAACAAATCCAGAAGCGTATTCACGAGTTTAAAGAACCACCACTAGAGGTAGAGTTTGAGGTACTGGGCTGCAGTATGCAAATGATCTCGCATAACCTCGCCAAGAGCTGGCAGTTATCAGAACTGACCTTACAAGCTCAAGACCATGAAACGTCACCCTCTCTAGAAACCTTGAAAAAGCTGCATCAAAGAGCACTAAAAGACCCAAATCTCGAAGACAATGAAATTCGACAGCTCAACCATATTACTCAACAAAAACACTTCCCCATCAAACTCGCCAACTGGCTGGCACTCGATGCTCTCAGGGACTGGTATTCAGAACAAACCCTGCGCAGCATTGACTTAATCAGTGATTATTTAGGCACCTCAATTGAAAAAACCCTGGCGCTGGTACATAGCACTTGCGCAAAATCATCGAGGGAGTACTTTGCCCCAGGCATAATATCACCCGCCTGCCAACTATTGTTTATTCCCAGTGCGCTTACTGTCCAATTTAAAATGGGGGCAAAGGAGTATGCGGCGAGTCTCACGGCATATCCCCTTCCAGAAATTCCCATGATTAGGCCGATAGATATCAGCCAATTTGAAGATTCATACCAAGATCTCAGCTTTTACAACTTGATTAAAACTCATATGAACGCTGGCAGCGCAACCTCAAAATTCACTAAACCCACCCAAGTCCTGTTAGCATTAATCCAAGGATTACAACGTGGTCTGGATATTAAGCGTGTGGCACTTTTCTCCGTGAGCAAGAAAAAAAATCTAGTAAAAGTCATTCAAAATAACGGCTTTGAGCAAGATCACCCTATGCATGATTTTTCCACTAATTTATCCGAGGGCGGGATTTTAAGCGATTTATCTAAAAAACAGTCCTATGTCGTATACGACAAATTAAGGGCCGCGAAACTCGACCCTAAAATTGGTTCCCATTTGCAGGGCGTCGCCGCAGCTGAATTTATGCTAGTGTCTATTTTTAAGGTCAAGCAATTAGTGGGTATTATCTATCTAGATATGCACAACTCACCTTTGAGCAATTTCAGCAGAGAGCGCAGCAGACATCTTTGTTACGCAGCATCCCATGCCATAGAGAACTTACACAGCGAGACCTCGCCATAAAGCAATCAAAGACCCCAAAATACTCCACTACACCCATGACCTTACCCACCTCGTGGCTTGGCTGAGATATTACAGTAGTTAATAATTATCACTGAACGACCGTTTAGACTGCGTTGCCGATCAGCTTCTGTTGATTTTTGGCGCCATAGCACACAAATTATTGATAACTTATCAAGATCAATTTAATATCCCTGATTATTAGCGTCATTTTAAAGAATGTAATTTTATTTATTGATTGGACATTATTGTGAAAGAACAGTTATTTATATTACTGCAGAAAATAGCCCCTCAGCACCTTATATCCAGATTGGCAGGCGCATTAGCCCAATGCACTCAACCAGTCATTAAAAACCAATTTATTAGCTGGTTCGTGGCAAGATATAACGTCGACATGAGCCAAGCTCTCATTGAGGACCCAACTGAATACGAGCATTTTAATGCCTTTTTTACCCGGGCGTTAAAAAAAGATGCGCGTCCCATTGATCCTAATGCAGAGCTAGTTTTTCCAGCAGATGGTGCCATTAGCCAACTGGGAGACATCAACCAGGGCAGAATATTCCAAGCCAAAGGCAGAGACTTCTCCCTCAGCGCAATCTTGGGAGGCGATCCCAAGCTGGTCAGCCAATTCGAAAATGGCCGATTTGCCACTATTTATTTATCACCACGGGATTATCACCGGGTACACATGCCAATAACCGGTAAATTAATTGAGACCATCTATATACCTGGCGATTTGTATTCCGTGAATCAAACCACCGCAGACAACATTGACGGTCTTTTCGCGCGCAATGAGCGCTTAGTGGTTATTTTTGAGACAGAAGCTGGACCTATGGCGATGATTTTAGTGGGAGCCATGATTGTTGCCGGCATTGAAACACCCTGGGCTGGCCAAGTTTGCCCCGCCTCAAGTGCATGGCAAAAACAACATTACTGCGCTTCACGCAAAGCAGATATAATCATTGAAAAAGGTCAGGAAATGGGCAGATTCAAATTGGGCTCAACCGTAGTGCTACTTTTTGCCGAAGACGCTATTAATTGGGAAGAACATTTATTCCCACAGATGCCAACGGTGTTGGGCGAGGCAATGGCCAATTTAGGCAGTAATTGACCGGTGATTAGGCCGATTAGTTTTAGCTACTCGGCCTGAACAACCATTAGCATGTCATCATTAACCCAGTTGCTGATGGCTCATTATTGATGACTCTTACTATTTTAAACCCTGCACAATAACGCCAAGGCAGCTATCTGCTAACTTCTTCCATTTTTAACCACAGAGAAAAGCCATGACTA
The DNA here is from genome assembly GCA_013215445.1 of Oceanospirillaceae bacterium. GTDB lineage: Bacteria > Pseudomonadota > Gammaproteobacteria > Pseudomonadales > Balneatricaceae > Rs1. Next base: position 6,355 of record JABSRA010000038.1, read on the forward strand.
CCTATTCCCCTTGGCCACAACTGCTGAATGATCTAGCGCTAGAGCCAGCACCGACAGACAGCAATAACCCCTTAAAAATATACCCGCTGGATTACCAGGCAGTTTTACAAATTAGTGGCCCTGACAGTCAATTATTCCTCCAGGGGCAACTCACCTGTGACATGCGCGAGGTGCATAGAGACGGCAGCAGAATAGCGGCACACTGTAACCCAAAAGGCAGCATGTTAAGCACCATGCGAGTGATCGCTCACCAAGATGACTTTCTACTGCGAATCAACACCCAGAACTTTACGGATAGCCACACTGCTCTTAATAAATACATGATGTTTTCTAAAGCCCAAGCAACAGATTTAAGCGAACAATGGGTGGGATTTGGTATTACTGGAGAGCAGGCAGTTAGTTTTTTAAGGGAGACATTTGAGAAAATTCCCGAGTGCGATAATCACACTCACAGCCAGCCAAACAAAGTATTGACCAAGGTACCAGGGGATCGCTATGAAGCTTGGATGAGCCTTCAAGAGGCGAGACAGTGGCTGACAATCCCAACACTGCAAACGTCCCTGCTCACCAGTAATCACTGGAAAACGCTGGATATTATCAATGCAATTGCCGATGTATATCCACTCAGTAGTGGGCATTACATTCCGCAAATGGCCAACTTACAAGCCCTCGCGGGGATTAGCTTTCAAAAAGGTTGTTATACGGGGCAGGAAATTATTACTCGATTGCATTTTCGAGGCAAGCTCAACAAACAACTGATTACTGGTAAATTTTCTTTGAACTCTCCTGAAGAGAGACCAGAAATTGGCCAAAAGATTCTAAATTTTGAGAAAAAGAGCATTGGCAAAGTACTACAGAGCAGTATCGCCAATGGTATGTGTTACCTACAAATTATCATTAATCATAAAGATGCCGAACAGAGCTTGTTTCTAGAGGCGGGCACAGAGCTACAAAATATCACACTCCCCTACTCCCTTGACCCTGATCTTTTCATTCGAAAGGCCTAACCGATAGTATGCTAATCCTAAACAGGGCCAAGGAAGCAGCGAACAAGTCCCAGACGCCCCTGGCGTACAGGATTATTTGTGATTGAGGCAATGGCTACAGGCGGGCTGGTTGCCCGGCGAAAGCCATAAACAAAGAGCACGGATTATCCTGTACGCCCCGTAGGGTGGATCTCTAAGCGGCCAACTCCTTTGTCAGAACACTTGTAAAGGACACGCCATTCACTTCGCATTCTTTCGCGGATTTGACCGCTTAGTTATCCACAGGGAACATCTGAGGACTTATTCGCTACTTCCCTAACTAGCCCTGTTTATAATACTTCTTTAGTCTTTACGTTTTCTACCGACTTCCTGGCGCACTCTTTGATTTTTATAGCGCCTTTCAAAACCGGCTTTTTCTGCGGGCTTCATCTTAAGTGGCTTTTTATCCCCTAGCTCCAACTGCTTGGCGATCGCTTTAACTTCCTTATTATCCAGCTCTTTCCAAGTGCCTATTTTGACATCGCTGGGCATAAAAACACTACCGTAGCGAACTCTTTTTAAACGGCTGACTTTAATACCTTGTGATTCCCATAAGCGCCTAACTTCTCTATTGCGCCCTTCCATCACGACACAGTGATACCATTTGTTAGCACCATCGCCATCAAAGAATTGCACATCGGTAAATTTCGCCATGCCATCCTCTAATAAAACTCCCTCTTTTAGTCTAGCGATCATATCCTCATCAATATTACCCAAAACCCGCACTGCATACTCACGATCTATGTTGGCCGAAGGATGCATCATTTTGTTGGCAAGATCGCCATCACTGGTGAAGATAAGTAAGCCTGAGGTATTAATATCTAAGCGACCAATGGCTATCCAGCGGGCATTTTTCAAAGGCGGTAAATGATCGTAAACGGTGGGTCGTCCCTCAGGATCTTGCCTAGTTGAGACTTCACCGACAGGCTTGTTATAAATTAGCACTCGTCTGGGACTATCTACATCGGCAACCAATTCAATGACCCGCCCATCTAGCCTGACTATATCTCGCCGAGTAACACGATCACCCAGGGTTGCTTTATCACTATTGATAGAAAATCGACCTTGTTCTATCCAGCGCTCCATCTCACGACGTGAGCCATATCCGGAGCGCGCCAATACTTTTTGTAACTTTTCATCATTCATGTATGACGCTCCACTTTTTTCAATTAAATAATTATAGCTGTAGCTATGATAAATCTTGGTGATCAATATAAATATGATTAAACCAAAATCAACTTCAAATAAGTATAAACTTAGTTTATCGCTGGCGATAATATTATTTCAATTATCGATTTGCCCTAAGCATAAAAAAACCCTCTGACAGAATCAGAAGGCTCTAAATTTGTGTTGGCTATTGTACAGTAATTATTTAATTAAGCAGCTTTCTTTTGTCGCATTATTAGCATCAAAATACTGCTGAAAAACCACTGGAGTTCGCCCTCTTCCCGACCATTCATGAGTATTGCCATCAACAACCACTCGATATTTAGCCAAGACTTTCTTTTTCACCACATTGGGGATGATTTCTTTAAGATCTGCATAATCAATACCTGAATCAAGCATTGCCTGACGGATCTGTTCAATTTTTAGCGCCTTAATCTTTTCAGCTTCTGTTCGAGCAAGTTCCTGAGCTTGATGCTCTTCTAATATATCACCAAGGTCTGCTATTATTTTGCTCAACTCTTCAGTCGAAAGATCCTGACATTGTTTACGCAATGAGTTTTTACGGGTCAACATTCTTACAAAGTCAGTCATTATCATCATCCAGTATCATATTTAATATGAGCTAAAAATAGCGCAGATAAGCAATTATTTCAAGATAAAGATATAAATTTTAGTAATAGCTCTCATCCTCTACATATTAAAAGTTACTAATACTTCCCGCCCCCTCCCGTATTATCTCTGGCGTATCTTCGACAAGATTAATTACCGATGTCGCTTCCATTCCGCAATATCCACCGTCTATGACTAAATCAATTTCATGCTGTAAAATATCTCGTATTTCATAGGGGTCGGTTAAAGGATATTCGTCTCCAGGGAGTATTAATGAAGTACTCATAATAGGCTCACCTAACTCTCTCATTAATGCTAAGGCTATATTACTATCTGGTATTCTCAAGCCTATCGTTTTCCGCTTAGGGTGCAATAGTCTTCGCGGCACTTCCGAGGTTGCCCTTAAGATAAAAGTATATGCGCCGGGAGTATAATTCTTTAAAATTCGATATTGAGGATTATTTACTTTAGCATAAGTTCCTATCTCACTTAAATCACGGCATACCAAGGTGAAATTATGCTTATCATCTAACTTTCGAATACGCTTTATACGATCAACTGCATTTTTATCTCCCAAATGACAACCGATGGCATAGGCACAATCTGTTGGATATACAATTAACCCACCTTTTTTAACAATTTCAACAGCTTGTTTGATAAGTCTCATTTGCGGATTATCAGGATGTATTTGAAATAACTGACTCATAGAACACCCCTGTTTATCACTGTGTTAGCAATTCGCCGATGATTTAATATATGGGGTAGATTATCGGGAATTGGCGGGTGAGCACCCACGACTGTCCAGCGATTCAATGGCGTATGAAAATCACTGCCTGCAGACACTGATAAATTATGTTTGTCTGCCTCAAACGCCAGAATATTTTGCTGCTCCCTATTTATTCCAGGATAACCAAGTTCTATCGCATTACCGCCCAATTCAGAGAAAGCCGCAATCACCTTTCTCAGTTTACTCATGGTTAAATTATACTTGGTAGGGTGCGCTAACACCGACACGCCACCGCTTGAGGTTATTACTTCAAGTACTTTTTCCAGAGAGGGCCAAGCAACTGAGACGTTGCCAATTTTTCCCGCCCCTAAATACTTTTTAAACGCATCAGCCTCGGTGCTAACAATCTTTAAATCACAAAGTACTTTTGCAAAATGTGGTCGCCCTATTTGTGCACCCGCTGCTTTCTCCAGCACCAGTTCGAATACATTTGGCATTTTCTTCTTTTCTAATTTGGCTGCAATGCGCCTAGCCCTGTCTAACCTTAACTCCTCTAATCCTGACAAATGCTGTTTTAGCTCGACATGATCCACATTCAATCCCAATCCCACCACATGTAATACCTGCTTTTCAAATAAACAAGTAAATTCAGCCCCGGCAATTAAGCGAGGTCCAGACTCGACACTCTCTAACCCCAAATACTTTTGTAAGTCTTTTATGCCCTCCACTGTATCGTGATCAGTGATAGCAAGAACTTCAACACCTTTCTCTGCTGCTAATTGATAGAGCGCCAATGGTGACAACACTCCATCAGAAGCGGTTGTGTGAGTGTGCAAATCATACTTAGGTAAAATCATTTATGCCTATTACCAATTTAAATTAAAATTCATTAACGCTACAGCTAACACCGAGTATTTCAATATTTTTAATCACATACTTACAACTAGACGCTATTATCTGTTAACTTACGCCCTATAATTATACACCCTAACTTTATCGAGTTCTTATGAAATTACTTTTAGACTTTTTGCCCATTGTTATCTTTGTCGCTGTTTATAAATACACTAGCGACATAATTATGGCTACTGCCGCATTAATCCCCGCGACTATTCTCTCAGTAGGCTATACCTGGTTCAAGGAGAAAAAAATAGAAAAAATGCAAATAGTGACATTAGTATTGGTGATTACTATGGGGGGAGCCACGGTTATTTTTCAAGATAAAACCTTTATTCAATGGAAGCCCTCGGTTATTAACTGGCTGTTTGCCGCGACATTCCTCGGCAGTCACTTTATCGGAGAAAAAACCATTATTGAAAGGATCATGGGCGCCCAAATGGTTCTCGAGAAAAAAATATGGATCACCCTCAGCATTGCCTGGGTGGCCTTTTTCTGCTTTATGGGCATTATAAACCTCTACGTTGCCTTTAATTATTCTGAGGCGACATGGGTTAACTTTAAACTCTTTGGAATGCTGGGTCTAACGGTAGTCTTTATTATAATTCAAGGTATTTATATTTCTCTGAACAGTGAAGCTGAAGAAGAACTACCGCCCAACAATAAATAAGATTCGGACTAATCACAACTGAAGGTAAAAGGTCACTGATTAGTGGCTTACAGTGACCCTCGATTTGTTGCCCTTGCTCTTATGTTGCCCTTCCTCTTAAGGGCAGCATTGGGCATTAATCCAGCGCAAACAAGTGCAAAACAGCGCTTATATTCGCTCATGTCAGTAGACATCAGTACCCAGCGTTAAGTAGTTCCCCATGTAGTGCCAGTGATATTCACTCTAAAACCAGACAGATCCTAGCAGATTCGAAAACTAGTACCTTTTGATTGCTCTATTTTTTCAGATACCGGACCCTGTAACGAGAAAAAAATTCAATAAAAATCCGCTTTTATTGAGTAGATAGTACGTGAAACTCTTCTAAAAAGTACTTTCATGGTCTAATATTACTGCAACTGATAAAGACCCCTTAATAAAGGGTTCCAAATCAAGGTTATAACCAGTACAATAAATCCACATGTAATACCTACTTATGGACAGTTACTTAAATCACATTGATTTACACTCGATGTTAGTAGCAACATTCACACTATAAAGGAAGTTTAAAAATGAAAAAGTTCGCTATTACTGCCGGATTAGCCTTAGCGGTGACTCTATCTGCATCTGCAATGGCACACCAAGGTAACCACGGCTATGTTACTAATTCGTCTGGAGCAATTACGCAAACGCTAGCCGGCTGCCTAAGAAATTCTTCATGGTCTGATGCAGATTCTGCAGCATGTGATGGAACAGCAGCACCTGCAGCTATGGCAGTTGATGCCGCTAAGAAATTCGCCATCTTCTTTGACTTTGACAACGCAACTGTTGGCAACGTAGCGCAGATCGCTGACTACATCAACGGTCTATCTGACGCTGCTACTGTAAGTTTAGTAGGTCACGCGGATCCAATTGGCAACACCGCTTATAACATGGCACTTTCACAGCGTCGTGCTGTTAACGTTGCTAATGCATTGACTCAAGCTGGTGTTAGACCTGCTGCTATCTCTGTTAATTACGAAGGCGAATCAGCACCTGTAGCTCAATGCTCTGGTACTGGCGCAGCGCTTATCAGCTGCCTACGTGCTGACCGTCGTGTAGACGTTCAAATCACTGGCAAGAGCTAATTTCTCTTTAGCTAATCCTCTCTACTTAACCTCAGCGGTTTATTTAGAGAGAGATAGATTTCTAAAAACCAGTTTTTAACTGGTTTTTTATTGCCTTGCGTTTATCCTCTCGACAGTCGAATCGGGGATTATCAGTCAGCAAAAAAAACCGACTGACGTCGGTTTTTTTATTTACAGCAGACAGCTAAGGAAGCTTAACCCAACCAGACTCTGGCATTGCGGAACAGACGCATCCAAGCTCCGTCTTCACTCCACTCATCCGGTGCCCATGAATTTTGTACCGCTCTAAACACGCGCTCTGGATGGGGCATCATAATAGTTACGCGCCCGTCAATGGACGTCATACCAGCAACCCCCATAGGGGAACCATTCGGATTTTGTGGATAGTGCTCGGTTATTTTGCCATTATTATCCACGTAGCTTAAGACCACGGCTGCTTTATTTTCAGCGGCTAAGGACTCACTGGAAAATTGTGCATAACCTTCACCGTGAGCAATTGCAATGGGCATAATGGAGCCTTGCATTCCCTGCATAAATACCGATGCAGACTCTTGCACTTGCACTAGCGCCACTCGGCCTTCAAATTGCTCTGACTTATTGCGCACAAATTTTGGCCAATGCTCGGCACCAGGCACAATGCTCTGTAAGTTAGAGATCATCTGACAGCCATTACAAACACCTAAGGTAAGCGTATCGGCCCGTTCAAAAAAGGCCGAAAATTCATCCCTTGCAACATTGTTAAACAATATCGACTTTGCCCAGCCCTCTCCCGCTCCCAGCACATCACCGTAGGAAAAACCGCCACAGGCGACTAGACTTTGGAAATCCTGCAGAGACACACGCTGTTCTAAAATGTCACTCATGTGCACATCTACCGCATCAAAACCGGCACGGTCGAACGCCGCCGCCATTTCTATCTGCCCATTAACACCTTGCTCTCTCAATACTGCCACTTTTGGTCTAACACCTGTAGCGATATAGGGCGCCGCAATATCTTGATTGAGATCAAAACTTAAACTGACCGACAACCCTGGATCATCGACATCATCAATCAGGCTAAATTCCTGCTCGGCGCACTCAGAATTGTCTCTCATTTTTTGAATTTCATAAGAAGTTCTAGACCATGACTTTTGCAGCACACGACGCTTCTCAGAAAATATTTCGTCTTCGTCAAAGTGAATACGCAGCTCATCATCCCAATTTGGCGAGCCAATCACACTGGATATATCACCTAATCCTGCGGCGTTTAATTCAATAAGGATTTCCATGGTGTGCTCTTTGAGAACCTGAATCACTCCACCTAATTCTTCATTGAACAAAGCGGCTAGGCAATCCTCTCTATCTTTCGCCAATAGATCTAGATTTATATCGACACCCAAGTGACCTGCAAAGCACATCTCAGCGACGGTCGCCAACAGCCCACCGTCAGATCTATCGTGATAGGCAATGATCAGCCCCTGTTTATTAAGCGCCTGAATAGCCCCGAAAAATGTTTTTAATAAATGCGCACTATCCACGTCGGGGACAGATTGACCCACAGCATTATAAACTTGAGCGAGTGCCGACAGCCCCAAACGGTTTTTACCAGCACCAAGGTCAATTAAAATTAAATCGGTCGGACCTCGATCCTCACGCAGCTGTGGCGTCAGAGTTTTCCTGACATCGGTGACTGGCGCGAACCCAGAGATTACCACTGACATCGGAGAGGTAACACTCTTGGCCTCTCCATCTTCTTGCCACTGAGTGCGCATTGACATTGAGTCTTTGCCGACGGGTATTGTCATCCCCAGTGCCGGGCATAATTCCATTCCCACCGCCTTAACTGTATCGTAAAGCTTTTCATCTTCCCCCGGGTGACCTGCTGCGACCATCCAGTTTGCCGACAACTTAATATCACTGATGTCATCGATGGCAGCGGCAGCCATATTAGTCAAAGTCTCGCCGATGGCAATACGCCCTGATGCAGCGGCATCAACCAGCGCCAACGGCGTGCGCTCACCCATCGCCATCGCCTCACCACAATAACCTTGGTAGGAAGCAGTCGTGACTGCGCAATCCGCCACGGGCACTTGCCAGGGGCCAACCATCTGATCTCTCGCCACTTGACCAGTGATGGTACGGTCACCAATCGTAATTAAAAAAGATTTAGAGGCGACAGCCGGAAAGCTCAACACCCGGTTAATTGCCTCTTGAATGTCTATGGCGCTGGTATCGAACGCTTCCACTGCATAATCTATGCGGGTTACGCTTCGATGCATTTTGGGCGGCTTACCGAAAAGCACTTCCATGGGAATGTCGACGGGATTATTCTTAAAATGCTGATCCGATAATTTTAAGTGATGCTCTTGGGTCGCCTCTCCTACCACCGTAAAGGGACAGCGCTCTCTTTCACACATGGCTTTAAATAGCGCCATATTTTCTGGCTGTATCGCGAGCACATAGCGCTCTTGAGATTCATTACTCCAGACCCCTAATGGCGACATACCAGGCTCATCGTTGTTGATGTTACGCAATTCAAAATTTGCGCCACGACCACCATCTTTGACCAATTCGGGGAATGCATTCGACAAGCCACCGGCACCGACATCGTGAATAAAAGCGATGGGGTTGTCTTTGCCCATTTGCCAACACCGATCAATCACTTCCTGACAGCGTCTCTCCATTTCTGGATTGCCGCGCTGCACTGAGGCAAAATCTAAATTTTCCGCCGAGCTGCCAGAGGCCATGGATGAGGCTGCGCCGCCGCCCAAGCCAATTAACATTGCAGGCCCTCCCAGGCATACCAGCTGAGCACCGACTTCAATGTCACCTTTTTCGACCTGATCGGTGGCAATATTACCCATACCACCAGCAATCATAATCGGCTTGTGATAGCCGCGCATCTCCCTTCCGGCTGCGCCATTAACGCTCTGTTCAAAGGTTCTAAAATAGCCGGTTAGATTGGGACGGCCAAATTCATTATTAAAAGCAGCGCCACCGACCGGCCCCTCAAGCATAATATCCAGAGCAGAAACTATCCGCCCGGGCTTGCCATATTGGGATTCCCACGGCTGCACATAACCTGGAATATTTAAATCAGAAACACTGTATCCAGAGAGACCTGCCTTGGGTTTGCCACCGCGACCAGTAGCCCCTTCGTCGCGTATCTCCCCACCAGAACCGGTGGCAGCACCAGAAAAAGGAGCTATTGCGGTCGGGTGGTTATGCGTCTCTACTTTAATCAGGATCTCTATGGATTCTTCATGGTAGCTATACTGATGACCAGTTTGAGAGGGATAAAAGCGCGCCGCTTTACTGCCGACAATAACGGCCGCATTATCTTTATAAGCAGAAAGTACATTCTCTCCACCGAGTTCATTGGTATTGCGTATCATGGAAAACAGTGACTTTTCTTGTGCCTCACCATCAATATCCCAAGAGGCATTAAAAATTTTGTGCCTGCAGTGTTCAGAATTTGCCTGAGCAAACATCATTAACTCAACATCGGATGGATTGCGCTCGAGCTTTACAAAACAATCTACTAAATAGTCTATCTCATCTTCACCGAGCGCCAAGCCCAATTCAATATTCGCGGTGACTAATGCCTGTCTACCCAAGGCTAAAATATCAACCCGCTGCATTGCAACAGGTTCAGTGTGCTCGAATAAGACAGCGGCGGCTTCTGCAGAGGCGAAAATTTGCTCGACCATACGATCGTGAACCAACAGCGCCACTTTTTCTAATTCTACTGTGCTAAGCTGACGACTCGCTTGAATATAAAATGCGGTGCCTCTCTCGATGCGTGATACTGAGTTCAACCCGCAATTAATAGCGATATCAGTCGCCTTACTCGACCAAGGTGAAATGGTCCCCGCTCTAGGTGTAACGAACAGGATTTGACCATGTGGATCTTCTTTTGCTACATTTGGTCCATATTGCAGTATATTTTCCAGCTTTACTTGATCGGTTACACTAAGTGACTCGTGCAATTCGACTAAATGTATATATTCAGCATATACTCCACTAATAATGGAAACTTGTTGCTGTAAAGTCGTCAATAATTTTACTTTACGGAAATCGGATAAAGCGGGAGCGCCACGCAAAATAAGCATTTTTAGATTGATCCTCATGGGCAGAACAAAGGGCAGAATTAAGCCCATTATTTTACCTTAGACACAACCTTTAGAGTACTAGAATTACGCCATTATGAGTCAAAAAAAACGTTCACTATATTTTCTTGCCCTCCTAATTAGTATTTCTTTTCTGATACTACTAATGTTTCAACTAGACGATCAAAACCAGCTTTCGAAAATAGTTCAGTCCGGTGAATTACGGGTGAGCACTACCAACACTGAAGATACTTATTTTTTGCAGAAGAACAATGCCGCTGGTTTCGAGTACGAACTGGTCACAGCCTTTGCAAAACACCTAGGCGTCGAGCTTAAGCTAAACATCAGACATAATCAGCGGCAGCTCGAGCTAGATCTTTTGTCCAGAGATAGCCACATCAGCATTCCAGGGCGATCGCTAAACACCCCTGAGGATAACACTTTTCAGCAGAGCGTCAGCTACACCAACAACCAAACTGTGATCGTTTATCGACAGACCCAGGGCAAAAAATACCCGCGCAACATCGAGCAAATTATTGATCGCAGCGTCATAGTCGCCAGCAATTCCCCACAGGAATCAAGACTCTATGAGCAACAAAAAATCCACCCTCAACTACAGTGGGACAGCGCCGCCAATTTAACCACCTATGAAATTCTCCAGCTTATTCTAAACAAAGATATCGATATCGCAGTTATCAGCCATTCTGACTTTCAATCGGTGGGTCCGTTTTTTCCCGGTTTAAAAATCGCCTTTGAGTTGGGAGAAGCCCAACCTGTGCGCTGGCTCGTTGCCAACAAACCTGACAAATCACTACTCAATGCTGTCAATCAATACCTCAGTTCTGCAACAGCAAAGTCTGAAATCGCTATCCTGGAGAAAAAATACTACAGCAATAGCAACCCCCTTAACTTTTTTGACACTATTGCTTTTAAGAATGATTTCAATAATCGCCTACCCAGCATTGAACGCTATTTCAAACAAGCGGCGAAAGAAACCAATATCGACTGGCAACTGCTCGCCGCCATCGCCTATCAAGAATCCCACTGGAATCCGAAAGCTGTTTCATCCACTAGGGTAAAAGGCATTATGATGCTGACTAAGGCAGCCGCTAAAGAAGTCAATGTTACGGATCGCACCGACCCCAAACAAAGCATTTTTGGCGGCGCTCAATATCTCAACATTGTAAAGAAAAAAATACCCGCTCGAATCACCGACCCCGACCGAACTTTCCTGGCCCTTGCCGGTTACAATACCGGTTTTGGACACTTGGAAGACGCACGAATCTTAACCAAACGCGCCGGTCTCAACCCGGATCTATGGGAAGATGTCCGCAGACACCTACCGCTATTAACCAAGCCCAAATACTATAATACGGTAAAACATGGTTATGCTAGGGGATACGAGCCGGTCAATTATGTTAAAAACATTAGACAATATTTGACCATCCTAAAATGGCAAATTCAGCAACAGCAATTAAAAAACACTACCAACAGTCAAGCAACAGAAATGCAGGACAGCGCGCCCGCTCAAGAAACTCTGGAACCCAATCAGGATCCGGCGCCCTCAACCTTGTAGATTAAATTTGAATATAGATAAGAGTAGGCAATATTTTATAGAAGACCGGCCTTATGCGGGCCAAAATAGAGAGCTCTAATCCGACGGTGGACAATATTGCCCCCGCACACTTCGCACAGGGCTCCAGCGTCACATACAAGTCTGCATTGACCAACCGATAATTAGCATTTGAATATAGATAAGAGAAGGTAATATTTTATAGCAGAGCGGCCTTGAGTCTTTTTTTCTCCGCTCGACGTCGTTTAAAAAAACCAGAGATCAGACCAGCACTCTCTTCAGCCAATACCCCTGATGTTATCAATACCTTATGATTCATACAGGCCTGCTCAAGCAAATTTAAGTTACTCTGCACCGCTCCAGACTTAAGCTCATGCGCGCCAAAATAGAGAGTTCTAATCCGGCTGTGAACTATTGCCCCCGCACACATCGCACAGGGCTCCAGCGTCACATACAAATCTGCATTGACCAACCGATAATTAGCAATGGCTTGGGCAGCTTGCTGCAGCGCTTGAATTTCTGCATGCGCGGTTGGATCATGTCGACCAATCGGCCCATTGCTGCCCCTACCGATGATTTTCCCCTCTAATACCACCACCGCTCCAACTGGGACTTCGTTCTGCAAAGCGGCGAACTCGGCTAGCTCCAATGCAGCTCGCATCCAGAATTCAGGTGAATTAGAGGACATAGAATAAGCGCTCTAAATGGCCATTATTCCCATTCGATAGTCGCAGGCGGCTTACTAGATATATCATAAGTCACCCTTGAAACTCGCGATATTTCGTTGATGATTCTACCTGAGACCGTCTCTAATAATTCATAAGGTAAATGTGCCCAACGCGCAGTCATAAAGTCTATGGTTTCCACTGCACGTAGCGCTATCACATATTCATAGCGTCTTGCATCACCCACGACACCGACCGACTTTACCGGCAAAAACACCGCAAAGGCCTGACTAGTTTTCGCATACCAACCCGATGCGTGGAGCTCTGCCATGAAAATAGCATCTGCCTCGCGTAATATGTCAGCAAATTCTTTAGTGACTTCACCTAAAATACGCACACCTAAGCCCGGACCTGGGAAAGGGTGACGATAGACCATTTTTTCCGGCAGTCCCAATTCGAGACCCAATTTGCGCACTTCATCTTTAAACAGCTCACGCAGTGGTTCTACCAGGTCAAACGCCATATCATCAGGCAAGCCACCAACATTATGATGGGATTTAATAACATGCGCCTTACCGGTTTTGGCCGCTGCTGATTCGATCACATCCGGATAGATAGTGCCCTGAGCAAGAAAATGAACATCTTCGATCAGCTGCGCCTGCTGGTCAAATATCTCGATAAAGGTATTGCCGATAATTTTGCGTTTTTGCTCTGGGTCACTCACGCCTTGCAGACGCCCCAAAAACAAATCAGCGGCGTCAGCACGTATCACACGCACCCCCATGTTATCCGCGAACATGGCCATGACTTGGTCGCCCTCTTCCTTGCGCAATAGACCATTGTCGACAAATACGCAGGTTAGCTGATCGCCGATAGCTTTGTGCAAGAGTGCAGCGACTACTGAAGAGTCAACACCGCCAGACAAGCCTAACAGAACTTTGTTATCACCAACTTGAGCACGCACTTTCTCTATTTGATCAGCAACGATATTGGCAGATGTCCACAGTGGCTCCGTTTGGCAAATATCAATAGCAAAGCGCTCAAGTATGGCACCGCCCTGCTTGGTATGGGTCACTTCTGGATGAAACTGTACGCCGTAGTATTTTTTTATTGGATCACACATAGCCGCTATCGGCGCAGATTCCGTGGAGGCCGAGACACTAAAGCCCTCAGGCAATTCCACTACTTTATCCCCATGGCTCATCCACACATCGAGTAGTGAAGCGCCGTTATTCGCTAGCTGATCTTCTAATCCATCGAGTAGCGGCCCACAGCTGTGAGACAGCTTAACCTTGGCGTAGCCAAACTCACGCAGAGCAGAACCTTCAACCTTACCACCTAACTGAGCAGCCATGGCCTGCATTCCATAACAGATACCAAGAATAGGCACATTGGCATCAAAGACAACCTGCGACACTCTCGGTGACTCTCCAGCGGTAACTGACTCGGGACCACCCGCCAAAATAAAACCTTTGGCATTAAAAGCAGAGATTTCTTGCTCGGCACAATCCCAGGGATAGATTTCACAGTAAACGCCAATTTCTCTTACCCTGCGAGCAATGAGCTGGGTGTACTGTGAACCAAAATCTAGGATTAATATTCTCTGTGAATGTATATCTGCGCTCATCTGTGTTACTCCATCGTCGTACATTTAGCCTTAGCCAAAAAAAAAAGCGGGGTGCTGTTGCACCCCACTTTTGACGAATACTTCAATTAAATTCGATAATTCGGTGACTCTTTGGTAATACTGACATCGTGCACATGGCTTTCATTCATACCTGCACTGGTAATACGGACAAAGGTAGGCTCATTACGCATCGTCTCAATATCAGGACTGCCGGTATACCCCATAGATGCTCGCAGACCGCCCATTAACTGATGCACTACTCCTTTCATCGCCCCCTTACAGGCAACTCGCCCCTCTATTCCCTCAGGCACTAACTTTTCAGAGCCTTCGGAGGCATCTTGAAAATAGCGATCTGAAGAACCTGAACTCTGCGCCATCGCCCCGATTGACCCCATACCACGATAGGATTTATAGGCACGCCCCTGGAACAACTCTACTTCACCAGGCGCCTCATCGGTACCCGCCAGCATGGAACCTACCATTACCGCAGACGCTCCCGCGGCAATTGCCTTAGCTATATCACCAGAAAAGCGGATACCGCCATCGGCAATGAGGGGAATCCCCCTCTCCTTCAATACAGCAGCCACATTGGCAACGGCTGATATCTGTGGCATACCGACTCCAGAGACAATACGCGTCGTACAGATAGATCCAGGACCTATTCCCACTTTTACCCCGTCCGCTCCGGCATCCGCCAATGCAATAGCCGCTGCGGCCGTCGCTATGTTGCCACCGATCACCTGCACCTGTGGAAAATTGGTCTTAATCCATGCCACCCGATCAATAACACCTTTGGAATGACCGTGGGCCGTATCTACAATAATGACATCGACCCCCGCCTCCACCAGCAATTTAACCCGCTCAGGTGTTTCAGGCCCGGTACCTACCGCAGCACCCACCAGTAAACATCCCTGCTCATCTTTCGATGCATTGGGAAAAGCCTGTGCTTTGTACATGTCTTTAACGGTCATCATGCCTTTCAAACCGAAGTTCTCATCGACCACTAAGATCTTCTCAATCCGGTGCTTGCGTAATAAATTGCGTACTTTTTCTTGATCTACACCTTCATCGACAGTCACTAAGCGTTCTTTCGGCGTCATAATAGACGCTACTTTCGCATCTAAATAATTTTCAAAGCGCATATCTCGGCTGGTGACGATTCCAACCAACACATTGTTATCAACCACCGGAAAACTAGAGAATCCCAAATTATCGGCCATTTGGCGAAGTTCGCCTACGGTCATATCTGAATGACAAGTGATGGGATCACTTACCACACCCGCTTCATGTTTTTTTACTTTGGTCACTTCGCGGGCTTGTTCGACAGGCGTTAAATTTTTGTGAACAATACCAATACCACCCTCTTGCGCCATCGCGATGGCCAAGCCGGATTCCGTCACAGTATCCATAGCAGCAGATGCTAGGGGTATATTGATAGATATTTTTTTAGTGATACGTGAAACAAGGGAAACATCTTTAGGTAATACCTCAGAATAACTAGGTAATAATAAGACATCATCGAAGGTTAGGGCCTCTTCAGCGATTCGCAACATAATTAACAATCCCACCAGGATAAAATGAACAGTTAAAAATAAGCGCTGTATTATACCCAATTTTCTTCGCGTAGACAATTAGAATTAAACGCTTTCAAGGCAAAGCAATCAAATTAAAATTATATAAACTAATCTGTCGCTTTGGTTTATTATAAGCACATGAAACTATATAAGAATATTCGAGGCACTGAGCCTAGCAGACCTAGCCGCAGTCGAAACATTGGTGCTGATACTAGCGCCATTTCTGTTACCCAACTGAATAGACAAGTCAAATCTTTACTGGAAAATTCATTTCTCAGCATTAGAGTGCAGGGAGAGCTATCCAACTTTGCCAAGCCAAGTTCCGGTCACTGGTACTTCACCCTTAAAGATAGCGGCGCTCAAATTCGCTGCGCCATGTTTAAAGGCAGTAATCGCCAACTAAATTTCAGCCCCAAAGAAGGTGATGCTGTCATTGTTATGGCCAAAGTCAGCTTATATGAAGGGCGTGGTGACTATCAACTAATCTGCAACAGCATGGAAGAGGCAGGGTCAGGACGCTTACAGATGGCGTTTGAGCAGCTAAAATCAAAGCTATTAAAAGAGGGATTATTCGACGCTAGCTATAAACGCCCAGTCCCTTCTCTGCCCAATCACCTAGCCGTGATCACCTCGCCAACGGGGGCCGCTATTCATGATGTTTTGAGCGTTCTTAAGCGCAGGTTTCCCGCTTTGCCAATCAGCATCTTCCCCTGCCAGGTACAAGGTGCGCAGGCCAGCGCTAGTATCATTAAAGCCCTGCAACAGGTTCGCCAAACAGATTGTGATTTAATTCTGCTCACCAGAGGTGGCGGCTCGCTTGAAGATCTATGGCCATTCAATGAAGAACCACTCGCCCGAGCCATGTTTGCCTGCCCGATACCTATCATTAGCGCCATTGGCCATGAAGTTGATTTTTCCATCAGCGATTTGGTTGCTGATTACCGAGCGGCAACCCCCTCTGCGGCAGCCGAATTTATTAGCCCAGATCAAGATAGCCTTAAAATTCACATCGACCAATTGCAGCAACGTTTGACCACACAGGTTCGCCATCGTATTTCTTACCTGCGCAATAAGTTAAACGCAACATCGGCAAAACTCAGATCTCCAGCGGAACGACTAACCGTACAAAAATTACGCCTAGAGAACTTACAAAACCGCCTAAACAAACCCGCCAATGATAAACTTGTTTATTTACAACAAAAACTAAACATACTTAAGCAACAGCTTAATTCAAAAACACCACGACCTTTAATAAAATCTCATCGCTCGACCCTCAACCACCTCAGCACTCGCTATCAACAGCTAGCGGTACAACAAGTATTGCAAAAAAGACAACACTTACAGGCCGTTGCTACCTTATTACACAGCATCAGCCCACTGGCAACCTTAGATCGAGGATACTCAATTACACGCAGCCAAAACCAGCAGCTAATCGCAAACACCGCTGAGGTAAGCGTCGGACAGAGTATTACCACCACCTTAAAATCCGGGGAACTGATCAGCACCATCACCCAGATCAAATAATCCAATGATACTTTTCAATAACCCACCCTGAGACCACAGCATCACTTACTCGCAAGGCATGATAACGACACTGGGTGACACGGCGTTAATAACCGACTTAACACCCATAAAACGGGTGCTCATTAACGCCGCTATCAGCCATCATCTGGCCTACCCTTACTTTGGCGTTACGCTGAAGCCTCACATTATCCGCAGAACAAAGTATTTATTGAGTAGAGCTGAGCTCAGCTGAATATGCTCAGCACCCTCCTCCTTGTAATCAGTTTTGGCCTGCAAACAGTTATGACGCTAGAGCCAATTAATATTCTATGTTAGCCTTACTTTTTCACTAGACTAACGAGATAGAATAACATGTCAAAACTGATCATTGAAACAATGGAACAATGCGCCAGCTATGGAATTGGCCGTCAAATGGGTGACCAATTAGCACAAAATGGCTTTGATGGGATTGATTTCAATGTACTGGCCGCTGGTATTGAAGACTCTTACACAGGTCAAGAACCCCGCATCTCAGTAGAAAAAATTCAGGACGCTTTTACTAAATTAAATGAAATAATGAAAAAGGCACAAGAGGAACAACAAAAAGAGGCGAGCGCTGCAGGCACCGTTTTTCTTGCTGAAAACGCAAAAAACGAGCAAGTAACCACTTTGGATTCTGGACTACAATACGAGATTCTAGAGGAGGGAGATGCACAAGCTGAAAAAGCCACGGCAGAGTCAACGGTTCGCTGCCACTACCATGGTACCTTTATCGATGGCAGCACCTTTGACAGTTCATATGACAGGGGCCAGCCTGCGGAATTCCCAGTCAGTGGTGTCATTGCCGGCTGGACAGAGGCCTTACAGCTAATGAATATCGGGGCGAAGTGGAAGCTCAGCATCCCCTTTGAACTAGCCTATGGAGCCAACGGTTCAGCCGGTTCAATCCCACCTTGCGCAACCTTAGTCTTCGACGTTGAGTTGCTAGCGATTGTATAATCGATGAAACTACATTACCAAATCAGTGGCGAGGGAACGCCACTGATTATTTTACACGGACTATTTGGCACCTTAGAAAACTGGGGCAGTCAAATATCGGCGTTGGGGCAACACCATCAAGTGATCGCTGTCGATTTGCGAAATCACGGTAGAAGCCCTCATTGCGACAGTATGGATTACCCGTCAATGGCGAGAGATGTCATAGAGCTGATGGATGATTTAAAGTTAGCCTCAGCGTCGATGATCGGCCATTCAATGGGCGGCAAAGTAGCGATGCAAATCGCCCTTGAACACCCCCTATACTTAGACAAACTGATTGTGGTAGATATAGCTCCAGTTCAATACAGCGCTCATCATCAGCATATTTTTGAGGGGTTGTTTAGCATTGATTTAGCTTCTCTGAGCTCAAGATCAGCAGCTGATAAGCAGCTAGCGGCTTATATCCCAGAGCAAGGCGTTAGGGCCTTCCTCTTAAAAAACCTCTATCGAAACCAGCAGAAAACCTTTGCCTGGCGGCCTAATATAGCAGCGTTACACAGCCAATATCACAATATTAGTCAAGCTCCTCACGGAACAGCATTCAACGGCCGCACCTTATTTATCAAGGGGAAGAACTCAGATTATCTGCTACCTGAACACCAGCAGACAATTAATAACTTGTTTAGCTGCGCCACCTTCAAAATAATAGAGGGTGCTGGCCATTGGCCTCACGCAGAAAAGCCGAAAACTTTTAGCTCAATCATCCTCAGATTCTTAACGTAAACACTATGCCCTATAATTTTATAATCACCAAAGTTTTTCCCATTTGTGCAATTGTACTGATTTATTGGATTGGCTCTTATGACTTACCCAATCTATTTTTTCTGCCTATCGCACTATTGATTGCAGGATTGGTTTTTTATGTCACTAAGAAATATGGGGATAAAACAACAGAACCGGAAGAGCGAGAAACAAAGGAAAAATGATAGGGACTCAATATTTCGTATGATAGAACGGGATAAATAAAGAAATTATACGCTTTGGTCGATCAAAAAACCCTCGGGAAACGATTTAGAAAAAGCCCCCGAGTCAACTAGCTGGGTATTTAAACGCCGCAGTGTTTCTTGAATATCACTGATTTGTTTATTGTACTCAGTCAGCACCGCCATCGAGTTTTCAGTACTTTGCTTACGAGCTTCAAGCAATGCTTGATTCCGCTCCTGCTTTGCCTCTTTAAGCTCTGCCTCTGCTAGAAACTCTTCACGCTCCAACTGCTGCTGCTCAAGCTTTACCTGGGCATCACGAGCGACACTAGAGACATCATTAATGGAAGAACCGTCAGATTCTCGTATATCAGAGAGCGCCCTCATCGCCAGCGACTTAGCTTCTGCGGCGATTTTTCGATCGGCGGCAGAGGGTTCAGAGACAGACAGAGCTGCTCTTATAATAATCTGTGCTTTTTCAAGCGTAGCCTCAGGGTTATTTTCTATTGCGGATGTATCGATAGAAACCTGACCAGAAGTGGCGTATAGCTGACCATCTGGACCACTGGTAAAGTCAAAGCTAGGAGCTCCAGCATAGGCGCCACCAATGGATGCATGGGTTTGCTCATGTGCCCTTACCTCTCTATCCCTAGACGCTAATTGTTGAGTGATCTTTAACTCTGCTTGCTGCAGATCTCTTGCAACATTTATTTCGCTGGACACAGTCTCTGCAAGTGAGGGGGCGGTATCTATATTTGCCTCGGGCGCAGGGGAGTTCGGTTGAATGTCATTTGAAATATTGGGGAACTGACCATAAACGGCAACAGCAGCATCTGCACCAGCCACCAGCTGAGTAACAACTGAGCTAGTCTGAACAGAAGTGGCAGTCCGCTCAACAGCGAGACTCTCCCGCTCATGGGACTGTAACTGTTGTATCGCGGCACTACTTGGCGACGCGAGTTTTTGGCTATTATCCTGTATCGCGAGAGAGGATACAGAATTACCAGTATTAATACTCAAGCTTTGCAATTCCATTTAACCTCCTACCGCTAAACTACCACATCTACATTAGTCCCAAGCACTTCACTAATACTAGTAACAACCTTCGTAGCAGCCGCCTCCTGTGTAGCAGACAGTGTAGTTTCAGCAACCGCATTTTCCAAATCACGACCTGAGGCACTCTCCGGCACTTCAGCTTTACCTGATCCGTGAAAGTCTCCAGCCACTCTTGGGTTATTGTCGAGGCCTCTGTTTAAACCGATCATACCTGTTTGTAATGAGTTGGTAACATTCATAACAATCAATCCACCTTTTTCTAACAAGCTTTAAACACAAAATAATGATGACTAGCCTGCCAATTAAATATGTATTTTTCAGAGAAAAACCTTGCATTAGCCAGTATAGATCATTTAATAGACAATTCCAAATTTAAGCAGATATTACTAAAGTATTTTATCAAGCTGCAGGTACTTAGCAGCTGCTTGGGGATCTCTATCATTGAGGAAGGGTATTTCGCCAATTAATGGGGCTCTGATCGCCTGGCGTAAATATTCAATACTGTCACCACTAACTTCCATCTGCGGATCTACTCGGTTAGCCACCCAGCCCGCAAGTTTAATACCATCTCTTAGAATAGCTTCCTGAGTCAGCAGCGCATGGTTAATACAACCGAGCTTAATACCCACCACTAAGATTACCGCAAGGTTTAGTTCGACGGGTAACTGAGCCATCGTCTCGCGATTATTAAGCGGCACCCGCCAGCCGCCAGCTCCTTCAACGAGGATAAAATCAGCTTTTGTCATCATCGCTCCACGACAAAAACCCGACAGACGATGTACCTCTAATTTTCGCCCTTCCTGTGCAGCAGCTACATGGGGAGCAACCGCTGCCTTTAACGCCACCGGATTGACTTGTTGATAACTTAATTTTATCGATGCGCTCGCCATTAACTTGAGCGCATCATCATTCACCAACCCTTGTTGTGTCTCTTCACAGCCAGCGGCTATTGGCTTCAAACCGTAACAACTCAACCCGCGATTGTTAGCCGATTCTAATAGCGCCTGCGCCACAAAGGTCTTGCCAACATCGGTATCTGTTCCCGCTATGAAAAATTTATAGCTGGCCATTAGCTACCCCTTTTTGCCGCTCGACAGGGTCTGTCTGAGCTTTTCTCAAACAGAGATAATAAACCTCATAACTGGCAGGCAGCTTGCCATTTCCCTGTCTAAAACTCTCGTAATTGCGCTTGAATTTTTTGATTTTTATACGCCCAGTCAGACCCTTGGCTTCCCCTGCATTCATATTGTGCGCACCTATATTTTTAAGATCCGTGGTGAGCTGCTGCAATTTCTCATATTCAAGCACGCGCATTTGTTGTCGATTCACTTCGACGCTCAAGGATGCAGGTAAACTGGTCAAAATTTCCTCTCGCGGGGCAAATTTATTGACGTGCACCTTATCATCCACACCCTGCCAAGATAGACGCAACTCATTCAAACTGGCTGGCCCTAAACTAGAGATTAGCGCCAGTCCACCGGGCTTGAGCACTCTGTCTATTTCCGAAAAAAGTTGCACTAAATTTTCACACCATTGAATGGCTAAACTTGAAAACAGTAATCCGATGCTATTGGAGGCGAGCGGCAGAGCTTCTGCATCTGCACATACCCATTTAAAGGAGTCCCTACCGGGCATTGACTTTGCGTGTTCCAGCATGCCCTGTGCTATATCCAGACAAATTAACTCTGAGTGGGGAAATAACGCCGCCAATTTTTCAGAAAAATAGCCAGTGCCCGAACCTAAATCCAATACTGGGTAAATTTTCTTAGTGGAAACTGTCGACGCCGTTTTCAGCTGGCATATTTGCAGCAGTTCGTTACCCACATCACGTTGTAACTGTGCGGAACGATCATAACTATTGGCGGCTCGACTAAAGGAGCTGGCAACCCTAGATTTACTTATTTGAGATGACATTAATTTTTCTGCTGTCTATCGAGCGCATGAAACTGGTAATTTCAGCGCTTATTAATTCCGGATCGGAAACAAAGGGCAAATGCCCTGCATTTAACACCTGCACCGTCAATATACGGGGCGACATAACAGGCAGAATTTCAGTTAATTCAGCGGCCACTAACAAGTCTTTTTCTCCGTAGATATGTAGCGAAGGCAGTGTTAGTTTGGCTAATACAGGCCGACAATCCATTCTCAGCAAACCCAACATATCTGCTAGATGGCTATGGGATACCCCGTTATTTATATGTTTCAGCATTTTCAATATGGCTCGACCATCAGCGCCACTTAATGCCTGTAATTTATAAAACCCCTGTAAAGTCCTCTGTGCATCGAGCGCTAAATCTCTTGCAAATTGCTCAAAGGTAATAACCGGCATCCCATACTGCCAATCAGTTCGCTGTATAAAACAAGGATTACAACTTATGGTTACCAGCGCTTTCAGGCGACCTTTTAATCGCTCACTAAGCAAAATGGCTAACATTCCGCCCAGAGACCAGCCCAACAATATACTACCGGTGGGAATCTTAGGCGCGATGGCATTGAGCACCTCTTCGAGGTCTAATTTATCCCCGCTGAATCTCGACCTGCCCAAGCCTGGCAGATCGATACAGGTAATCGCATAGTGCTCGCGTAACTTAGGTATCCAAGCTCGCCAAATTTCACTGGTTGTCCCCCAGCCATGTAACAAAACCAAACTGGGCTTATCCGCGGCGCTATGTTCAACATGGATATTCAATGTCAATCTCTTTAGTCACTTGGGCTAATGCCCCTAATAATTGTTTAATATCATTTTCACTGTGCGCTGCACTTAACGTCACTCTCAAGCGGGCCTGCCCTACTGGCACGGTCGGCGCTCTAATCGCCTTTACCTGCATACCTAAAGCCAGCAACTTATCACTGACGGCCATTGCCGTCTGTGCAGCCCCTATCATAATAGGTTGAATGGCGGTAGATGATGGTAGTAAATGTAAACCTAGCTGCTCACAACCACCTTTAAATTGCTCAATTAAAAGCGACAAGTGCTCTCTGCGCCAGTGCTCTTTTTGCACGATCGCTAAACTAGTACGCGTAGCGGCAGCGATTGCCGGCGGCATACTGGTGGTGTAAATATAGGTTCTCGAAAACTGGATTAAGGTTTCAATGAGCGCTTCACTACCTGCCACAAACGCACCACTGGTACCAAAGGCTTTACCTAATGTGCCCATCAATACTGGAACATCCTCCTCACTGAGACCATACATCTCACTACAACCCGCCCCTGTTTTACCCAGAACACCGACACCATGTGCATCATCTACCATCAACCAAGCATCATGCGCCTTGGCTGTTTTAACCAGCGCCGGCAGATCCGCAATATTTCCATCCATGCTAAACACAGCGTCACTGACAACCAGTTTTCTGCTCGCGCTTGAGCGCGCCAATTTAATTGCCAAACTATTCACATCGTTATGCAGATAGCGCTGAAATGCCGCACCACTTAACAATCCTCCATCGAGCAGCGAAGCGTGATTCAATTTATCTTGAAATACTCCATCACCTTTACCTATTAGTGCATTAATTACCCCGACATTGGCCATATAACCACTGCAAAATAACAGTGCTCGTGATCGACCGCAGTGTGCTGCCAACTCTAATTCTAATTGATGGTGGTGATGGCTGTGCCCATTAACGAGGTGCGAGGCACCACCACCCACCCCAAATTCATCAGCGGCCCGCTTAAAACTCGCCACTATCTCAGGATGATTAGCCAGACCTAAATAATCGTTGGCACTAAAGTTCAATAATGTCTTACCGTCAACTCGAATGACAGCGCCCTGCGGACTTTGCAATAACTGTCGTCGTCGATACAGAGACTGTGTCTTGCGCTCGTCCAAAACTTTTTGTAGGTCGTTAAATGACATTAATCATACCAGGGAGCACCCCGTTATTGCCGCTCAAAAAAGATCAACAGGGGAGAGGCGCAACGGCTAACTCTGCAGCTGCGCCCCTTATTAAGACTGAGCAATTATGTATTTGAAAATACAGTCATTGCTCTCAAGAAAAATTATGCCTGATAAAAATGTTGGCTATCTTGCTCAGCCTGGATATCTTTCATCAACATTGCCGATTGAGTTGCATCGTCAACAGAGATCCCCTGCTCAGGGTTAATACCCAAACGTTTAAACAGCAACAAATCTTTATTGGTTTCTGGGTTGGGGGTGGTCAACAAGCACTCGCCGTAAAAAATGGAGTTGGCGCCGGCAAAGAAAGTCATCGCCTGCATTTCATCTGACATTGCCTGACGACCCGCCGAGAGCCTCACATGGGACTTTGGCATCATAATTCGAGCCACTGCTATGGTGCGAATGAAAATTAAAGGATCTAAATCTTCAACATTTTCCATTGGCGTACCTGCTACTTTAACCAGCATATTGATCGGTACGCTCTCGGGATGAATCGGCATATTGGCTAACTGCATGAGCAAACCTATTCTATCTCCAGCGGTTTCCCCCATGCCCAATATTCCACCGCTACATACTTTCATGCCCGATTCTCGCACATTGTGTAAAGTATCTAAGCGGTCTTGGAAGGTTCTCGTGGTGATGATCTTGTCATAGAACTCAGGCGATGTATCTAGATTATGATTATAATAATCAAGCCCTGCCTCGGCTAATTGATCAGATTTATCCGCATCCAACATACCCAAAGTCATGCAGGTCTCGAGCCCAATTTCTTTGACTCGTTTAACCATATCAACCACATAGGGCATGTCACGCTCGTGAGGATGTTTCCAGGCAGCACCCATACAAAAACGAGTAGAGCCGGCAGCTTTTGCCTGGCGTGCCTTAGTCACGACAGCTTCCACTTCCATTAATCGCTCACGCTGTAACCCCGTGTTGTATCTGGCACTCTGCGGACAGTATTTACAATCTTCAGGACAGGCACCCGTTTTTATCGATAATAAAGTGCTCACTTGCACTTGATTAGGGTCGAAATTCTCCCGGTGTATAGTATGCGCCTTGAACAGCAAGTCATTAAAAGATAACTCAAACAATTGCTGAACTTGCTGCTTGGTCCAATCACTGCGAACTTGTTGGGGGGTTTGCATGTAAACTATACTCCTTAAACACGGCATCTAAATTTCTATTTTATAACGCCATCATAAAGCCAGCATCAAATCTGTCAACTTATGATGCTATTTTTAAAGACAACTGTATGCTAATTGATCAGTATTGTGTGTTTTGTGACCTTCGAGTGCCCGGTGGACCAATTTGTAGTGCCTGTTTGGCTGATTTACCTCGCTTGGAAAACCCTTGTCTGTGTTGTGCGATAGAGCTGCCTGTCACTAGCAAATATCAATACTGTCGAGCCTGCCTCTCCAAAGCTCCGCAATTCAAACGTACCTATGCCGCCTTTAGCTATCTATTCCCGATTAATTTACTCATGCCAAAAATCAAACAAGAACAGCAGCACTTCCACCTGCAATGGTTGGCACAAGCCCTATTTCAACATTTACGCCACCAAGAGCACTTTTTAAGGCCACAGGCCTTAGTGCCAGTACCCATTTCCAAACTTAAAAAAATACGCCGAGGTTATAATCAAACTGAGCAACTAGCTTTACAGCTAGGAAAACTACTAGACCTCAAGTGTGATAGCCAGCTTGTCTTAAAAATCAGAGATACTCGCCCCCAGGCAGAACTCAACGCCCGTACCCGCAAGACAAACTTAAAGGCGGCTTTTAGCGCGCGAGAAAACCATTACCAGCATGTTGCCATTATTGACGATGTGATGACGACAGGTTCTACCGCCAATGAAATAGCCAAAACCTTGCGCGCCTCGGGAATCCAGCAAGTTGATGTCTGGATTTTAGCCAGAACTCCAGCGCTAAAAAAATCTTAGCAGCTAGCTCTCACATCCTCAATAACCTAATTAAATTGAGCCCGACGCCAATACTGAGTAAACTGCGTCTTCACATTTTACCTTTGAGAGACTGATGTCAACATTAGCCCAAGACTATTGCTTTTCCCCAATTGGTATCATTCAATCACCGTTTACCGAAAAATTTGGTATTCCCAGACAACCTGGGCTCTGTCCCGCGGTGACATCGACCCTTATTTTTAACGCCCAACATCATCACAGCGATTTATTTTCAGGTCTTGAACACGCTTCCCATCTATGGCTGATTTTTGTATTTAGTGAATGTTATGAGCAGCCTTGGAAAGCAAAGGTACGACCACCAAGGCTCGGTGGAAACCAGAAAATGGGGGTACTCGCTACTCGCTCCCCATATCGGCCCAACCCCATTGGTATTTCCGCGGTAAAAATCGAGCGAGTCTATACAAAAAATGCCGGCACTTATATCGAGGTGTCCGGTGCCGACTTATTAAACGGTACACCCATTTTAGATATCAAGCCCTACGTACCTTATTCAGACTGTATCGACAGCGCCTCCCATGCACTCGCCGAATCCTTTACTTCCCTACAACAACCGATGTTCTTCAGCACTCAAGCACAAGCGATCTGTGAACAGCATTTAATCGAATGCGGGGAACAGCTGAGTTTGATTATTGAGCAAATTCTGCGTTGCGATCCTCGCCCGGCCTACCATAAAGACCACCAGCGAGAGTATGGAATTAGCGTCTACCACTGGAACATCCGCTGGACCATCAGTACCCTGCGAATCGACATTCTCTCAATCCACCCGACTTCCACCCATCAACAGCTATCATCAGATACTGTAGACTCGCAACAATAAAGGCCAATAATTATCTCTAATCCAAGCCTCTCGACTATTTCTAACCTTGATGAGCACCCAGCGTGGACTTATTAGTCAGACTTCAAATAAGGAAAACTCATGACTCCTGAACAACTTGCCTTTGATCGTGAACACCTATGGCACCCCTACACCAGCATGACCAACCCCATGCCCTGCCTTCCCGTCGCTTCGACCCAGGGGATATTTTTAACCTTAGACGATGGAACGCAATTAATTGATGGCATGTCTTCATGGTGGTCCGCTATTCACGGCTACGGCAATAGTCAATTGAATGCAGCCGCTCATCGCCAAATAGACAAGATGTCACACGTGATGTTTGGTGGATTAACGCATGAGCCAGCCATAGAACTGGCTAAAAAACTAATCGCTATCACCCCCGATTCACTGGACAAAGTATTCCTCGCCGATTCTGGATCCGTGGCGGTTGAAGTTGCGATCAAAATGGCCCTGCAATACTGGCAGGCCAAGGGAAAGAAACAAAAACATCGCCTCGTGTCGCTGCGCAATGGATATCACGGAGACACCTTTGGCGCCATGGCCGTGTGCGACCCAGTCAATGGCATGCACGAGATCTTTAGTGACATACTGCCTAAGCATTATTTTGCCGACAGCCCCGCGACTAAATTTTCCCAGAACTGGGATCCACAAGACATCCAGTCCCTGCAAGCTATTCTCAGTAAAGAGCACCAAAATATCGCAGCGTTAATTTTAGAGCCTATCGTACAAGGTGCTGGCGGAATGCGCATTTACCACCGCGAGTACCTAGTGAAAGCCAGAGAGCTATGTAACCAGTATGAAGTATTATTAATCGCCGATGAAATCGCCACGGGATTTGGTCGCACCGGGAAAATGTTTGCCTGTGAACATGCGGGGATCTCTCCTGACATTCTGTGTCTAGGCAAAGCACTCACGGGCGGCTACCTAACGTTAGCCGCCACACTAACCAGCAAAAACATCGCGGATACCATTTCTAACGGTGGTGCTGGGTGTTTTATGCACGGCCCTACCTTTATGGCAAATCCGCTCGCCTGCGCTGTCGCTAATGCAAGTATCGATATACTACTCAATGGGGAATGGCGACAGCAGGTAGCGGCAATAGAAAAACAACTAAAGCATGAATTAGCCCCCGCGCTAGCGTTGAGTAATGTCCAAGACGTACGAGTAATAGGTGCTATCGGTGTGATTGAATTAACCCAACCCGTCGACAGCGTCAAAATCCAACGTCAATTTGTAGAACAGGGTGTATGGGTGAGGCCTTTTGGCAAGCTAGTTTATATTATGCCCGCTTACATTATGGATACTGCTAGCCTGAGTAAACTAACCGATGCATTAATCACCGTTATCAAAAATCACTAGACAAAAGCGATCATTTCTCAGCAAGACCAATGAATATAAGAAATTTTCCTATGTCTTATTATTGCTCAACTATTATCATATTGCCGTGGATCTCCTATTCACAATAGCAGAATAAGGATGGCTTAAAGCAGGCGCCAGAGACACAGGTATGTACACATGGATGTATTTTTGCGCAGGGAAAAGGGAGTCAGCAGAGCCTTTGTGATGGATCATAAAGGCTTTTTTTTCAGCCTAAAGTAAGGGGTAGCAATTGGTTTAATCTCAACCTAGTCACTGACATTTTTACATCATAACAGTAGACTTCAACACCCTTCTTCATCACTTCTCTGAGTAGCTGCCCATAGTGTTTGTCAATTTCATCTGCCACTGTCACCTGCTTAATTTTACTGTGCAGCACACAAAAAACCAAGATCGCCCGCGCGCCGGATTTCAGCATTTCTGCTAATTCGACTAGGTGCTTCTGCCCCCTTAAAGTAACGGCATCGGGAAATGCCCCCAAATCTTCCTCTAGATGTAATGTCACACTTTTCACTTCTAAGTAAACATCCGGCAGCCCCTCCTGAGTGAGAAAAAAATCCACCCGGCTACTCTTGCCATATTTCACTTCAGGTTTAATATGCTGATATTCAGCGACTGCAGATATCCCTCCCTCAGCTAAACTTCGCGCCACAATTTGGTTTGCCCTGGCAGTGTTTACACAGATAAACCCCTCACCGGAGGCCAACTCCACCAACTCCCAAGAGTATTGGTATTTTCTTTTACTGTTATCACTTTTAGACAGCCAAATTTTACTGCCCGGTATCGCACAACCGGTCATGGCACCCGTATTGGCACAGTGCACGGTTAGCTCATCACCATTATCAAAACGAACATCCGCCAAAAATCTTTTATACCTTTTGAGTAAGGTTGCAGGCACTAAAGCCTTTTCATAATACATAGATAACCTTTTACAGATTGAGACAATTCTAGGGTTAATCGACAAGTCATAACAAAATAGTTAATCGAATCTTTTAATCACCTATATAACAATACTTTACACGATACTGGATTGAACTAAAAATAAACGTAAAGCCAAACAATACAACCCAGATACATTATTTGCCATTTTTTGAATGAAAAGCTGTTAAATACAAAAAAGGTCTGGTACTTTCACCCACCTTCCGGGAAGGATGATCATTCAAATATAACTGCAAGGATAGCGCGATTATATCAATCGCCATAATATTCGGAGAGTGAGGCAGCCAATATGCCAGACACTAATACAGCAAAATCAGCACGTTTTTCTCCCTATGTGATGAAAAAAGGTGAGGAGTACATGAATGTTCTTCAAAAAGAACATTTTCGCAATGTACTGCTACTATGGAAAAAAGAACTCATGGAAGAAGTGGATAGTACTATCACACATCTTCAAGAAGAGGTTACCAGCTACGCTGACCCCAATGACCGAGCAAGCCAAGAGGAAGAATTCAATTTAGAGTTACGTACTCGAGACCGTGAACGCAAGTTGATCAAAAAAATCAACGAAGCCATGGACTTCATCGATGAAGATGACTTTGGCTACTGCGAGGAGTGCGATATCGAAATTGGTATCCGCAGACTAGAGGCTAGGCCAACTGCGACTCTTTGTATCGATTGCAAAACGCTCGCTGAAATAAAAGAAAAACAGAACGGCAAGTAACTGCATAAGAGTTCGCGCAAGCGGGCTCTATTATTATGTACATAGGCCGATTCGCCCCGTCCCCGTCAGGGAGATTACATTTTGGGTCTCTATTAGCAGCGCTTGCCAGCTATTTAGATGCTAGAAGCAATCATGGGCAATGGCTGTTGCGGATTGACGATATAGACCCCCCCAGAGAAGCACAAGGTGCTACTCTGGCTATCATAGAGACATTACAGGCATTTGGTCTGCAGTGGGACGGAGAAATCGTCTACCAAAGTCAGCGCAGTGCAATTTACCAACAAGCGCTCGATCAACTCAAAAAGAATGCCTTAACCTATCCTTGTTGCTGCTCACGCAAAGAGATACTAAAACGTACTGGCAGCATCATCTATGATAACTACTGTTGGTCACATCCCCCTTCTAAAACCGACAACATTGTCTGGCGCTTCAAAAATAATAGCCGTACTCTCAGCTGGTCCGACACTATTTTAGGCCATCAATCACTAGACAAAAGTCAGTCAATCGACTTTATTTTAAAACGTCGAGACTCACTGTGGGCCTATCAATTAGCAGTAACCGTTGATGATGCCGCAATGGGTATCAACCACGTAGTACGAGGCTGCGATTTATTATCCGAGGCGAGCAAACAGTTACTGCTCATCCAAGCACTTAATTTACCCAAGGTGACTTTTAGCCATATACCCGTGGTGGTCAATAGTCTGGGACAAAAACTCAGCAAACAAAACTTAGCACCGGCTATTACTACCAATCGTATCGGTTACCAGTTATATTCCGCCTTAGTAATGCTTGGTCAGAATCCTCACCCCAGTCTTAGAAATGCTGACAAAAGCGATATATTGCTGCAGAGTATAGCCAATTGGGACCCCGCAGCGATCCCCTTAAAATACTCGACCAGCCATAGGAATTAAACCACCAACATGCAATTTCACAGACCGTTACTGTTACTGCTAATTGCCTATTGGTTATTTTTCCCCGCCATGATTGAATGGTGGTTTCTATTACAAAACGCCCCATTAAACACCTTCATATGCTGGATGGCTTTGATTATGCTGAGCTTTTTTGTTAACCATAGACGGAAAATACAATAGTGCTCTCCCTCGTACAACTAATCAGTATCAGCTCAATCTACCTGCTGTTAATATTTGGAGTCGCTTATCTCGCCGAGAAAGAGGTAATCCCCCGGCGTGTTGCACATCACCCAGCCGTCTATGTTTTATCATTTGGTGTCTACGCCAGCATCTGGACCTTTTTTGGCTCCTTCAATTTAATCCATCAATCGGGCATGGTTTTCCTCGCCTCTTATTTGGGGGCGACCGCTGCTTTTATATTGGCACCTGTGGTACTTATCCCAATTTTCAATATAACCAACCGACATCAGTTGAGTTCTCTCGCCGACCTATTTGCCTTTAGGTTTCGCAGCGGAACTGTCGGGACCTTAACCTCGCTGCTGCTGCTATTTGCCAGCTTACCTTTGCTTTCCATCCAAATCCAAGCGGTGAGTGACTCCGTAGATTTACTTTATCAACAGAGTGAAAGTTCCAGCCCAGCGATTATATTCTGCGCTGCAATCACCGTATTCGCCATTATATTTGGCACTAAAAAACCATCGTTACGGGCGCGTAATAGCGGCCTAGTCACCGCAATTGCCGCCAGCTCAGTCATTAAACTCACGCTGTTCGTCGGCTTCGCTATTTATGTTTTCTTTGAAGTTTTAGGTGGCCCCAGTAGCAGCTCACAGTGGATCAATGAATCCTCATACGCCTCACAATTATTGAAAAAAGAGCCTGATACGGACAGCTGGCGAACCTTGTTACTGGCCTTTTTCGCCTCCGTGATCGTTATGCCTCATATGTTCCACCTGTTATTTAACGAAAATCAATCCACCAACAATCTACGCACTGCCGCATGGGGCATGCCTCTCTATTTATTAATTCTGGCTGGTGCAGTCCCCATCATTACCTGGGCGGGCATCAAACTTGCCATCTCTGGCGAACCTTCGTTCACCATGTTCTACATTAGCCAGAGTTTAGATTCGCCCTGGTTGACCAGCGCGACCTTTATCGGTGCACTCGCAGCCGCCAGCGGGGTCATGATAGTCTCAGTGCTCTCCCTGGCCTCGATGTTACAGAATCATATTATTTTGCCGCTCATTTCCATTCCAAACAACGCCCATTTTTACAACTGGTTACTCTGGGTCAGGCGCGCGCTGATTGTGCTGGTGGTGGTGGGAAGTTATTCGTTTCACCAAAACTATGGCGATGAGATACAGCTACAGTGGATAGGATTGAGTGCCATTACCGCGTTCTTACAATTCATACCCGGCTTAATGGTTACCCTTTTTTGGTCTGGCGCCAACAAGAAAGGTTTTATCAGTGGCTTGTGTGTAGGTATTTTCACCTGGTTCATTACCACTTTCTACCCTATGGTTTTTTCCCCCGCCAACCTATTGAGCGAATTGAACGACGAACAGTCCTACTGGCAGTTTACCGCCATACTCTCGCTGATGTTAAATGTGGCCGTGATGATTGTAGTCTCTTTACTGTCCGAGACCACTGATGAAGAGTTTCAAGCCGCAGAGTCGTGCCTTTACAATACTTTAGATCGACCTTCGAGTTTATATTTATCGGCTTTCAGCAGTGACGATATCATAAAGATCCTCAGTGCCAAACTTGGAGAACCTGCGGCACAGCGCGAGTTACAGCGTGCGCTCGCGACACTATCACTCAACAAAGGTCAATTAAAACCCTTTGACCTACTGCGCCTTAGAACCTTATTGGAACACAATTTATCCGCGCTAATTGGACCGGTAAAAGCCGCTTCACTCATAGAACCGCTCTCTCCTACGGATGGCGCGATCAACTTCAGCACACCGAACAAATTGATGCTTGAGGATCAACTGGAAAATTATCAAGAACGGCTCAGCGGCCTCGCCTCAGAACTTAACAATTTGCGGCGCCACCATAGAAACACCTTGCAGAAATTACCGCTAGGCGTCTGTACCGTTGACAAACAAAATCAAGTGATTTTCTGGAACATACAGATGGAATTACTGACCCAACACAGCTATGGAGATGCACTGGGTAAATCTCTGCAAGACTTACCTGAACCTTGGGGCGCCATCCTAGAAAAATTTGCTCACTCTGAGAGCAACCATACCACCGATTTAAGCTTTGAAGTCAATGGCCAAAAACACTGGTTCAACTTGCATAAAAATCAAATTGGTGAGGGTGATGACTATGCATTAGTTATTTTACTAGAAGACATTAGCGAGCAGAGAGCACTTGAGGAACAACTTGCTCACACCGCCAGGCTTGCCTCTATCGGCCATTTTTCTGCGGGTGTCGCGCATGAAATAGGCAATCCTGTGACGGGTATCGCATGCCTTGCGCAGAATCTCAGCTTTGAAACGACAGACCCTATCATCTTGCAAACGGGACAGGAGATACTGACGCAAACCAAGCGCATCAGTCGTATTGTAAATTCCCTGATGCGCTTTGCACATTCAGGTAAGCACAATGATGAAATTGAGCACTTTACCGTCGATTTACAACTAATTATAGATGAGGCGATTCATTTAGTTGCTTTAGAGGCCAGGGGCAAGCAACAAATATTTTTCTGTGACATCCCTGAGAACACACTACTCATGGGCAATTCACAACAATTAATACAAGTGTTTATTAATATTTTAAATAATGCTTGCGATGCATCCCCAGATAAAGGCAAAATCAGCATCACTTGTGAAACACACTCGGAAATAATAACGCTAAAAATAACCGATGAAGGCACTGGTATCGAACAGCAGCTTATTGACAAACTATTTGAACCTTTTTTCACCACCAAAGATCCTGGAAAAGGAACGGGTTTAGGTTTGCCTCTAGTGCATAACATATTAACTGAACATTATGGTAGTATTGAAATCATCAGCCCAGCCAATAAAAATCAAAAGAACGGCACACAGGTGGTAATCACCTTACCCGGGCTCCCGAGTACTTTACCCGTCAGTACTCATAACGGAGATTAGGTAGAAAAATGAGTCGTATTTTGATTGTCGAAGATGAGCAAGTTATCCGCTTTGCATTAAAGCGTTTCTTACTGAACAGTAAATTCACGGTCGATGACTGTGGGTCTGTCGATGAAGCTCTGAATTTATTCACCTTGACCGATTACCAACTAATCATTAGTGACTTGCGCCTACCTGGCGCACCCGGTACCGATTTGATTAGTAGAGCCAAAGGCACACCGGTATTAATTATGACCAGTTATGCCAGTTTAAAATCTGCGGTTGAAGTAATGAAAATGGGGGCGACAGATTATATCGCCAAGCCATTTGACCATGATGAAATGTTAAGCACCATCAAGCAAATCATTAAAAACCACCAAACGGCCACTCCGGTTATTGCTGCAGCAAGCAAAAAAACAGCCACACTCGACAAAACCACTCCAATAAAAAATACTTTTATTGGCAAGAGCCAGGTAATGCGCGATTTATATAAACGCATTGACAAAGTATCCAGAACCGATGCCACCGTTTTAATCCTCGGCGAATCAGGCACCGGCAAAGAACTAGCAGCACGCTCAATACACGAAAAAAGCACCCGCCACAACGCCCCAATGATCTCAGTTAACTGTGCGGCGATTCCCGATAATTTAATAGAATCAGAACTTTTTGGCCATGAAAAAGGTGCCTTCACCGGTGCCACTAGCCAAAAAACTGGTTTGATTGAAGCGGCACACGGTGGCACCCTCTTCCTCGATGAAATAGGAGAACTACCGCTTGACTCGCAAGCGCGATTACTAAGATTTTTACAGGAGGGAGAAATTCGCCGGGTGGGCTCGGTTCACCATCAAAAGGTAGATGTTCGGTTAGTGGCAGCCACTCATCGTAATTTAAAGAAACTTTCCCAAACAGGTCAATTCAGGGAAGATTTGTATTATAGATTATACGTAATGGATATCTGCATGCCACCGCTTCGAGAGCGCCGTGAAGATATACTATCGCTGGCAAACACCTTCCTAGAGCGCGCTTGCCGGCGCTTGAAATGTGAACCAGCTACCTTTACCGAAGGTGCCATCAAGACCCTTAATTATTATAGCTGGCCAGGCAATGTCAGAGAGCTAGAGAACGCCATTGAAAGATCAGTGATCCTCTGTGAAACTGAGCTAATCACTACTGATTTATTAGGCCTAGATACTGACAATAACAACCTCAACGACGCCGTTATTAATTACATTGAACGCACCATCAAACCGGTACAAAAAGAGGCGAGCAAACAAAGCGGCGGCGGTCTATCCCTCAATGACTATTTCCAACGCTTCGTCTTAGACCATCAGCATAATTTAAATGAAACCGAATTGGCAAAACGCCTGGGGGTCAGTCGTAAATGCCTATGGGAGAGACGCCAAAAACTCGGAATCCCAAGAAAAGCCAAAGCTTAGAAGTCATCTAGCTGATTATCTATTTAAAAATAATTCACCCACACCTTCCCCAACAAAACCTCAGCCCGTACGACAACTGGCACGGGCTGCCAATGTCTAGCCTCCCCTGATAACAACACACGGGGTAAGCGCTCGTTACAAAGTGTTACCCTCTGCATGGTTCGCTACCAAAAGTAACAGATGATTTGTCCCTTTTGGTAACACTGGGCCAACAAAGAAAGAAACGAAACTACAACAAACCATTTAACTCTATATATTCAATATGTTACATAATTTGGCACCAATATTGCTTTAGTTTAAGGTATAAACAAGATGTTAAATAATAACAATAAAAGCAGTTACGTCACTCAGCCATAATAAAAATAATTTCTCGCTGAACATGAACGATGCCTACAACAAAAATAACAGGGCACTTCTCAACCTATATGATTCACCGCAAGGCTATCATTAGCGATGAATCTATATAGCACTGGATAGATAGACGGTTTCTCCCATTAACCTAGCAATGTGACCCTATCAGGCTATTTCAATGTACTTGAGAGCCACACAAAGCTGTCGACAAAACTCAGAAGTTAACTATGTCGTTCGCTTACTTACCTTCAAATCTCACTCAGATCAGCGCAAAACACCCACAGACAACCGCAACACTACTTTTTCTTATTACCATCAATCAATCAATCCCGACAACTTGTTAGTTCGGATATTTCATGCCATGCGTGGTGATAGTGCCGCTAGTTGTTTTTACAAGATTTTATTCGATTGGACGGCTTATTGATGTGTCCGCTTGATTGGGAAATAAAAGTCTGTAAAAACAAAGAACAAGTTAGAACACCAGCTATTGGGTAAAATATACGGATTAGAATAAGAACAGCAAAAATTCTCCTTATCCTCAGCACATATCAGTGTTATTATGCACAGTCAAAATCACCTTCATTTACCTTACATAGAATTAAAATGCCTAGTTTTTTTAACAAAATTAAACAAAAATTATTTTCCAAGCCTAACAAAGCCACCAAGGCCACCACTAGCCCTGAACCAAGGTCGGGCCGAAAACGCTCGGTTAGGCCGTCGCCAGAAAACCTCTCGAGAGAAAATCCGCATATGGATACTCTGAGAGCTAAAGAAATCAATGCGACTATTATCCCCGAGAGCAGCCATCAAATAAATTTTCGTAATATTGATAATAATGCGATTAAAATAGTGCGGGACCTACAGCGTGCTAGTTACGAGTCCTACCTAGTAGGTGGCTGTGTCCGAGATCTGCTATTAAACAAGCGGCCCAAGGATTTTGATGTCACTACCGGGGCACACCCTGAGCAGGCTCATAAAGTTTTTAATCGCTCAAGACTGATTGGTAGGCGGTTTAAACTACTGCATGTCCGCTTTGGCCGCGAGCTAATAGAAGTGGCTACTTTTAGAGCCTCACATGACAATAACAGCACTGAAAACCAAGCCAAACAAGCTGATTCAGGCATGATTTTACGCGATAATGTTTACGGCACTATTGATCAAGATGCAATGCGTCGCGACTTCACCATCAACGCAATGTACTATGATGTAAACAGTCGCAGTATCTATGATTTCACGGATGGCTACAAAGACATTTCACTGCGCTTGATACGCATGATAGGTGATCCCAGCGAGCGTTACAGAGAAGATCCTGTGCGTATGCTACGCGCTATTCGCTTTGCCGCAAAGCTCGATTTCAGCATCGAACCACGCACTGCTGAACCCATCAAAGAACTCGCCCCGCTATTATTTGATATAGCACCTGCACGACTTTTTGATGAAGTTTTAAAATTGCTTCAATCGGGTCACGGTGTCGACTCATTAAGACTGTTACGAGAATACAAACTTCTTGAAACCATACTGCCGCAGACCAGCCGAGCCCTCAATGAGAACTTGGAAAATGCGCAAGTACTGATTAATAACGCCCTTATAAACACCGATAAACGCATCAAGCAACGCAAAAGTGTCAGCCCAGGCTTCTTGTTTGCCGTGCTACTTTGGCCATCAGTCCAAGATCAGCTACAGAGAGCGCAATCAAAGAAACGTGCCCCACCGTTAAGTGCTCTGCATGAAGCCTCATCTCAGGTGATCAGCGAACAAGTTAAACGCACCTCCATACCTAAACGGTTTTCAACCAATATTCGGGAAATTTGGGAGCTGCAATTACGCTTAAGCCATAGACCCGCTTTAAAAGCTGAACAATTATTAGAGCACCCGCGTTTCAGAGCCGCTTATGATTTATTAGTGCTAAGGGAAAAAAGCGGTGAAGATCTAAACGGCATTAGTGACTGGTGGACAGATTACCAGGCGGCAAATCCAGAGCAAAAAGAGACTTTGGTCAAAACGCTAAACGCCAACAGCAACAAATCATTAAAGAAAAAGAGGCCAGCCAAAACCTTTGAAAACAATGCTGCCTTTGAAAAATTTGATGTTGTTGAGCAGGTAAAACCTCAAACATCCTCCCGTAATAAGCGCCGCGAGAAACCAAAGGCACCGGCACTGGAGTCCAGCACAGAAGCGCAACAACAAGCAACGACTGCAGCGCAGACCAGCAAGAAAGCACAACAGCAAGAACCTACTGCAGTGCAGACCAGCAGAGAAGCGCAACAACAAGCATCGACTGTAGAGCAGCCCAGCAGAGAAGCGCAGCAACAAGCATCGACTGTAGTGCAGACCAGCAGAGCAGCGC
>JABSRA010000004.1:0-14229 GCA_013215445.1 Oceanospirillaceae bacterium
GACCTCTGGGTTATGAGCCCAGCGAGCTACCAACTGCTCCACCATGCTATTTTGCTTGCTACACCCATGCGGCAACTTCTTCGCTCGCATGGATCTCAAATCACCACGAGACACTTTCCCGTGGTGGCCGCTGGTTAATTATTTTCTAACATTTTCAAAAAAGTATCACCACCAAACTGCCCATGAACAAGTTTTTTCACTTCAGCCAAAGGCATTTCAAGTGAAGAAATATTTCTTGTTCTTAAAAAATCAAGACATCCAACTTTACAAGCCCCTGTAATTAGCCTATACTGAGCAAGCGAAACAAACCCAGTGCTTTGTATCTCCTTAATGATTTGGGAACAATCCGCTGATTCTTGCATTATTTTAAACCTACAATCTTCAACAGCCTCTTTTAGAGATAACCCATGAGCTGTAAAGCCTTTCTTCTTAGCAACAAACCTTTTTCTGGCTCCTCTGGCATCACCTAAGCTTTTCATACCTATATAGGTACACAAGTAAATAGTGTAACCATTTACTTCC
The DNA here is from genome assembly GCA_013215445.1 of Oceanospirillaceae bacterium. Classification (GTDB taxonomy): domain Bacteria; phylum Pseudomonadota; class Gammaproteobacteria; order Pseudomonadales; family Balneatricaceae; genus Rs1. The sequence goes on from JABSRA010000004.1 coordinate 523, forward strand.
CTAGAACTATCAACAGACATTGCGTTCATGTCAACATTTATGATAGGTCTGCCATTGGGCAAAGAAGTAATGCTCGTGCCTTCCAAATCTAGATAGCCACCTACATGCAAGCCATCAGGCAAAGAAGTAATGCTCGTGCCTTCCAAATCTAGAGAGCCACCTACATGCAAGTTGTTATTGATAGTGCAGTGCTTGCATCCAATGCTATTAAGGATTGACAAGAACTCCTGCTTTATTTCGTTACTAGTTTCCATAATTCTGTTTTTTACGATTCTCAAATCACCACGAGACACTTTCCCGTGGTGGCCGCTGGGTGTTCTGGATGCCAACATTGCGGCTGTGCTGGGCTTGTTGCACGCTTTTACGTGACTGACAAATAGTATGTCTTCACTTTACTCTTCTTTAGTCTTTAGCTTCCACGCGCGAACACGACCTACATCACACATCTTCACATATCGCCCTGTGGTAAGTAGATCCAGCGCAACGGACTCGCGCACTAAAGTAGGCTTAGAGCCTTTTTTATTGCATCCGTACCAGTATCCGTACTCTTGAGAAAGTTCATTGAAATACTCTTGAGACCTCTCATAAAAAACATCCTGTTTATGGTCTTGCGAATGCTCTAAATAATCTTCCATCTGCTGTTTGATTATAGGTTCAATGTAATGCTATTCAATAAACTGGAGTAGCTTCTTACAATTACTAATCAATCCCATGTTGTGAATCAGGCACTGATCAAAAAAATCAAACGAAAAAGGCATAAAACCCGTGACTTCATAGTAGCCCATATAAAAGGCATCAACAGTATTTTGCAGAGCTGTTGTGATTTCATCGAAGTCAGCAGAAAAAGCCTTATTGATAGACTCAGAATGGTACTTAACCTGATTCTTAAAGGAGGGCGCTTTCATGGCATCCTCCAAACTCTGCACCTTGCGAGTAAACATACTAATTTTCAAGTCTGTAACCCATTCGTTTAATTGTTCTGTCGTTGGCATCTTTAAAAATTAAGTCTTTTTATCTAAATATAACAACTTTAGCCCTAACCGCACTAGGCAGCAGGGCAAATTTTTAATTCAGGCAAGGCAGTAGCCACACCATGCACACAAGGCGCACAGCGGAACGTATGAACCTGACCACTCGGCTTCAACTCGGAAGTTAAGCACACTTCCACATCGTCAAACGCTACGTCGATAAGCTCAGCGATAGCATCCCAATTGTCTTCATCAACACTGTCAATGTCAACACCAGCAGCCTCTGCCAATTCTTCTAGATCGAAAGAAGCAGTGGCAGAGCGAACAAATTCCGCGTCGCTAGTTTCAACGATACAACGAACATAGCCGTGGCGCACGTTGATAAATTCAACAAATGAAAGCGTGTTATCATCTTGGGCGGTGGGTGCGATGTGTTGCTGAGTAGTCATGATGCCGTTGTTTTGTGTCTCTACCTGATTGGTATGTTACAAATATACGGCATTGTTTTTTATCATCCAAATTTTTGGATGACTTTGTTTTATTTTTTTAGATCTAGCACCATTAAATCTTCATTAACATTAATGCCTAACCACCCACAAATCTCGATATACCTCATCCGATTTAGGTTAGAGTTGGTTTTCCATGATCTAACTATTATTCTATAAGAGACACCTTCTGGCGGTTTTTGGTCTTCTAAGAATTTCATCCAACCTTTCTTAAATTCTGAACGCTTCCTAACATACGTATAGTCGTTCAATCCATAATTTGTTAATAACGGCTTAGACAGCGCCTTTATGGCATTGCACAAGTCTTCTGTTGCTTTCTGTTTCATAATTCTCTGTTTGTTTACACTATAAAGGTAATCCAATTTTTTGGATAGGTAAACTTTTCTGCAAAAATATCATCCAAAAATTTGGATGATACTGAAACATCCCCTATATTTGTATCAACAACAAACGATAACACAACAACAACACAATACATCATGGCAACTCTAACAAACATCATCGCTCAAGCAAAAGTAAAAATCTCATTGTCAGTCAAAGCAATGAACTTAGCATGGAAAGTTTACCGTCAGAGTTACAAGGCTATAGGCAAGACATTCGCCGAGGCTTTGAAGCACGCTTGGGCAAAAGTGTTGTTGACTGCAGCGTTGAAAAAACCAATGACTGTTTTTTCCTTTGTAAAAAAGTCAACTGGCGAGACTGTTACTCGCACAGCCACCCAATTGTCTATTACCTCCAAGCCGAGAACTTGGACCGTAGAAAAGGCAGCCACCTTAACTAAGAACTGGTTTATCGTCAGATTTTACGACGCAACTAAGCAAGGATGGAGAAGCTGCGATTGTCGCACATTGGTTGCCATTCACTAAAAAAAAACATTGACAAAAAACGACAACACATCATGACAACCGCAACCAATCAAAAGCCATTTAGCCAAGAGATTGCAGACTCAATACAGTTCGCAAGAGATTGCTACGGCCTTCCTTACAATGAAACAGAAATAGTCGATGGGCTAGAGATTACTGGCGGAGGCTACGGAGTAATACTAAGAGGCCCCGAAGGATTAAGAACCATATCGCTTGACGAGTTCAATTCTTAGCCAATCATTTCATCACCCCCGCACCAAGTGCGGGGATTCAAACACAATAAAAGGCTACATCCTAGTCGGATTGTTAATCTTAACACTTACTACTATGTCAGAAGGACAAGCAGCAACACAACGCTTGGAAAAACTCTACACTAATTTAGTCGAGGTCAATGCCCAAGCAGCCAAAAACAAGGTCAATATCATTGGCCAGCATCCGTCAAAAGGCTACATTGCCCAATGGAGAGCAGCTAACAAACAGCTACAAGCCGAGGCCCGAAGGCTAGGGTTAAAAAAAGTGCTTACAAGAAACTACGAGGTTGCTTTGTGTGAATACGCCGTAGGATTGCCCAATTTTTACCTAGAAAGATACCCTGTCAGATACAAATGTGTCTTGGTGATGAACGAACTGGTTGTCTTGAAATACACTAAACCAGAAGGCTTTAACACGCCAGAAGTACAAACAGTCGATTACTTAGATGACTTCGTTGACCAAGCCTTAAGAGACAATGCGTATTGGTGGGTAGTCCACACACAAGACCGTTTTTTCTGATTTTTATATGTAGGATTCCCTAAGTTTTGATTAATTTAGGAATCCTGCCAACCTATCTATTCCCTGCTATAGGTTATCCCACTTCCCTTTTCTTTTTCTTGTTCATATCCCTAAAACCATAAACAAAAGCCATGAGTGGATTTGTCAAAATAATGCGATCAGTTTACGGAACATGGGTGCATGGAAAGGACCACTATTTCCGTGCATGGGGCGATATTTTAGCCCACGTGAATTACGAAGAAAAGCAAATAAATGTAGGTGGTCAACACCTAATTTGCCGAGAAGGACAGGCGGTTTATTCCCTCGATAGCTGGGTGGAAATATTTAATTCAAATAAGTCAAAAGGGTGCTATAAGTGGAATAAGAACAAAGTTAGACACTTCTTAAAATCCTTAAAATCAGATGGATACATAGACTTAGAGGGCATGAAAAACACCACGATTTTAACCCTAAAAAAAACACACGATTCCCACACGATTTCCACACACCAAAACACACACCAAAACACACGGACAACAACCGAAGAATCAGTTGGTTATGAAGGCTCGCCACACACCAAAACACACACCAAAACACACGATTCCCACACGATTTCCACACCAACTAAAGAAAGAAGAATAAAGAATAACTCTTTTAAAGAAAAAGATAAAAAAGAAAAACCCGTAAAATCCAAGCAGGACGCAGAGCCAAAAAAAGTTGCGCGAAAAAAAGGTAATGTTTGGGATGGTGTGGAAGTGCCCCCTGAGTTTGATGATGAAGTTTTCGCCGCTTTCCTTGAGTTCATGCGCTACAAGCAAGAGCGCAGAGAGCGCTACAAATCTTCTAGAAGCATCAAGACCCTTTTCAAGCAATGGGCGAAGGCAATTCGAGAACATGGCAAGCAAAACTTAATTCTATCCATTGAACAGACTTTTGCAAATAATTGGAGCGGAGTCTTCCCCAAAAATCACACAACCAATGCACAGCAGCGATCTAACAACACAGGACAACAATCAAGCAGCGTTACAGCCGACCTCCTTAACGAGTTCTCAAGCGATTACTATCAGCTCGACAGCGAAATTGACGGAGGCCAGCATTGACCAAGTGGAGAAAATCGTACGAGCTAGCGCTTCCAACATGCGGAGCACCCTCAAGTCTGGCAACGCCAAGTCGATTGCTCGGCAAGACACACTCCTCAAAGCCGCGATCACGCAAACCTTGAAAGCCTTCACGGGCATCAACTTTTCAGCGATGCAGGATCTGGTTCTAGTTGGGCGCGGGGAAGACGGGGCTCCAATCAAAAAATCAGAGGCTTGGCTTTTTGTCTCGGAATGCGCCGACTTCATCAAAGAGCGTTTTCCAATGCTTGCGGTTCAGGAAATCAAAGAAGCGTTTTCCCTTTGGGCCTCGAAAAAATACGATGCAAATTGCACGGCCTACGGTGGCCGCCTTCCAATAGGCGACATCGGGAATGTGCTAAGCGCCTACCTCAGGTTTAGAAAGTCTGTGCTGGGCACCTACAGCCAGCAACTCGATTTACTAGAAGCTCGCAGCAAGGACGCAGAAGCTGAGCAGAAGAACAAGCAGGCCCATGAGCACGTCTTGAAGGAGTACCGCGCCATGGTTGAGCACTTCACCCAAACGGGCGACTTGTCAGAGATTGAGAAGCACATCAAAGCATTCTGGGGTAAGATCCTAGTGCAAGAGCTTGGGGTGATTGAGTTCTCCCAAGAAGAGAAAGCGGATATCGTGCAAGAGGCAAAGGCTTTTGTCAAAAAACAGACACTCGAAAAGGCCAAAAATCCAGATTTGCCCAAAAACGAGCGGGAAGATGTTCGCAAGATGGTCCATTATTGGCAAAAGAAGGCTGATTTAAGCGCGTTTCGTGACAAATACGACCCCAAGTCCATTGAATCAATTTTAAAGCCCTTAGAAGACGGATTTAAGGAATCGAGTTTTAAGGACAAAGTTGTCCAAAAGTATTCGACGCTGATCGTGCTTAAGGGGATTATTAAGGAAAGTTTGAAAGAAGAGTAACATGGAAATGCAAGAAGAGAACCTAGCAAAAGGAATGCATGATGGAGAAGTGCTATGGGTTTGCGACCTACGGTATAGGGATTATGCAGACAAGCCGATTAGACACATCAAGCCAACAAAGGTGTTGGTGAGATCGAACAAAAAGCTAGAAGGCAAGAAGAAAATATATTACAGCGACAGCCATTTTGTTGCCTTTGGCAAAGGCGATAAGCTAACCAAGAAAGTCATTGCCCTATTCGATAACACAGGATACAAATGGCGTACAGGCACTTCCCTTCGTTGTTTTGATAACGAGCAAGAGTGTATAAAGTGCTACAATCGGCAAGTGAGGGATGCTGTTGCTGGGATGATCGTGTACAGGGATTATGTCTTAGCAGATATTAATCAGAAAATTGACAAAACCACTAACCTAACTATACGACCATGAATAAGGAATTATTTGACAACGCAAAAGCACTGGTTGAGTCCAGAAAGATTGAGGCCGTCGAGGTCGCCCTTCAAACGGTGTATGGTCAGGGGACGGATGCGCAGAAGGCAGAGATTGAGGAAATGGCTGTTGTGTTGATGATGGTTAATAGGCACAATGAAAACATTGAGTGGGCTTTAAATAAGATAGATCAAGCGCGTCACAATCAAAAAGTATTCTTACTCCAATCGGTTATGACGCTTTTGTTAAAAACGTCTTCTCAAAGCTTGTTCTGTAGCGTTGAAAGAATCCAAGAGCTGTGGGAAATGTGGCGCACTATGCAAATTGAGCTTGAACACTACGTTTACGGTGAGCCAATCCTCAAAGTCATTGATCGCATTCAAAGCCTACGGGCATTGTCTTACTACGATGTAGCTCTAAGGCCAATTAACAAGGCCGATACGCTTTTACTAGTAGATTTAGATACAAAATATGGGGTAGTTGAAACAAATGTCCCAATTGTAATTAAGGGGGACTATTGCGCAGACGCATTGTATCTAAGATTGAAGAAAGTCATCAATGAGTTGCCACGGTACATGAAGTCCAATAGCGGCATTGCTTTTAGGTTTGAGCCCGCTATGCAATTTGGCCTAAAAATCATGTCTTACTTTGGTGACTTTAAAAGGGAGTATTCGTTTGACCTACCATTATAAACCGCCCTGCTCCAAATGATCCAGCGGGGTCTTGGACGGGATAATGAAGAATTATGAGCATAGAAACTAAATACATCGAGTGCCAACTTGCCACAGGCCACGAGAACACTATCCTTATTGCGCTATCTGAGCTAGAGGATTATGTCAATGGCGGACATGCAGAAGCAAAGGTTTTATGGAGAGAGCTTTCGTTGCTGAGGCAATTCATTGTTAATGAGTTTTATGGAGGGGGCCAATCAGAGGGAGCAAATGTGTCTAACCTGTGGGATATGCTAACTAAAACACATCTAGTAGCAAAGAAAAGGCCTCACCGATGCAAGAAAATGCAAGTGCCTTATTCTTTTCGTAGACTTATCAGTTTGCAGTCCCTAACAATGGATGACTGTGGCTTAGATAACATACCTCAATCTGTCATAGAGCTAAGAGGCTTGCGCTGGCTTTCTCTGAAAAAAAACAACATAGCTAAATTACCAGCTAATTTCAATTACCATGCAAACATGAAGGTTGTGGACTTGAGGCAAAACCCAATATCAGCGCAGTTCGACTTGACTGATGATCTAAATTGGATTTACGAAGTCCTTCCGAAAGATTGCAAGGTTTTACATTGATTAAACACACACACAACCATGATAAACGCACAACGACAACACATTGACCAATACTACGCCACGCCACCAGAGGTAGCGCGCAAAGCCCTACAGGGCGTGGACCTGAAAGGCATCAAGGCCGTACTAGACCCTAGCTGCGGCACTGGCTCCTTTTTGGCTGCACTGCCATTGAGTAGAAGCAAGTACTACGGATTTGAGATTGACCAAGATCGACACAATTCAGCAAAGGGCCGCGACTACGGGCATAACACGAGCGTTACCATGCTGGGATATGACTTTTTAGACCAAAGCCAAGGCATAGCCCCTATTATTGATCTGGTAGTGATGAATCCACCTTTCAACAAAGGAGCCGAACACTTCCTTCGCGCGTACGACTTGATGATGATGCAACCCAAGCAATCTACCATCGTGTGTCTACTGAATCAAGGCACCATTGACAATCCTTGCACAGTCAATAGAAGACGCTTGGCGCATGTCATAGAGCTACACGGTGGACAGGTCGAAAACTTCGGCAAGTGCTTTCCAAAGGTCAGCGCTGAGGTAGCCTGTATCAAAATGACTGTGCCAGGGCGAGCCATAGACCGCGATTGGTCAGGTGTGATTGATTGGGAGGCATGGGAGACGTTGCAAGATCAGCAAGCGGACGCCAAGACCGCTTTGGTCCCTTACACACAGGGCATCGGGATTGCTAAGGATGAATTACTGCTGATGGTGGATGCTTACAATGCCACAGTAAAGGCGCACAGCGACTATGTGCTTCTCTATCAAGATCTAGATAAATACACAGCCATCTGCACAGGCAAGCAAGGCTACCTTGAAGGCTGGCGCGGCCAAGGATTGAACATGGACTTTAATGACTGGCGATCAGAGTTCACTAAAAACACATGGTTGAATCTTTTGGACCGATGCACCCACAGCGCGTACATGACCAAATCTGTGCGTGATGACATCACCAAAGCCTTTACTGACGGGCACGCTGGGCTGGCGTTTACCTTGAAAAACATTGAGAATCTGTTTTGGGCAGTGCTCAACATGCGACCAAAGCTCATTGAGGATACGGTCAAGCAGGCATTTGACTACTTGACCCTCCACGCCAATGGATACGGAAAAGAATATCGTCACAACCGTCAATTCAGAATGGATTCCAAGTTTATTGTTTCTTGGTGCCTAGAGAAGGGCTATTCAAAGTACAGTATAAAATACACGAAAAGAGACGACTTAGATAGCATTGATAAAATGCTTTGTCTGCTGTCTGGTATGCGCTATGAAGATATTAAACCAGTAGTGACCACTGTAGTGGACGCCATTAACGATGGCTTCCCACCTAGAGGTAAGCATCCTCAAGGTATAGACACTACCTTTTTCAAGGTGCTTTGGTTCAAAAACAACAACTTGAAGTTCTGGGTCAAAGAGCACGCTGCCCCTTATTGGCTTGAGGCAAATCGAATCATTGGCAAATTGAAAGGACAGCCATTGTCAGATGGTAGCGACTGGAAAGCAAAACATGAATGGGCACCAAATCAATAGAACTATGGATTTTAAAGCGCCCCGCTCCAAATGATCCAGCGCGATCTTGGACGGGATAATGAAGAATTATGAGTGAGTATATCAACGAAATAAAGCAGCTTATTAAAACGGGCGAACAAGAGAACATTGCATTGGCTGAACAGCTTTGCGTTGGGCAGGGGCTTGACTTTATTCGCTTGGCCACGCCTTTTGTGATCAGTGCAATACACGAGCAAGAAAAGCCACACCTTGCCTATGTGTTGTTTGAAGCAATGCACCAATACCACCCTCAATGCCGAAATTACCTAAAGCGAAAGCTATTGAATCTGTACAATTCCTCGGAAAATTTAGAGCAGGTGGCTAAATGGCACGGCCAAAACTCTAAAGCACTAAGACACAAGTCATACGTTGAGATCAATGACATTTCATCAGCTTACATGGCTTATATAAGTTGCCTTATTGATTCATGCAGAGCCCTTAGCGATCAGCTGGGAAATTGGAATGACTTTCCACTAGACGAGTCAGACGTTATAGACTCATTCAAATAACCAACCATGATAAACGCAAAACGACAACACAGCGACCAGCGCGATCTTGGACGCGATAATGAAGAATTATGAGTGAGGAAGAATACATGGAATGGGAAGTGGTAGAAGAGATGCCTATCGGTTGGCATGTTGACAAGACTGTGGGGAGAGCACCCTTGGCACATACTGTTTTTATCACAAACGGGAAAAGCGTCCTGAATGGGCAAAAAAGGGCATTGCTTAGGATTGAAGCTAAACAAACTAAAAGCTCAATCAGTCCCGTTCTCAGTCTCAAGGCAGTCGAAACAGCAAAAGAAGATCCAAGCACTTTGATGCCTTTCCCTGCTAAAACAGTCAATCACCTAGCAAGAAAAAAGTTTCAGGAGCAAATACTAAAGGAGATAATGTTTGATTTAACTGTTTGCGAAATAGAGGGTTGGGACAAAAGTGCTTATATAAAAGAGTTGAAAAAATTACTTAACTCTATTAATCTGCCTAAGAAAAGAAAGCAGCAAAAGCACACTAAGACACCTACCCTATTTGACGAATTAACCATAGACAAATCATGAGTGAACATATCAGACACATCCACGCCACAGAAAAAGCCGATGCCGTCCAGAAGGTTGCTAAGGCTTTGGATGGGAAGACTTTGACCAACATTACAAGGTATTTTGATAAGCCTACCAAGGACTGGATGAAGCGTCACGACATTGTTGTGGCATGGCAAGACAACTACTACAACATTATTTACCACGGATGCATTGACGGCATCACAAGAAAGGAGCAGATAACAAAGGACAGCGTAGTGATCGGCATAATGGATACTGTGGCATGTACTGAGGTGCCTATCCGCATCAAAGTCACTGAGAACGGACTTAGTGCCAACATGAAGTTTGAACGCTTCTACAGCAAAGCCCGATGGGGTGATCCTGCTAGCGTTAGAAGTGGGATTGTGTTTCAATTAGAAAAGTATTAGCCATGCCTAAAACACCACTACCACCATACGATCCGCTACAGCCAATACTGCGCGGTCATGTTGTGTACGTCGCCAAGCAGGCATATAAGGAAAAGAACAAAATCATCCACTCTGAGCTATGGAGCAAGATACTGCTTGTCTCAGGTATTCACGTACTCCAACCTGTAGGCTTGGAATTGCTCAGCAGTCTTAGCGATGGGGCGATGGAATATATCAAAGGAGCTTTGGAGCATAGCGCTCGGATGGCTCGTATTAATCAGACTAAAAAGGAAAAGAGGAATGGAAAATCAAAACGGACAAAACAAGCTCGGTGAAGAGCACTATCAAATGGCACGCCACGTTCTACCAATAAATCCAACGATTAATGATTGACTACTCAGCATTATATAAGCTCAAAGAGCTAACCCTAGAAGATCGCGCCAAGGTCCATGCGGGGTGTAAGAATTGCTATGCCGAAGCAACCAGCAAAAGGCAAAAGAGATTCTAAAGGACTTGCAGATTCGAGAACTACCCCAATGGTAGACTCTACTGATTGACCACACCCTGAAACAACATTACCAAGACAACAAAGAAAGTCAAATACCAATAAGAAGGATACAGGATTAATACAAACATCTGTTTCACAAGGTGTAAAACATTGACGTAATTTACATAATATAAATTATGGGCAAAATAAACAATTGAGATTTTTACACAAGTAATTCACGATCAGAAAATAAACCCCTACCCCTGAAAATAATTGTAATACCAACGGAGTCCAGTGCGGATTCATCTATTAAAGGTAGTGATTCACAAAACCGCGCTACTCCGTTGGCTTTTTCTCGACAACTAATTCAAAAATATCATGGCATCAGAAATATCAACCAACAAAACAGTAATTTCAATAGAAAGAGTAAAAGACTGCCTTAGCGGCAAATCGGAAGACCTCATCAAGCGCTTGCTTGATGATAGCAACTCTACCGCACTCAGGGCAATGATTGGCTCTAGCGTTGACATTTACATGCTCAACAAGCAAGGGCAACCACAGGCGATAGTAGGTAGGCCAAACAAGTCTTTGACTGTGGACTTGATAGATGGTCAATATCGCATCAACAGCAAGGACGGAGGCATGCCCTTTCAAGTGCTGGACAAATTTGGACGCAAGCTTTACAAAGGTCTTATCCAGGACAGAATCCGCAATATTCCCCCAGAGCTAGAAGCAAAAACCAAGGATTTACTAAACGAGTATTCGGGCGCTCCGTTCCACATCCTTAGACAAATGGATGTTGAAATGCTCAAAAACAGATCTTTGGTTCTGGTCATACGCGACAACAATGGCAAGCTCTACATCAAGGGCGCAAGGGGGTGCTATGATTACCAAGGCACACAGGGTTTTATCGCGAAAATGCATTACGGCGCCAAGGTTACGAATGTGACCAATGGTGCGAATTTTACCACTAGCGCGGATGGCATTGAGTCTGATCTGCCCATGGTTGCCTTTATGGTGAAGTGGAGAACCATACCGTGTCATGCGGCTTTTATTTTGGTGTAAAACAAGTAGTCATGAAAGATTTAAAGGATAAAAAGGAATTGGTCGATTTAATGACCATAGCATTGTTGCACGCTACTCAAGGCCTTGAGCAAGGTCGATTAATCGCGAACACGCTACTTTCTCAGACCTGTTTTAGTTACCACTGGTCAGAGTATTGCGAGATTGGATTGCAGGGCGTGCATGTAGCTGAGGGAATGGATGTGCCCACATACACACAGGTATTTATGTGGGTGTGTGCACTGAGTGAGCAAGCTACTCAAGGCTTCGAATTCACACCTAGGACGGAAAGTGCAAATGAGGCGGCAAAGCTTCGGGAATTTGTCATCAATGTTTGTAGAGCGATTAAGCAGGCTATCCTTAGAAATGGCAATCTACCAGAGCGGACGCATGCCAATTGTATGCGACTGGTGCGAGTGGACTATGTGTATTTGATCGAGAACAAGGTCTGCGGCCTAATGAAGGATTCGGAGGCCACTAGAGAGCGCTACTATAGGCGAACTGCACCAATGGGCATTGACATGAAGGTTGAGCAAGCTAACCCTAAGTGGAACTAGCTTCTACTCCGATTCATTCATAATGAACTACAAGTGGAGTCAGACAGCATCTGTTGTCTGACTTTTCTTTTTCAAAAGCCCTTGAAAGTAATCCATGCTGGTGATTTTGAGAAACGCCCAATCGCTCAGCCTCATCTCAAACTCATTGTGGTAAGTTGGTGTGCTAGATATACATTGTAGCTCATTCCACATGAAGTGATTGCACTCATGGTGAAGTGTCTTGAGTATGGAGTATGCGCCATATTGCTCATGCATGCCCTTATCAATGTTGATAAGAATCATCTGCTGGTCAAAGCGATTACTTATAGTGTACCCTCGGCTATCGATTAGATCCTGACGGCTTATGTTATGATCGCCTACGACCTTGTGTATTTTCTTGAACGTCTTAGATACTTCCTTTTGGATGCTTCCATCAAATACAATCGCGTGTAGCGTCACTTGTAGAAAGTCCGATTCAAATTTATTATACTCCATCTTGTCTTTGGTTTTTCCATAATTCATAAATCGAAAGTGCCGTCTCTACTGCCGCATGTAGTCGCATTTCATCCCCCTTTGAATTGAGAAGATACTTGGACACATCGGCCTTGCTGGTGTGAAATCCCCACTCCTCTAAGATGGCACCAAAGAACTCCCATTCGCCCGTATCGGTATCGCGCAGCAATTGGAAGTTGCCATCTTTTACGCCTCGGTAAGTCCACTCTGAGTTGGTCGCCGAGCGAATGTTGCGCATGTGCTCCTTGGCAATCATTCGGGAAAACTCCGGGCCTATCGTGTAGACGGTAGCACCCTGCGTGCGCTCCCTGAGCTCGTCCGAGTAGTCAGAAGGAACGGCATCCGAGTGGAACGAGTGTAGATACCCGCTAAAGCCTTGTTTCAACCAATCCTCTACCGTTGCCACACGCTTGCTGAGCTTGGTGTCTCTCCACGGGTGATAGGTTCGGATACATGGGATGTTCAAGTCCGTACACGCACGAATAAAGCGCTCTGCGAACTCTCGGTTCTTCACACCCTCGTAGTAATCTCCAATGCCCTCGTGGTAGTATCGCTTACCAGCCGTCACGTATCGCCCCTGTGCGTCCATCCCACCGTGCCCAGCATCGACAAAGATCACAAACTGACCATTGCCCAAGCCTTGGTATTGATCAGCCTTTTGCGCATACACACGATTGATCGAGGCCATGGTCTGAGGTCCAACGATGCCATCAACGACTAATTCGTCGATGCTGGTCTGATACATGCGCACAGCGCGCGTTGTGGCAGGGCCAAATTGACCATCAATAGTGAGGCCTAAGCCCAATACTGTGTTTAATTTACGCTGCAGATCGCGTACGTCTTGGCCTGCGCTGCCTTCTTTAATCAACTGACTCATAAGTTTGCGCGAAAATTTCAGGATCACAAGGGTAAAATTCGCCCTTGATTCCTTTGATGATGTAATGACCTACAGGTGCTCGCATTTCGCCCTCTAGTGTTTTAATGACCAATGCTTTGCCCTCAAGGCGAATCTCTCGATTGCTTTGACTGGTTAAAGTGTCATAACACTCCTGGGTTCCATCCCAAAGCATGGCATCTATAACAACTGGTTTCTTTCTGTACTTTTTCATTGTATTGGTAAAATAACACAGCACCGCTTTTGACAGCGATGCTGTGGAGTAAAAACAGATAAATTACAAGACATCCAAAGAAGGAAAGCGACTAGTTTTTAATCAGCTCCACAAGAGTGGTCACTTTAGACGACATCGTTAAAGCAATATCAATGCAGTGC
>JABSRA010000004.1:14329-20032 GCA_013215445.1 Oceanospirillaceae bacterium
TCTATCAAACAATTAGCAATTATACTTGCGATTATCTTTAAATCGGTCTGATAATGTGATTTCTATGGTAGCCCCTCGGCTTGTTGTGTAGTATTCTGGTTCCTGAGTTGACGTTAACTCAACAGGATAGACCTGAAAACTATAGCTAGGATTATTCGTGTTGTAATCGCTTACAAACAACTCATTGCCCAAAAGGGTGAATTCCATTAGCTCATCCAATATGCAATCAGGCAATAATTGACCAGTAAACAAATACTGCTTGTCTACAGACATAGACGCTTGCTCAACCTTGTAAGAGCGCTTGGAAACATTGTTTTGTTCGTACTCATATCTTGGCCTGCCAAAAAAGCCCATAAAACGCTGAGATGTTTTAAATCCAGTGTTGGAAAAGTCGCCTATACGTAGCAACCGCCCGTCTTGCGTACAGTCTATGCGGACCGTATTATCTGCATTGGCGTTGCTAAAAGGAAGTAGTCTAACTGTACTATAATAGAAATCTTGAGAGATGCCAACGGTACTGACTTCCTTTTTTACCTGATAATACCCTTGTCCAAAAGCTGAAAGCACCGCACGCCAGTCTACTATGATGTAGCTCAAATCAGCATTATCGGGACCTCCAAAATCTAGGAACGTGCCATAGGTGTCGTCATTTAAAGTTGTTTCTGATCCGTCGGATTTTCTTACCAACTTGAAAACGCATGTTGAGTTGTTAGAGGGTCTAAAATGATAATATCCTGTAAAGTCGTTTTTGTAGGGATCGGCGTCGGACAGATCAGCAAGTACTTTGTTTTCAAAGCAACATTCGTCAAAGCCTTTGTCTTCTGGCGGGGCAGAGGGCAACTGAGCGCGAATAGCATATCCTATGGTTCGCTCACCACTTGCGCACAACTCAATGGCAGCGGCGTCTATACATTCTACACAGGTGGAGTATTCGACATAATTACTGATCAATTCGTCTGCATTGTTATCTTCTCCAACGTATTGCCAACAATCGCAATCACCTTCTTTTCTCAAGACCTGATTCGTAGGATCTTGCACAGAAAAAGCAAAGGTGATTTCCTCACCTGTTTTGCAATTTGCATATTTGAAACCGTATCCAAAACTAGGGCTACAATTGTCAAAAGTTGCAAAGTCAACCTTGGGTACATAGCCTTGGGATAGACATGCATTTTCTCCCAAGTACACAAGGTCATAAGTTTGAAAAGGATTATTCCCGGCTAGCAAATACACTATACTCCCCTCTAGAGGGTGCCTAGAGTCCCATGATCGGCAAATTATGCTAGGGTAAGAACTTGGATCGCAAGATATAAGGTCATAATTAAACATACTAAGCAGTTTTGCAGCCGATTCGACCAGTGACTTTGTATTGTGTTGCTACTCCTAGTTTGCTCGGATTTACCAAACAAATGGTTCGCACTAAAACAGGAGACACCAAAACAATCTCTAAGCGATTATTGAGTAGATTTGATTCAAGTGGATTAGATGATTGAGCAGCAAACTCGGTAGATATCTGCTGATATTGAGGCCGACCAGCGCCATCTTTTATTTCAATGCTTGTTAAGCTATAAATTTCAGAGACGTTTGCCCATACGCCTGTAGAACGTTCATATTCAATCTCAATCTGAATCTTTTCATCCGATAAAATTACACCCAACGGATCGCTGGTAATTGGGTCAATGCCCCCGCTTATGACGACTCCTGTTGATGCTACTTTGTAGGTGATTGTTGGCGTAATAGAAAAATTGGAATCATAGTCTTTGAATCCAATTGGCAGAGTATTGATGTAGCGTACTGCCCTGTTATTGAGCTGCGCATCCACATGCACAAATAAGCTTAATTGCCAGCCCGATGTTTGCAAGTATCTATACCAATCGTTGCTAAGTCCATTAGATGGAAGTGAGTTGTCATAAAACACATTGCGTACATCCAGCGGCACATTTCGCAGAGCCAACCAATCCTCCCATCGAATCATAAAGCCAAAGAAAGATTGAACCCCCTTTTTTGCACCTGAGTCCAATGCAGGATAGTAATTTACGCTTACTTCATCATTGGGGTTGCCTATACCCAATTGGTAATCTCTTTGCCCTGAGAAGGCGTACTGAGTTGGATTGGGATAGTCTGTCAACCCTACGCTATAATCATCCAGCTCAAAAGCAAAACCATCGGAAAGGCGCTCTAATTGAATACCAAACCTTAGCCCTGTGGGAATCGGAATACTAGGATCTATTGCCGTGTCAACTTGGAATTCAATTTTGGCTCTCAAGTCGTCTTCTATGAATAAATCGACACCGCATGGATTAGGCGTTGCCATATTGGAATCTACGTGAGATAGTAACTCTATAGCCATGCCGTCCCATGCACCTATGGGCTCCACATAAGTATCCATTTGACCAAAGTCAAGCAAAAGGTTTGTTCGATCAGAGGCATTGGCAAGTAGCGTTTGGTCCCCCACGCCTACCCAAATAATATAATTGCGCTCATCTAAACCTAATGCACCTAGTTGATTCTCAAAGTCTGCATTGGGCATAAATTCACAAGTGAACGTAATTTGATTGGCTCCTGTCTGGGTAAATGCAATGTTTTGCACATCCATGCGAGCATCGTCGTTTGAATAGCCCTGTCGAGGCCCTGCAATGGGCGTTCCAACAGTAAACACATCCCCAAAAAAATCAATCCTACCGCCTGTGTTCATTTTGACATTTTGATAGAACGGGGCATCTTTTATCTTGTAATCCTCTTCATCCGTGGGAACCAACATAAACCCAAAAGTACATTTAGTAGCGTTAGATAGGTTTTGTACGCCATCCACTACCGCTGTAAGCAATGTTGGTCCAGCATAGTCTAGTTGTGGGGTAATATTGTTTGATGGCGTCCTATATTCTACTAAACTCACACTATGAGGTTGCGGGAACCCGTTGTAATTTTCATTAAACCAGCCAACGTTACCCTCTTGAGCGGTGTCGTTCAGGTCGTTGACCATAAATACATTAGGGTTGTTCTGAGTCGGGAAGGCCTGAATGAAATAGTTGTCTGCCAAACTTTCCGCGTTTAGCAAAGCTTCTGGGGCGATATCATTGACAAAGTTGTTTAAGTCCTCAAAAAACACGGATGGCATGAAAACCAACTCTATTAAATATCGGTACTTAGCATAAGGATAGGCAGGAACACCACCTGATGTGCTACCAATGTAGGTGATGGTTGACCTCGCTATGCTCATGCCGCTTTGCTTACCCAGTGGCGTAAAATTGACCAAGCTGCCAATTGTTAGGCTACTTAATCCTTCGGCAATGAAATCAGTGTAAGTGCCATCAATCAAAGATCGCAAATTATTAGCCCTGATTTCTGAGTTTTTCATGTGCCCATACCTAAAAAACAAAGAGTCTGGCCTTTTGTCTGCAGCAATGAAAACGTTTTGAATTTTATCTTCCCCTAATTGCGTTGGGAAAATACTGGAAACCTGAGCGCCAGCACCCAGGGTTGTGTTATTAGACAGCATTTCACTCCCCTGGATAGATACTATTGTACCCGTAACATTGTATGCCGTAGTGGACTGTGATGGTATGTTGTAAATCTCCCAATACATCACAAAATTATCACCCACCTCAAATCCGTTTTCCCTCCAATCTTCCCCATTATTAAGTATAAATCGGTTAGGCTCCTCCATATTCAGTGTATTGGACAAGCTGAATTCAATGAAGGCCCCTACTTCAATTTGCAAACGTAGCTTTTGCCACGTGCCTACATTTCCAAGTAGCCACGTTATATTGCGGTCCAAGCGCCTTTCTATGGGTGTGTACTCTCTATTTGTAACTAATACGCTCATTATTTATAAGCTTTGGTGATCCGCTGAGTCAGTTTTCCAATTTCCTTCAAGGATTTCTTCGGCGGCATCTTGCCAATTTTTGAAAGTAGCAATTGTACTGACTGAATATGCGGAATGTCTTTTGAAGTTGCATTTTTAGAGGCAACGGATATGGCTTCTTGGGCCGCTTCCATGCTGGCATCTTGCAATCCCTTGTATTGATCTGCCAGTTGTTGCAATTTTTGCAACTGCTCGTTTATTTTTCTCATAAATACTCTACTTTTAAATTGTTCGTGTAAAGCCGATTTACTCTATAGTCAATAGTAGCGGTCCCTTTTTCTTGATCCCAAACAATGCGTTCTACTTCTGCTAATTCGCCACTTTGAATGGTGACTTGATTGGTTTGTTCAAGCGTTTTGAAATCGGAATAGCAAAATGGTATAACTTGATCTTTGTAAGTCCAATACTGATTATGAGTACCATTGATCGGAGCAAATGAATTGATAAAGTGGTAATCATCCCAAAGCTTTTTAGTGGACAGCAAAGATCGCTGACCCTTGGCAAGTTTACTACCGGATAAAACGACCAATTTGCCAATAGAGGTAAAATGATCAGAAAGTAGCAAGCTTCCTATTCTGCTGTTGATTTGCGCGGCCAAACCCGAAGAGCTACCTAATTGGCCCGTTAACGAATCCGCTAGCGTAGCAAGTGCCCTAAGCGCCACTTCAACGTCTGTTAACCCATCTTTTCTAACCCCCATGCTAAAAGGAATCAAAACTTGCTCTAAACCTCCCAAAGACACCAAGTCTTGATTGCCTGTTTGCATTGGAGAGAATTGAGCTTGAAATGAAAAACCTTCAATGTTGTCTAGTGTATTTTGATCTTGCAAATCGGTAGAATACACAATGTTGTAATTGGATCGGATTTCATCCGTATTGAATCCTGAGTAATCGCGCCATTCTTCTTGATCGGTAAAGGTATCGGGTATTACCCAAGGGCTCGCTATCTTAAATTGGTCCTTGCGTTCAAATCGAAAAATGCCATTGTCGATCAAAAAGTCTGCATTAAACATTTCCTTGAACACTCGTATCACTCCTGCTGGCGTATCTAATGCAGAATTAGCAAGCGGCAAGCCTGTCTCCTTCCATGTATTGGGCGCTCCTGTCGGCCTGTCGCCGCCTTTGTTGTTTTTTGGTGGTATGTAGCACCATTTGTTGGACGATTGGTCTAGGGCGTCTAGGAGTGTTGATTGAAGGGTTAGCCCAAAGTAATCACAAAACCGCTCAAAAAACAATCGTATTGGTATGCCTTTATGGTACCTGAGACGTGGCATAAGCTGCTCAAAAAGCTGATTCATTAAATCAACTATGGCAATAATCATAAAAGCAGCATAAGCAATCTGAGCAGCTAATTTTAACACAGCCAATATGATGTTACCAATGTCCCATGCCGTCACGGCTACGGCGCCAGCCCCCACTCCAACCCCAATAACAGGCGTAGCAGCATCGGTTATATCCGCTACACGCTCAGCGATGGACTGAGTAAGCTCTAGCAGTTCTTTTGTTACCGCAAACAAGGAAAGTCCTATTATCATTAGCTGTATGCCATCGGGCACGTAATTAATCACGTAGGGCACATCAACAAAGTCATTGTCTGTTATCGTACCTTGGTCGTAAAGATAGCGAAATGTTACTCCATCAGCTCTGTCGTTGAGCCAATCCGCGCCCTGCCTAACCTGTGCATCAACTTCGATTCCGCATTCCCCCACCAAAATACAGTCCTTTGTAAAATTAATGGTCATGTCAAAAATAGAAACATCTGCTCCCTCCCCTATCTCTACTTGATAGGGCATCCCTTCAAAAATGCCCACACCACCACTTAGTCCACTCAAAGCGCGGTCC
>JABSRA010000039.1 GCA_013215445.1 Oceanospirillaceae bacterium
CAAGACTCAAGACTCAAGACTCAAGACTCAAGACTCAAGACTTTTATGATCCTCGAGCAATTTCTGCATATTTTTGCGGTAGATAAACCAACTCATAATGCCCGCCGCAAAATTTCCCAGACTGCCGCCAATAAATAAGCCGGTAGTTCCGGCTAATTGTGAACCTATCCATAGCAGTGGTAAATAACAGACAAATAGCCGCACCAGTGAAATAAGCAGTGCCTGAGTGGGTACCCCAATGGCATTACAAGATGAAACCATAATCATGCATACTCCCAGAGGCATATAGCTGATTGGCATAAAGTAGAAGTAGTCTTGTAAAATCGAAATAATATCATTGTCATTGGTTAGCAAAGAGGCGATAGGGCGACCCGTAAACCATAAAATAATGGCAATCACTAATTGCCAGACAATGATGAAACTAATCGCCATTTTGACTAATTGGTCGATTTTCACAAAGTCGCCGCTGCCTTTTAGTTTACCGATCATCGCCGGTAGAGACATGGTCATTGCCAATATAATCATGATGGAGAAAAATTCTAGGCGATAACCTAGACCCCATGCAGCGATGACTTTTTCGCCAAAACTAGAGACTAACACTGTGGCGAACAAGGCGGTTACAGGCGGTGCAAACTGGGATAACATCGAAGGCGTCATAAACGAAAATAGTTTATAAATACCCGCTTTTGCCGCCGCTAGGTATTTAGGTAATGCCAACATATTATTTTTGTAAATATTGAGGTAAATGATGCTACAACCAATGCTGAACGCGACTACTGTGGCCCAAGCGGCGCCTGCAATTCCCCATTTAAAGGTAAAAATAAACAGCGGATCTAACAACACATTAATAACGCTGGTAAGTACCATCACCATACCTGGTAAATAAGTTTTGCCTTGCGCTCGGTAAATGCTGTAACCAAAGTAGAGCATGGCACCTAACAGGCTACTGATTAACCAAGGCGTCCAATAGGCGGCAACAATCGGCAATAAAGAAGTATTGGCACCTAGCAGTTGGGTGATCAACTGCTGATTAATACCTATCGTTAAGGTGAGTAGCAAAATAAGCACAAATCCGGTGCCAATCACTAAAGCGGCCAGTTCTTTAGCATGCTGAGTATTTTTTGCACCAATCGCCGTGGATATTAGCGTGGTCGCGGCAATTCCCAAACCTACTTGGACGCCAATAATAAGTTGGTGAACAGCAATTGTATAACCTACCACTGCTAGAGGTTTGGCACCGAGTTGGCCGATAAAGGCGCTATCCACTAATTGATAGCTCATCATCGCTAGTAAACCGATTAACATCGGCCAGGTCATGTCATATAGCTGAAGACCAAGAGACTTATTGTTATTGCCCATTATATCCTTAAGTGTATAAAAGTGCGTTAAAGGGTCGCCATGAATGTATCTGGCGCCACCTTTGTAAAATGTTCATTGTCTTTAGTTAACAATATCTGTCAATTATTAATAAGACTCTATGTCTGTTGAGTGAAGGTTAAATTCGCAACGTTTTTAGCCCATTGAGCGGATTTACAATCTTCTTTAAATAGAGATTATTTTCAGTCGAAGGTTGAGGCTGCTGTTTAAAAACTGATGCCAAGTCCTAGCTGTACACCACTTAAACTAATGTCTTGTACTAGTTTATTTTGTTTTAATTTCATCTTCATATAGCGATAACCAAGTTTTACTTTAATAGCGTCGGTTATTTTGTAGTCGGCAGATAAGAGGGTATTAAGCACATAATCGGCATCATTCTTACCACCAATATCACCTCGCATAGAGATAGACCAAGAATCTGTTACTGGCAATGTTCCCTTTAGCCCGATAAATGGATCGAGCCAGGTTTTTCTTAGAGTAACCTTAGGTCCTGGTGTTATCTCAAAAGTGCTATCAGTATAAATAGACCGCGCGCCAAAGATGACCGATATATCTTTATCTTGAATAATTTGATAACCAGCACCAACCTCAATAAAACCTAACTTGAGCGCTAAACTTTTATCCAAAAAACGGCTTTGTTGACTATCGGAGTATTTGGCATAAAACCCATCAAACAGCATGGACCAACGTCCTTTTCTTGCCTCTAAGGCAAAGGATGCAACGGCATCTAGGTGGTCTACTGCAAAATAAGAATAATCACTGTCGCTCGAACTACTAGAATTATCAGCAATGGTATGGCTCTCAAATCCCGTGGCCCACAGATATGGGGTTAGTTCGAACTCCCATTCACTGCTAGAGGCTTCAGCTGAGGTTACTGTTGAAAATAAGCCAGCACTAATAAACAGTAATAGATAAAGGGCTGGAGATAATAAATTGCTTTTAAAGGGCACGCAGCTGTTCCTTAGATAAATATAGTTGGTCAACCCTAACGGTGAAGTTTGCCACTGGGGGTTTGTATATTCCGCGGTAGAAATATTGGGTCTTCCGAGGTGTTCTAAGCGCAGTGGTAGGATATTTTATTCCGTCCAAGTAAGGAAAACCATGATCAAGAGCCTCTCTAATCGTCGTTTATAACATGACCAATCACCGTCGGTGAATGGCTATTTATGAATAATCGGGAAGCAGCTTTAATTTATTAACCGTTGAGCAAAAAAATGCTATTTGCCAGAAATGAAGTTGATAATATTAGTGTTATTCTAGGGAGTGTCAAGTTACTTGCTTAAAGACCGGTCTATCAATTATTAATAATTAAAGACAGAGATGCATCTGACTTATGCTCATGCACAGCAGATTCGCTGCAAGATATGCCTTTTTATAAGAACGATTATTAATCCCTTAACAGCTAATAGAAGGAGCGGTTTAAGTACGGCGTTGTCGAAAAATAGCGCCCCTAGAAAACAGGGGGCATACAGTTGATTCGATAAATATCAAACCAACTGCATGCTATCCTGCTATTAGTATGGCTCTTGGAGGAAACTACGACAAGATTTGTATCAGGTAGCCACCGATCA
This sequence comes from Oceanospirillaceae bacterium, assembly GCA_013215445.1. Classification (GTDB taxonomy): domain Bacteria; phylum Pseudomonadota; class Gammaproteobacteria; order Pseudomonadales; family Balneatricaceae; genus Rs1. Next base: position 2,949 of record JABSRA010000039.1, read on the forward strand.
GCACTAATACCGTGGTGAGGGCATAAGTGACTGGGTAGGGTGATGCGGCAATTGAACTCTTAGATTGATCGTTAATTGCGTTCAATCCTGGCGTACTATTGCGTGCACCTGTACAGGCGCCATCACAGATAACGGAGTTTAATTTGAATACTTTTATCCCGATCACGAAGGCAACCACGACTGGCAATAATGCTGCAACAAAACCAATCAGGGCCACCCAGATCACAGTACTGCCGTGAAAAGAAGAGATAACCTTTGATCCGACGTTCGCCGCGAGTACAGCAATAAACATGTTCAAGCCGATGTCTTGTAAGAAGCTTCGCGCACCTTCGCTCACCGGTCCACCAAACTCTGGGTTGCGACTACGGAAGTAACTGACGAAGATACCGGCAAGTAGACAACCTGCTGAACTTCCCAGGGCGAAGGGGATACCACTGACATTAAAGCTGAGCAAACCAACCAAATAACCCACGAGCATGGCAATCGACAACCACATGACTTCCGTGGTTCCGGTATCCAGCAGTGCGCGTCCTCCAAGCCCCTTAGCGGCTTTTTGCACACACCAGTCAGGCCCGATGACCCGAATGACATCGCCAAATTGAATCACTGTTTGTGGTAGCGCGGTAATTTGTACACCTTGGCGAAAGATGCCTTTAACTTGGATACCGTAACCAAACTCTTTGGTGAGTGCTTGCAGAGTCTTGCCTGATATTCCCGGGATACCCACCCGTATATCAGCTGCCTCAAGTTCAATGTTGCGTGCTATGGCATCATTTACTTCTGGCCCAACCACATCAGTGCCATTGAGAATGAGTGCGTGAATATCAGCGCGCACGGCAATAATATCGTCTCTCTCTAACGTTGGGTTTTCAGCGGGTTCTATTACTTGACTACCCCTTACAATCCGTAAGATGGGGGCATTTGGATACATGTCAAACAGCTGCCCAACGGTCTTTCCAATCAGGGCTTCATGTTGCAACTTGTAAGCACGAATATCCATGGCTGAGAAACCAATATTAAGCGATCCTGACACACCGGGTACCAACTCCGTTGCTCCACCGCTCATGTCTTTTTCAGCTTGTTTTGCATCGGCGATTGGATCACGCCCAAACATCTGGGGCAGGTATTTGATCAGCAGGATAATACCGATGGTCGATATAACATAACTGATCGCATAACCTGCGGCCATATTTGCGCTGACCTGTTCGGCGGTCATGCCTGGTGGTGGTACATAGGCACCACTTTGGATAGCCGATCCTGCCACACCCATGACCGCGGTAACGGTATAACTACCCGATAAAATGCCCGCGGCATAACCTGGCGCGAGGCCGGTTAATTTTACTCCAAAGAAAACAATCAGCCAATTGAGTGACCAGACAATGATCGCCAGCGCAACAAAGGTCAAACCACCACTTTTAAGACCGGCGAAAAACTGTGGGCCAACCTTCAAACCAAGGGCGTACATGAACAATAATAAAAAGACTGATGACAGGATGCCGGGGATAGCGTAGGTGATGCCAAAACCAGCTGAAGCGGCTATTGAAAACGCTAGTCCCACCACCAATGTGCCAGCCGTGGGGCCTAAACTCACCCCTTTCAGTGAAAGTTTACCCAGTGGATAGCCGAGGGCCATGGCCAGCAGTAGAAATACAATGGGTTGTTTGTCGAGCAGCTCAAAGAAACCGTGCAACCCGGATTTGACCACAGGTTCAAATATCTCCAAAATTCCACCGCTTAGATGTTCGGCATCTGCAGCGAAAACAACGCCAGAGGCGAACAACAATGCGAGCAGAGTGCCAACTTTGGTAATGATTTTTGAACAGCGGTATTGTGAACGTTTATTCAGCATAAAAATAATCTCTGGTTTTTTATGTATGAGCAATTTCCCACTCCATTATTATCAAAACTGATATAGGGTGTTTCTACTGGAGTGTGATTGCCCGGCGTTGTAGCCGGGCATTTTTTTTAATGACTGAAACTACGCCCTTCTTCATCATTCAGAGGAGTAGTGATAGGGTGTTTATTAAAGTAATCCAGACAGCGTTTGATGTCTTCTATGAGCAGTGCAGCCAAATCCATACTAACGCCTTGGCGTACTAAAATTCTCTGGATAACGAGGTCGTTACAATTGTCCGGTAGTGAATAGGCCGGTACTTGCCAGCCCCGACTGCGCAGTCGATCAGCCAAATCATAGAGGGTGTAGCCACGTGTTTCAAAGCCATCCTTCATTTTCCAACACAAGCCTGGAATACCGGTTTTTGGATCGCCTCCATACATGATTTCAAAGGGCCCCATGTTACCGATTTCATCAGCCAGATATTGTGCTGTTTCATAACAGGCCATATGTACTTTACGATAACCTTCTTTGCCCAGGCGTAGGAAATTGTAATACTGTGCGATAATCTGCCCACCAGGGCGTGAGAAATTCAAGGCGAAAGTAGACATCTCGCCACCCAAATAGTTAACCTTAAAGATTAGATCTTCTGGGAGGTCTTGCGCGTCACGCCAAATGACCCATCCGACACCAAGTGGGGATAGGCCAAATTTATGACCGGATGCATTGATTGACTTAACCCGTGGAATACGGAAATCCCATTCTAGCTCTGGGACACAAAATGGTGCAAGAAAACCACCGCTGGCTCCATCAATATGCATCGGAATATCGAGTCCGGTCTGCTCCTGTAATTTATCAAGTGCATCGGCCACTGCTTTCACCGGCTCATAGTCGCAAGTGAAGGTGACACCGAGAGTGGGTACTACGCCAATGGTATTCTCATCGCAAAGCTTGAGCACTTCTTCAGGCGTCATCAGCAGGCGATCCTCATCCATTGGGATCTCACGGATTTCAACATCCCAATAGCGAGCAAATTTGTGCCAGCAAATTTGCACTGGCCCGGTAATTATATTCGGTTTGTCGGTCGGCTTTCCCTGGGCTTTCATCTTGTCCCGCCAGCGCCACTTCATGGCCATGCCACCCAGCATCGCCGCTTCGCTAGAACCTGTAGTAGAGCAACCTTGCGTATTGGCGGCATCAGGTGAGTTCCACAGATCTGCCAGCATATGGACACAACGCGCTTCAATTTCTGCTGACTGTGGATATTCATCCTTGTCGATCATATTCTTGTCGATACACAGATCCATGAGTTCATGGACTTGAGGTTCCTCCCAAGTTTGGCAGAACGTTGCCAAATTTTGACGTGCATTACCATCCAACATCAGTTCATCGCGGACCAAGGTGAAAACATGATCTGGTGACTGTTCATCTTGAGGGAATTTGTACTTGGGGAGGGCTTTTGAAAGATCGGATGAGCCATAAATTGGATCTATAAGCTCATGTCGAATATCATTTTTAGAGTGTAACGCCATAATAAATATTTCCCTTATTATTACTTAATGTAGAAGTAGATCTAAAAACTGTAGTCACTGCATCCTGCTAGCGTGTTGAATACTAGCAACTTTATAAAAGCTGTCAACTTTAATAGATAAAACTAAAGTTATATTAATGCAAGGTAAAAAAACACTGAGAACGTCAGGTTTATCCTGTCAACATTAAGTGATAATCAGTTTTGATAAGATAAGGCATGGCTCATGAGTAATATAAATCAGGGTAAAAATGGGCTGACAACTTGAAATCAGCAACGGGTGTGACAAAGCAGAGCACTGTTGAATGGATCGACCGATGATACGAGAGTATTCATTGACTAAAATGGCGTGTTTATTCATAGGCAGGTGCCATGCATATTTGACTGCAAGGGTATGGTTACTGTCGTTGCTCGTAGGGGCTTAAAAAGCGCAGCAGCCGTGGCACATTGGCTGCACTATTGCCTTAGTTAACGGATCTTATAAACGGTCAAAAAATCGGTCGTCATCTTGATAGCGCTCTACCCATTCTTCAAATACTCGCTGGCCATTGTCATCAGTGAGTGCCTTTAATAATTGAGTGCCTAGCACTGTAGGGAGGATGTAAGCGTTTTGTCCGGATTGCGCAATCATTATTTGATTAGAGGTTAAGCTCGGTAGCCAATCTAAAAAATATCCATTTAACACCTTAAATACTTCGGGGCCATCTTGTATGGTCAGGCAGGCTTCGCCTTTGGCGGTTACACCACATAAGCGAGTCGGGTATTGTGGTGAGGCCGCTGTAACATAAAAGGTATCAACATTTTGGTTGGGTCTTAAATGTCCAGAGCAGCCGATTAGGGAGGCTAAAAGCAGCATCACCAGTATCCGTAATTTGTTCATTTATACTTCCTTGCAGGTGTTTGAGAGCAGGCTGCTACTTTTGTGCTTTAGTCATACCTTAAGGGTGCGATGTAAAAATAAAGTCCCGGTAGAGGAAAGCTGAGTGTAACCTGATCAAAGCTGTGACGACATGGTAAACAATGCAGAGTCTAAAATGATTAATGTTGTATTGCTAGTTATGTTTGGTATCTTGCCTGCAGAGGTCCACCCCACTGGAAGTAGCGGATAGGTTGCGCTTGCTGAGTATCTTAGCGGGACACAGTGTTCTTTTTCTTTTAGCTTAAGTGTCTACAGAGGGTGTCGTAAAGATAGCGAGCAATGTTATAACAAGGCAAATATTAGCCGCTATTCTATACAGCATGCCACTTGAGGCTTATTCACTACTTATTCGCATGTTGCCTAATTCAGGGTGAGGGTGGGGGTTGAAAGTTGAAACCGTCATGGGGTCTTTAATACTGATAAGCGTACCGATTTAAGTTAAAGTCTGTTTAGCGTCATTTAAATTTTTCATCGTACACTATGATAAGTAGTACGCAATTATTAACTCTCTGTGATATAGATGAATAAAACTATGCTAGGGATTAAAAATCGAGTTCATCTATGCATTTAAAGAGTACCTTGGTCATACCAACGCCCGCTTTTATACTGGCCTTCTGGCTCTTTTTTTCGTTCAATGCATATCCGCAACCACAGGATATAGTTGACTCATTTGTCAGCGAACACGCCACCGGTGATTTACCAGAGATTAAACAAAGAAAAAAAATTCGGGCACTGGTGACTTACGGTAGATCTGGTTTTTTCTTCTCTAAACAAGGGGCTCTAATAGGTTTTCAAGTCGACTTGATGACTGAATTTGAAAAACACTTGAATAGGGGAGTAAAAAAAGAAGCGCAGCGGGTTCGAGTTCAATATATTCCAACGACTTTTGATCGATTGATTCCCGACCTTATCGCAGGTCGTGGCGATATTATAGCCGCCATGCTCACCGCTACCCCACAACGCACTGCCCTTATAGACATTGTTAAAGGTAAAAATATAATTGGCAACGAAGTGGTCGTTATCCACAATTCTGAAACAGCGATTAACTCGCTGCTGGATTTGTCAGAACGCGAGGTTTATGTACTACGCGGCAGTAGTTATGTGGACCATCTAAAAGCAGTTAATCAACAGTTTTTAGAGCAGGGCATTGCGCCGATAAAAATTATTGAAGCTGAGTCTTATCTCTCCTCAGAAGATATCATGGAACTGGTCAACACAGGGGTGGTGACAATAACAGTGGTTGATGACTATAAGGCCAAGCTCTGGGCAAAAATATTACCTAACATTAAGGTCATTGAGTCCATTGCAGTCGCCCAGGGGACAAAGATAGGTTGGGGTGTTCGCTCAGATAATCCAGAGCTCAAAGCGAGTCTTGAAAGTTTTCTTAAAAGCGTCAAACAGGGCACTTATCTTGGCAATATGTTGTTTAGCCGTTATTTCAAACGCACTAAATGGATAAAACACCCGTTATCCGATGACTATAGGGTTAAATTTAGGTCGTTGATCAAAATTTTTGAAAAGTATGGCGAAAAATATGGTTATGATCATCTTGCATTAGTGGCCCAGGGATTCCAAGAATCTGGCCTCAATCAAAATATGAAAAGTCACCGCGGAGCCATCGGTATTATGCAAGTATTACCGAGCACCGCAGCGGACAAAAATGTGGGTATACCCGATATTAGCACTGCGGATAATAATATCCATGCGGGGGTGAAATATCTCGCGTTCCTTAGAGATCGCTACTTCAATGCCAGCGAAATTACCGCGATCAATAGGATGGCTTTTTCACTGGCTGCCTATAACGCAGGCCCTGCCAGAATTAATAAAGTGCGTAAGCTAACCGTGGATATGGGACTGGACCCCAATGTCTGGCATGGTAATGTAGAACTAGCCGCTGGTAGGATTGTGGGCAGAGAAACTATCCAATATGTTAACAATATCTTTAAATATTATATTGCCTATAGCCTGTTAAAAAAGCAGAATGAGCAATCCGCTACATTTCGGTAAGGTCACTAAACCCTAGTGATTATATAGGTTAATATAATAATATGCTTAATATGTATAAAAAAACAATAATGCTATTAATTACGCTCAGCACTGTTTTGTCGATAACCAGTTGTACCAACACCAGGGACACCCCGGTCTTTGTTCAAACCAGTAATGATAAAGCTTTCCCCCTCGGTGGATACCAGCCAAAAAACTTTCTCAGTGATTACTCAAAACTGGTACGGGTGGAGGGTGATGCAGTCACTTATCGATACCGTGACCCGGATGTTAAATTTGTCAAATATAAAAAACTATTAGTCGATCGGATCCAGTTTCGGGTTAGAGAAGATGCAGAATATAAAACTTTGGAACCAGTCGCTCTGCAAGAATTAACCGATTATTTTCATCAAGCTATTGCCGATTCATTTGCAGATAAATATCAGTTAGTGGACCAACCAGGACCTGATGTATTAAGGTTGCGTATCGCGGTGGTGGATGTTGTGCCTAACCAACCCTCCGCCTCTGTATTATCGCTGGTGGTGCCGTTTCTTTGGTTTGGTGAAGCAGGTGCAGGCGTAGCCCAAGGAGAACCCGGCAGCACGCCGTTTCTGGGCGAAGTGTCTATAGAGCTTGAAGTCCTCGATAGCCAAACCAGTCAGCAGATCGCCGCCTATATAGAAACGCGGATAGGTAAAAAGTATGTTTGGAACAAAGGGTTAATCGAAGGTACGTCTTCTTATATCGACGCCTATTCAACCTGGGCATACACCAAAAAAGCGATTAGCTTCTGGGCAAGCCTGCTACGTGAGCGGCTAGATACACTTAGCTTAGAGTAAAGTGCCAATCTATGTTATTCACACCACCGGTTGAGAGGCTTCAGGGCATTATTTAAATGAGATCTGAGTATAACGACTGCGCTCGATAATGCCCTGGTCAAAAATAGCTTAACATACTCATTTACAGCAGTGAGCTCCGCTATTGCGCCGTTGTTACTGTTTCTGGTCAACGCTAGCGACGTTGTGGCGAGGTCTTTAAGGATGGCAAAGGCATTAGGGCTAACAATGGTCAGTGAAAAAAACAGGGTATTCATTACTGATCATTCAATTCTGACTATTTTTATCCGATTGCATGGTTCTGTTTGAGCCATTTTGACGACTGGTACAACCTATAATCAACTGTTATGATCGCAATATTCAAATAGCGGGGCACTCACGCTATACTAATTTTTGTTAGGTTTTCATGAAAATAAGCCATAATTTCGATAGCGGTAAAATTGAATGTATAAACATTAATCCCAACGGAAAAATCACTTTAAGCATTCCCCAAGATAATGCATCCGAATTTCATCAATGGTTCCACTTCCGCCTAACTGGTGCTAAGAATATTAGTTGTCAGATGGAAATAATTAATGCGGGTAAAACTTCTTATGCCGCTGGTTGGAAGGATTATCGAGCGGTTGCCTCCTACGATCGCAAGATTTGGTTTCGGGTTGATACCAGCTATGATGGTCACTCATTAACCATCAATCACACGCCTGAATGCGACAGTGTTTATTTTGCCTACTTCGCCCCGTATTCGATGGAGCGCCATCACGATCTTATTGCCAATGCACAGCTCAGTGAATTAACGGAGCATATTCATCTTGGCTACACTGGTGATGGTCAAGATATGGACCTGCTTAAAATAGGTGAAGAAGGTGAGGGCAAAAAAGTCTGTTGGATGATTGCACGCCAACATCCCGGTGAGACCATGGCACAGTGGTGGATGGAGGGCATGCTTGATTCACTGTTAGATCCTGAAGACCCGATTGCCCGCGAACTTCTGAAAAAAGCCGTATTCTATATCGTGCCCAATATGAACCCTGATGGTAGCCTAAGGGGTAATTTAAGAACCAATGCCACGGGGGCGAATCTTAACCGTGAATGGCAAACACCGACGATGGCCCATAGTCCTGAAGTCTTTTTAGTACGGCAAAAGATGCTCGAGACCGGCATGGATTTTTGTCTTGATGTTCACGGCGATGAAGAACTTGCCTACAACTTTATTGCAGGTTCTGAGGGAATTCCCAGTTGGAATGACTCACGCCAACGCTTACTCGATCATTACCAGCAAGCGCTGGTGAATGCCAGTCCCGATTTTCAGACCAAGATCGGTTATGAAAAAGATCAACCGGGTGAGGCGTTGATGACTATCGGCACTCACTATATGGCCGAGCAGTTCAATGCCTTAGTGATGACCGTAGAAATGCCCTTTAAAGACACTGAGTTAACGCCTGACGAGTATGTGGGTTGGTCGCCACTGCGCAGTCAAAAGCTGGGGGTTGCCTGTTTGAATGCACTGCATCAAACCATGGATGAATTGTAAAAAAACGCAGTAGAATAAACCTTTCCTGGGGGCAAAAGTAAGACGCAGTAACGATAGTTAGCGCCTTACCTTCGGTCTCCCAGTGCAAGGGTGAATCCCACCGATAAAAAATATTATTTGATATACTCACAGTCACCTCCTCTGAAAATTTTTATCAACTAGATGAATGCCAATATCACCCTCCGTTTGCCCCTATTGAAGATTCTATTATTTTCTGTTGCTTTTTAGTTGGCAATCAATGCAATGGCAACTACTTTTAAAACGACTTTATCTACGCCACCATAGAGCGATTAAAGACGCGGTATGCAGGAGCTAGATTAGGTAAATATGGCCTAGGTGTGATTGCTATCGACAATATGCGTGCTGGCATGTGCCAGTCTTTACCGCGTACCTGTATGGTACAAGCTTAGATCCTGTGCAGCGCAAGACAGCAGAGGCTCTAGGGGTGATTATTGTTGAGAATATAGTGCAGTTGGATGGTGTGGACTGCTATTACTGCCGGCGGCGAAAGATGTGCGACAGCGAGGGCTCGGTGAGCGAGGTAAACGATCGGTCAAACACCCTCGCCAAGCTGCTGAAACTCGCAGTAAGAAGGACATGAGCGTGCTATTAGCCAAGCTAATTGACGGCAAGCAGGCAAGGCGTGACTTGAATCCGCCATGTTGCACAGGGGCTCAATTTAGGCGCTGGTCGCAATGGAATCAGTAAAGGGAGCTCTCCTCATTGGATGGGTGTTTTCAAATAATTGCTGGCGCTGGGTTTAGCCTTAAATGAAGAGCGTAGAGGGAGTGCATTTTGCGAGTTTAGAGATGCATTAGGCAGAGAGTGTTGAAGCGGAAACCGCTTGATTTGGAAGATAATTTTGGACGTTTGCGTTTCAATTATGTTACAACAGTTGCACAAATTATAGCTTTAAAAAACGCTACAAGTAGTACTGGGTCAGTCTCTTCATTATATTTTCTGTCAGAGATTGTATGGTTGCCACAGATGCGCAGCGTTAAAAACACCCTGTAGATTGGCAGGCACAGCGCTAGTACAAAGTTACTTGTATATTAATAACAATAACTTAATGGATTAATTTAATGAAAAAAATAGCGATAGCGATGGCTTTATCGGCAGTGGTTTGCACGGCGCAAGCAACGCCGGTAAAAGTCGGTATGATTACAACATTAACCGGTGGTGGTGCGAGTTTGGGCATTGATATCCGCGATGGGTTTATGCTGGCGGTAAAGCAGGCGGGTAACAGTGATTTGACTGTGGTGATCGAAGATGATGCACGCAAGCCCCCCCTCGCTGTGCAGATAGCCGATAAAATGATCCAGCTGGAAAAAGTGGATATTTTAACCGGTATCGTCTGGTCTAACTTGGCCATGGCCGTGGTGCCGAGCGCCGTTGCACAAGGCAAATTTTATCTCTCACCCAATGCGGGCCCCTCGGCGCTGGCGGGTAAACGCTGCCATCAGAATTATTTTAATGTCGCGTGGCAAAATGATAACCTTCACGAGGCTATGGGCTCTTATGCCAGTAACATCGGCTATCATAAACCTTATATCTTGGCACCCAATTATCCGGCGGGCAAAGATGCACTGGTAGGTTTTAAGCGGTTGTTTAAAGGCGAGTTGGCAGGGGAGACTTACACCAAACTCGGCCAAAAAGATTACGCCGCTGAAATTGCCAAAATTCGCGCCTCTGGCGCCGACAGCATTTATTTTTTCCTCCCCGGTGGCATGGGTATCTCCTTTATGAAGCAGTACACCCAGTCTGGGGTAACACTACCCGTGATGGGGCCTGCGTTCTCCTTTGATCAGGGCATACTGAAAGCGGTTGGCAAGGCGGCATTGGGGGTTAAAAACTCCTCCCAGTGGAGCAAGGATATCGACAACGAAACCAATCGAGCGTTTGTTAGCAGCTTCGGTGCCGAGTACGATCGGTTGCCCTCGCTGTACGCCAGTCAAGGCTTTGATACAGCCAATCTGATCTTGTCGGCGATGAAAACGGCCGATGTTAAAGATACCGATGCTTTCAGAGCAGCGCTAAAGGCGGCAGATTTTGCCTCGGTGCGCGGTGCCTTCAAGTTTGGTAGCAATCAACATCCAGTGCAGAATATCTACGTGCGTGAAGTGATAGAGGAGAACGGGGTGTTAACCAATAAAATTATTGCCACCGCTCTGCAAGATCACGGCAATGTCTACGCCGAGCAATGCAATTTGTAAGCATACTCGGCCAGTACCTCTACCGGCGGTAATTCGGTAGAGGTGTGGTTTTTCTGCGCTTCTATGTCAATTTATGACGGCCGGCTTATCTTTCTAGGTGCCAGCCCATCTCTGGTACCAATATGCCCCTCACCTTGTTATTTGAACAGCTATTAAATAGCTTACAATTTGGCATGATGTTATTTCTGATGTCGGCGGGGTTGACCTTAGTCTTTGGCGTCATGGGCTTGATCAATTTGGCTCACGGTGTGCTCTACATGGTGGGTGCTTTTGCCTGCGCCATTGTCGCCAGCCTAACGGGATCCTTTTGGTTGGGTTTGGTGGCGAGTTTAATTGCTGCAGCGATGGCCGGTGCACTGGTTGAAATAGGGGTGATACGCAAACTCTATCAGCGGGATCACTTAGACCAAGTGCTGGCCACTTACGCGCTAATACTAATTTTTTCCGAGGCCACTCGCTGGTTGTTTGGCTCTTTCCCACTGTATTTGGATGTACCGCAGATTCTCGCGACGCCGATTAATCTATTCGGCTGGTTCTACTACTCGAGCTACCGTTTATTTATCATTTTCGTCGGCTTAGTAGTGGCAGTAGGTCTGTATTGGTTAATTGTCAAAACCCGTCTTGGCATGCGCATTCGTGCCGGCGCCACAGACCGTGAAATGATCGCGGCACTGGGGGTTGATATACGCACTTTGTACACACTCGTTTTTGCCTTGGGTGCAGGACTTGCAGGTTTAGCCGGAGCGCTCTTAGGTGCCCTGCAATCGGTGGAGGTGGGCATGGGAGATTCAGTGCTGATTCTGGCTTTTGTGGTGATAGTGATCGGGGGAATTGGCTCTATTAAAGGCGCCTTTATCGGCGCCATGTTGGTCGGTTTGGTCGATACCATGGGGCGTTTTTTACTGCCCGAACTGCTGGCATTATTTCTCACCCCTGAGTCAGCTGCCAGTATTGGCGGTGCTCTATCATCCGTGGCAATCTATATCTTGATGGCGGTGATATTGGTGGTCAAACCTAAGGGACTGGTGTCTGCCAATGCTTAGTATAAATCGCGAGCAAAAATTAAATCTACTGATAATAGTCGTCATTCTGGCGCTGCCGAGCGCGGCACTCTGGTTGCAAGAGCCATTTTATATCACGTTGATGACCAAAGTAGTGATCTTGGCGCTCGCCGGTGTCGGACTGAATTTAGCTTTGGGTCTAGGGGGGTTAGTCTCTTTTGGTCACGCCGCATTCTTTGGCATTGGTGGTTATGTAGCGGGTATCTTGGCCTCACACGCCTTTAACGATGAGTGGTTATTCAGCTTCTTTGGCTTGCAAGTATCAGGTAGCTCAAGCATGTTGCTGATCTGGCTATTGGCAATCATTGTCGCGGCGATCATCGCCGCTGTTATCGGCTACTTTAGCTTGCGTACGCAAGGGGTGTATTTCATTATGATCACCTTGGCTTTTGCCCAGATGATCTATTATTTCGCCATCGCCTGGCCGGCTTACGGCGGAGAAGACGGGCTGTCTATCTACGTGCGCAATCAACTGCTGAGTTTAAATACGGCCGATCCAATGATCTTTTTTGCCATCTGCTTTATCCTGCTAATGGCGGCGCTCGCGCTGGTTTCAATGTTGCGCAATTCTCACTTTGGGGCCGCCTTGCAAGCGGCACGACAAAATGAGCAACGTCTAGCGGCCATCGGTATTCGCCCCTTTGGCATTAAATTAACGGCTTTTGTGATCTCCGCTGCTATCACTGCGCTGGCGGGTGCCCTGTTTGCCGATCTGAATCGATTTGTCAGCCCCGATATGCTCTCTTGGCACACCTCGGGAGAAATTATGATTTTTGTTATTTTAGGCGGTGTCGGTCGATTAATGGGGCCTATAGTCGGGGCCGCACTCTATGTTTTGTTTGAATATTATCTGGGGGGCATCACCGAGCACTGGGGCTTGTTTTTGGGTATTCTGTTGTTGACGGTAGTGCTTTTTGCCCGCGGTGGCATTGTCGGTCTGATTGCCGGGGAACTGAAACATGAGTGATTGTATTTTACAGATAAAAAATCTCTGCAAAAAATTTGGTGAGCTCAAGGCTACCGATGGGCTTAATTTGGATCTTCGCCCTGGAGAAATTCACGCGGTCATCGGCCCTAATGGCGCTGGAAAATCAACCTTGATCAAACAGATCTGCGGCGAACTCGCCCCGGATAGTGGCAGCATTGAGTTTCTCAGCCACGATATTACAGCGCTAGATGTTGCCGCCAGAGCTAAGCTGGGTCTGGGGCGTACTTTTCAAATATCATCACTACTACTCGAATACTCTGCACTGCGCAACGTGATGTTAGCGGTGCAGGGTTTTCGCGGCGCAAGCTATCAAATGTTCACACCGATGGCCTGGGATAGCTCACTGCGCGAAGTCGCTATGCAGGCGTTAACTGAAGTGGGTTTGCAACAGCGCGGGGATGTCAGTGCCGCGCAACTGTCCCACGGTGAGCGCAGGCAACTCGAAATAGCACTAGTACTGGCCCTGCAGCCCAAGGCATTTATCCTGGATGAGCCGATGGCGGGCATGGGGGCAGAGGGCTCAAAAAAGTTAACTGAATTTCTCGATCAACTACGCCACCGCGCGCCTATTTTGCTGGTGGAACACGATATGGATGCGGTTTTCTCTCTGGCGGATAGAATTTCAGTACTGGTTTATGGCAAGATAATTTTTACCGGTTCGGTGGCAGACGTGCGTAACAATGCTCAAGTACGCGCCGCTTATTTGGGGGAAGAGTAAAGTGTCACTATTATTAGAGCTCAACGCGATTGAGACCTTTTACGGTCAATCTCAGGCGTTGTTTGGAGTTGATTTGAGTATTCAACAGGGGCAAATAGTGGCGTTGATGGGCCGTAATGGCATGGGTAAAACCACCACCATTCGCTCTATCTGCGGTATGTCAAAAATATCCGCCGGGGCAATGTATTTTGCCGGCGTTGATATCGCAACCTTAGCTTCACATAAAATAGGCCGGTTGGGAGTGGGTTTAGTGCCAGAGGGGCGTCGTTGTTTTAGTAATTTAACCGTCACCGAAAATTTACTGGTTGCTGCCAGAGAGAATACTAACAATGATTTAGCCACCTGGGACTTAAGCAGAGTTGAAGCGCTGTTTCCACGCTTGGCTGAACGCCGTGAGCAAAGTGCCGCCACGTTATCAGGAGGCGAACAGCAAATGCTCACCATTGGCCGGGCATTGATGACCAATCCTAAACTACTTATTTTAGATGAAGCTACCGAAGGCTTGGCACCGGTGGTTCGCCAGGAAATTTGGCAGGCCATTAAACGACTAAAGAAAGAGGGGCAGTCGATCTTGATCGTCGATAAAACCTTAAAAGAATTGTTGCCGATAGTTGACCACTGTGTGATTTTAGAACGGGGAAAGACCGTGTTTAATGGTGCGCCGGGGGCGATGGACAGCCACATTCAGCAACAATTTCTGGGTATTTAAATCTATTGGTAAGCGCTTGCACTATCATCGTTTCTGGCCCACACTGAGTACTAAGGCAAACTTGGTTGATAAAATTGGCTTGGTTGACAAGAAATATCCCACTAGTTACCAGCCTTTAACAAATAGTAAGTTAAAGACCGCGTGCTTTTACCTTAAAAATTATATAGTATGCCTGTCCTCGCCATTAAATTCTCCATGACGCCTTATCCCTTACGACAGAAATAATAAATGACTGATTTGACCATAGCAACACACAGCGGTAATTTTCATGCGGACGATGTTTTTAGTATCGCTGCACTTAAAAGTATACTTCCCCCGTTTAAACTCATACGTACCCGTGACTTAGGCCTTATTGCTAAGGCCGACATAGTCGTGGACGTCGGCGGTGAATACAACCCTGACACCGGCCGTTTTGATCATCATCAACGCGGGGGCGCAGGTGGACGCGAAAATGGTATTCCATACTCTTCATTTGGTTTGGTCTGGCAGAAATATGGTTTAGCCCTCTGTAAGGGCAATCGTGAAGTGGCCAATGCTGTGGATGCAGGTTTAGTATCAACTATTGATGCCATTGATTGTGGTCATGTAGAAGGTGTTGCTAAAGGCATTAGCCTCAGCCACACGATTTCAATGTTTAACCCTACATGGCAAGAAGATAGTGATTTTGACCACTGCTTTGATCAAGCGGTGGGTTTTGCCTCACAACTTTTGCTGCGTTTTATTGCCACCGCTGAAGGGGGGCTCAACGCGAAGGCGATTGTGGCGAAAGCGATTGATAATGCGCAAGATCCAAGAGTCATCGTATTAGAAAAATATACGCCTTGGAAAAAAACAGTTCACGCTCTGTCTGATCAAGCGCTATTCATGGTTTATCCGTCTCTGTCGGGTCAATGGATGCTGCAAACGGTGCCTGTTGAACCCGGCTCATTTGAAGATCGAAAATCACTGCCTAAAGCTTGGGCTGGTTTATCTGATCAAGCCTTTAAAGACCTGATCGATATTGATGACGCTATGTTTTGCCATAATGGTCTGTTTATTGCGGGCGCAGCATCCTTTGCCAGTATTATGAAAATGGCGGCGATCTCGCTTGAACAGCAATAAATTTAATTTTTAGAATTATAAATCGAGCTCATGATGAGAAAAACATTATCTTTAAAAGTTAAAAGAAACAAAGATGTCAAACCTGTCGATAAAGTGGCTAAAAATGACACTCACAAAGATCCAAAGAAGCGTTTTTTAGAGGGTATAGCCGTTCACCCTACGCAGCGTATTCGCCTAGAATTAGGCTCTAAACAATTTACTGCCCGCGCATTAGATTTGATCACGCCCATCGGCAAGGGTCAGCGAGGTTTGATTGTTGCTCCACCGGGTTGCGGCAAAACCACCATGTTGAAACATATTTGTCAGGCGGTGGGAGATGCGTATCCCGAGATAAAGCTATATGCATTACTGATTGATGAGCGACCTGAAGAAGTGACCGATTTTAAGCGTAGTGTCTCTGCAGAAGTGCACGCCTCATCCTCTGATCAGAGCTATGAGCAACATGTACGGGTGGCCAATGAACTGCTCAGTACCGCCTGTAAACAAGCGGGCGAAGGCCATGATGTGATGATTGTTATTGACTCTCTCACTAGGCTATCACGAGTGCATAATGCAGAGCGCAAGAGTAGTGGTCGTACTATGTCAGGTGGACTCGATGCTAGAGCCCTAGAAATACCGCGAAAAATGTTTGGTGCGGCGAGAAAGATTGAGAATGGTGGCTCGCTAACTATTCTGGCGACTATACTGGTGGATACGGGTAGCCGTATGGATGATGTGATCTATGAAGAATTCAAAGGCACGGGTAATATGGAAATCGTTTTATCACGGGATATTGCCTATCAGCGGATTTATCCGGCCTTAGATATTGCCAAAAGTAGTACGCGTCGCGAAGAGCTACTATTGAGCGCTAAAGATCTTAAAAAAATAACGACATTACGCCGTGAGCTTATCGGTCTTAATCCCGTAACCAGCGCGCAAAAACTGGTGGATTTGTTCGAGCAATATCCAACCAATGCAGAGTTGCTGGGCGAGTAGTCGACAGGTTGGCAAGCCCGATGCATGTCAGTATGCCAGTGTCTGGGCATTGATTTTTTTTGAAAACCGTTACATATATGCCATTGTGAGCAGACTGTTGAGTACTTTGACTAAGCCGAATATTACCCCCCAACCACTGCTGCTCTAGCCTGCTGCTGGTTTTTACAGGCTTTTATTACTCAATTAGTCGGAACCTTCAGTACGCCTATCAATCTTATAAAATCAGTAAAAAAAACAGATAGCGGCATCATTACGGCATTATATGCAACAGCTAAACTAAATGTCCCAATCTTTTCTGTGAGTGTATTCTCAACCGGCCGCAGCATGTTTTCTCCCTTGGTGGTGTAGCTGATGAGGAATAAGTAGCTTTAATCCTGACGATGTTTGGTGAACGCTGCAGCCTAATTCTTTACTTTACAGAGCGTCTGTTGGATAGCCACTCTTGGTGGCTCTCTCATCCTATTGCGATGAATCAGGTAGAATCTAAATTATCAGGGACAGATTTCCCGCCCCTTTTAGCATGAGCTAGTTTGCCAGCTGTTCACCCAATGATGGGACTTGCACCTCGTATGTTTATTGATGACAACTATCACTGTGTATCAATGAATGTATAATCAAATCGTATCAACAGTGATATAAATCATGGAAGTTAATGTTTTCAATACAATGAGGAAGCAATTATGTCTCTTAGAATCAACGATCAAGCACCAAATTTTACCGCTAATACCACCCAAGGTAGTCTAGATTTTCATCAGTGGCTTGGGGACGGGTGGGGTATTTTATTCTCTCATCCAAAGGATTTTACGCCAGTATGTACCACTGAATTAGGTTATGTTGCCAAGTTAAAACCGGAATTTGAGAAACGCAATTGTAAAGTGATAGGTTTGAGCATAGATGCCCTTGACGCCCATGGTGGCTGGATCAAAGATATTGAAGAGAGCCAGAGCTGCAGTGTTGATTTTCCAATGATTGGCGATACCGACCTAAAAGTGGCGAAACTCTATAACATGTTTCCAGCGGACGAGACTGGCTCGGCAGAAAATCGCACCGCGATGACCAATGCTACGGTCAGGACCGTCTATGTGATAGGGCCAGATAAAAATATTAAACTGATGATGACTTATCCAATGACCACGGGTCGTAACTTCGATGAAATTCTCAGAGTGATAGATTCTATGCAATTAACCGCCGCCCATAAAGTAGCGACCCCGGTTAATTGGCAACCTGGTGAAGACGTTATCATCGTGCCTTCAATATCCAATGAGGAAGCTAAAGAAAAATATCCCGATGGCTGGAAAACGGTCACTCCTTATTTGCGACTAGTGAAACAACCTGCATAATCCGTTTTTATCGGTAACGCTTTGCCAGTAGATACTGGCAAGGATATTCTTTTTTATGGAGACTGTACTGGGGCATATTAATTTAGAATGCCCTAGTTTAGCCTGCTTCTTTGCTGAATTTAGCTCTGGTTTTGCCGATGATGGCTCACCCTATCTTCTGTGGTATTGGCTGCAGTCTCCAAGTTGGTTGATCGTTTAGGGCATAGGCCTTGGCCAAATCAATCCTCTGAGACTGTCTTTAGCAACCCTGGCCCTACAACCCACACCATGACCTGGCTTCCTGTACGCCTAATAGTCCGTGGCGGCATTAGAGAAGATATCTGTCACACTAGCATTGAACAGTAGATTGTCTTAGTGGCAGCAACATTAGCGCCGCGTGGATCTGAAAAATAACAGCAAACGCCTCGGAATAAACTCAGGGTTAGCAAGGAACACAACGCTTTTAATTCCTCTGTGGTGGGGTTTTAAATATGTCGAAGAGTGTCGTTAAAATAGTTATTTGACCGTTTTTTTAGATAATTAAATCTTAATGACTCACATTTTATAATGGTTGATATACTGTAAAATCATTGAGTACTAGCGGGTCACTCATTTTAAATATTAAGGGAATATAAATGAAAAAATACTTAGGAATTATTTTGTTGTCTATGGCTTTATTCGGCTGTCAATCCAATGTAATCAGTGAAGGTCTTAGTAGCTTAGTAGCAGCACCTGAAATTAAAGGGGTTGCGCTCAAATCATTTTCTGTCGAAGAGCAGAGAGTGGTATTTGATGTCACGCTTTACAACCCAAATATTTATCCGCTACCTATCTCTGGACTCAGTGGTGATATCGAACTCAATCAAATTGCGATTGGCTCTATGGCGGTAAACGCTGATGAAATGATTGGGGCACAAGAGACCCAAGTGGTGACATTGCCTATTCAATTAGATACCAAGGCGATTACCAGTGCCGCAACCTCCATCTTCACCACACAGCAGGCTAACTATAGCTTCAAAGGTAGTATTGAAACAGCGGCGGGGACGCTGCCTATCTCTAAACAGGGAAAACTATCAATAGGTGATATTCTCTCGGTTTTATAATCTTGGCAGCACTCGCAGGTAATTGAGGGCAGCTTTAAAGCTGTCCGTTAGTTGTTTTCTTTAGTTTAACCGTTAAAGAAAAGTGCAGGGGGCCCCCTCACTCCACAATTGATGTTTAGTCATCATTCTCGCATACAGCTGACTTTGTAATTGGGTGCTTAGCCAGGCTTTTACTTTAGGGTAGGGTGCTGTTGCAAACCATTTTCGATCAACACGAGCAAACTGGCGCATAAAGGGAATGAGCGAATAGTCGGCTAAACTCGCGCGCTTGCCAACAAAAAAGCCGTTAACGGTTAAACGCTGCTCCAACTCTGCGATAAATACTTCACATTGTTGACGCCAGTGACTTTCGCTATCGCGATGATAGCGTTTAGCGGCTCGGTACTGTTCCAGGGGATGTTTAAATTCATCATCAGTGCGCTGCACTAACTGGATGATTTCTTTGTGGGTAGTGGGTTGATCCCGATGCAATAACTGCTTGGGATCATTTTGCGTTAGTGCCCAGAGCATGATATCAATACTTTGATCAATGACCGTACCGTCGGCTAAGACCAATACCGGCACCGTGCCTTTAGCTGAGGCTTTCAGCATCGCCTGGGGTTTATCTTTAAGGGTGATGGCGCGGACCACAATGCTTTGCTCAGAGAGCAGTAACGCCAGTCGAGCCCGCATCGCATACGGGCAGTTTTGTAGTGAGTAGAGGATTGGCGGGTGATTGGACTCACACGTTTCGATCATAATCCCTGGCGATACTGGGCATTGGTTTTGATGCTGACCATATGATTGAGATGAGCCTGAGCAGCTGTATTGATTTCGCTATTGGCGCTGAGTGCATTTTCAAAATGTTTGAGCAATTGCAACTTATCTAACTTCTCTTTAGAGCCACTGCCGATATCGGTGAGATCAATAAAGAACTCATCAAAGACATCTGCCAAATCGTTGATGATTTCCAAGTTTAAAAACTGTTCGTGGTTATAGATGCTTGGATAGCCACCTCTTTGTTTGTCCACGGCAAAGGACACGCCTTTGACATTGGTAATGGTGGTGGCCTTAGTGCAGGAGAGCATACAATTGTCTTCAATGGTCGGTTTCTTACAGCCCACGGTTTGTTGGAAGAAACACTGACGGCTGACCATCATCAAAATAGGGTGATAGATGCTGTAAACCATTTTGAAATTTTCAGGACGTGCTAGGTTTTTGATTTGCTGACGATTTATTTCATTGGAAATAAAGGCACCGGCACAATTTAACTCTTCTTTTAAGGTCATTAAAGCATAGGAGTTGGTGGTGTTTAAAAACGGCCCGGCGATCCACTCAATGCCCATTTTATTAGCCACATAGGCAATGCCAGTATTGTTGCTGACAATTTTTTTAGGTCTAACTTGCTCAAGTATCTGCACCGCTGCAAGGTAGTCTTTGCCAATTAAAACAGCGGGAAACCAAGGAATAAGTTTCGGGTTAGTCTTGAGGATGTCACTGTATTTCGGCGATTCTTTTCGATAACTTTCAGGGAGTTTGAAGTAAACATCCGCATCAGTTGCATCGGCCAGATAAAAGTCTTTGGCGTCGCTGATTAAAATAGACAAGCTGGGCTTATTGCCGTTTTGAGCATTGTTAAGCTTGGGTTGCGAAATTAATTTAGGTAGATCAACTGGGGCAATCACCGCTGTGTCGTCGTTGAGGCGAAATGCCACTTGCTTTCGAAGCTGAGTTAATTCTTTAAAGGGGATACTTAGCCCCTGGGCCATCGCACTGCAGTCAAAGTGTTCAATCTGATAATCTGCATTATTAAAAACTTTAAAGCGTTTTTCTAAAGTGGCCCGATCTAATGGCGATTTCTCGGAGCGGATTAAGGCTGACGTCGAGGTTGCAACAATAGCTGCATGGGAATTTTTGGTCTGCGCCTCAATGATAACCGTTACCGTCAGAGGCTGGTTTAGTTCACCTGAAAACTTAATGGTTAACTTCTGTTTGGCAATGCTGAGGAATTTAATCTTATCTTCGAGTGTGGCGCCAAGCGCTTGTCTATCGGTATAAAGTGTTTGGGTTACATCTTGAATCTGTACCACAGAAATAGCATTACTGCTGTGGATCGCATGTGTCACGCTGTGATCGCGAGGGTTATCAATAAACATGTCCTTGCTTAAATTACCGGTTAAGAAGGAGTTGGTGAAATCGCGATTAAATACTTTATGTAAATTCGAATCATCTTCACGCAGTTTACCGGTCTCAATAAATTGATTGATATTTTTACGCCAGCTATCAACCACGGTATACACGTAGTGAGCACCTTTAATGCGCCCTTCGATTTTTAGTGAATCGACACCTGCCTCGACCAGTTGTGGTAGATCAAAATACGCCGAGTTATCCTTTAAATTTAACGGAAATCGATTACCCGTTTTGCCCGGCTCATATTCATCGCGACACGCCTGACTACAGCGGCCACGATTACCTGAGTTACCGACACTGACCGAACTTGAATAACATTGACCTGAAAAGGCGATGCATAAAGCGCCGTGTACAAATACTTCCGTTAATATTTGGTGTTCATGGGCGAGGGCAGTTAATGACTTGATCTCTTGCAGATTAAGTTCGCGAGACAAATTAACCCGCGACGCTCCGACTTGATTTAAGAATAAAATTTGCCCGGGGTTGTGGGTGGTCATCTGCGTAGATGCGTGGATATCTAAGCTGGGGAAATATTTTTTAACCAGATTGAAAATGCCTAAGTCTTGCACAATAATGCCGTCAATTCTGGTATTGACTAACTTGTTCAGTAACTTAAATAAGGTCGCCATCTCCTGCTCGAGAATGACCACGTTAATAGTCAAAAAAATCTCGCAATTAAATTTATGGGCGAGGCGAATCACACCAGTCAGTTCATCGAAAGATAAATTAGAGGCTCGATTGCGCGCATTGAAGGTATCTAGGCCACAATATACCGCATTGGCACCAGAGACAATGGCGGCTTTAATGGCTTCCACATCACCACCGGGGGCTAATAATTCAATCTTTTGCGTTGCTGTGCTCATAAAACTGGTGACACCTAATTCTTGGTTAAACGATAGAGTATTATTGGGCGGGAATTTTAGCTTGAAGTGACGGTTATTGCCATCTATCTATAAGGATATAGGCGTATTTAATGGCAGTTGAACAATGGCCTGTTTTTAACGTCTAATTGAGGGGAGTCAAGATCAGTGAGAAGATTATATTAACCATTAATGCTAATCATAGCGGTTAGATTGAGGCTGTTTGCGAGTAATGATTAGTGTTAAGTATTGCGAATGGCAGTCATTCATTAAAGAGCTGTTAATTATAATCACAATTTGATTTTTTTTAGGTTTTGCAAATTAGTTATTTCACCGGTAATTTAAAAAAAATGAACAACGCTCTTGACTCCGTACCTTGATACGGATGCTAGTATCACAGTCATCAATAATAGCTAAAAAGGGTGTAGTAATGGTCAAAAACACAAGTAATATTCCTCTTGTAGGGGGGGTGGTTGCTGCTATTGGTGCTGGCCTATGTTGTGCGGGCCCCCTAGTACTCCTACTACTGGGCATCGGTGGCTCCTGGATTGGCGCGCTTACATTATTCGAGCCTTACCGGGCTTTTTTTATTGTAGCGGTGGTGTTGTTGTTTGGTGTGGCGGGCTGGCAACTGTTTCGTCAACCCCAGCTATGCGACAGCGAGTTGGCCTGTGCTGTGCCCAAGGTACAATATCGACGTAAAGTCATATTTTGGCTGGCAGCCATATTTTCATTGGTCTTAGTGACTAGCAATTATTGGCTACTGTGGGTCCTGTAGCTATCATTTAAGTGAAAGGTAAACATTATGCAGAAGTTTCTAATCGTGACAGGGTTACTCTTAACCACATTTGGCGCGTTAGCCAAACCACAGACCATTACTTTAGAAGTACCTACCATGAATTGCCCTATTTGCCCCATTACGGTGACTAAGTCATTGGAAAATGTAGCAGGTGTCATCGATGTTGAAGTCTTATTCGATGAGAAGTTGGCTCAGGTAAATTATGATGATGAACTCACCGACCTCAAGGCTCTGATTGAAGCTACCACCAATGCCGGTTATCCCTCCTATGAAAAAGAGTAAGTGATGTTGAAACAGAAATCGAAGTTACTAGGGGCTGCTATCGTTGGGGTAATAATTAGCGCATTGTGCTGTTTTACGCCCATTTTAGTCGTATTATTGGCAGTGGTAGGTTTGTCTGGGTGGTTAGGATATCTAGATTATGTGCTGTTGCCATCGCTGGCATTTTTTATCGGTTTAACTATTTACGCTTTAATACGCGATAGAAATGCCCAAGCTAAATAGGGAAATGTCTCTCGTAGATTGACCAAAGAGAAAAACATGGATAATGATTCATATAGAATAACCGCTGAAAAAATCAACGTAAAGCTTGCACAATCATCCGGTGGTAATGATGAAAGTAGTGCGGATGAACAGCTGCATGTGGCTATTATTGGTAGTGGCTCTGCTGCATTTGCCTGCGCCATAAAAGCTGCTGAAGGTGGGGCAAAAGTCACTATCATAGAAGCCGGGGAAGTGATTGGCGGCTGTTGCGTTAATGTTGGTTGTGTCCCTTCAAAAATTCTAATTAGAGCGGCACAACTCGCTCAACAGCAACGCGACAATCCTTTTGCAGGGCTGGAAAATAATCCACCTATCATCGACAGAAGCTTGATATCGCAACAGCAAACGTCTCGTGTAGAAGAGCTAAGGGTTGCCAAATATCAAAATATTCTGTTAAACAATCCGGCGCTTAGCTTGATAAAGGGCCGTGCAAGTTTTAAAGATGCACACCGCTTAAGCGTCACTAAAACTGATGGTGAAATCATCGATGTGAGCGCTGATCGCATTTTAGTGGCAACGGGCTCAACCCCACATATCCCGCAGATTGAGGGGTTGTCTGATACGCCATACTGGACTTCTGAAGAGGCCCTGTTTGCCGATCAAACCCCTGAACATTTAATCATTATTGGCTCATCGGTGGTTGCTTTGGAAATCGCCCAGGCATTCAGGCGTTTAGGCTCACAAGTTACGGTGCTGGCTAGACATACCTTGTTATACAAAGAAGATCCACTGCTCGGTGAGCAACTCACTACTGTCTTTGAAAGAGAAGGTATTCAAGTTCAAACCTATACCCAGGCCAGTAACATCAGCTTCGATGGCAAAAAATTTAAATTACAGACCGATCGAGGCCAGCTTAGCAGTGATAAGTTACTGGTGTGCACTGGACGCAAGGCAAATGTGGCTAAGCTTAATCTTGAGTTGGCGGGTATTAAAACCGACCGTCATGGTTGTATCAAAGTCAATGAGCGCATGCAAACTTCTAGTCCCCATATTTATGCGGCAGGCGATTGCAGCAGTATGCCGCAATTCGTCTATGTGGCAGCTGCAGCGGGTAGCCGTGCGGGCATTAATATGACGGGAGGTACTGCAAAACTAGATTTATCCGTGATGCCGACAGTTATCTTTACCGACCCACAAGTAGCCATGGTTGGCCTGAGCGAAGCGCAAGCGAGCGCGCAGGGCATCAAAACAGATGCTCGTGTTTTAGACATGGAAAACGTGCCGCGAGCGCTGGCAAATTTTGAAACCGATGGCTTCATCAAATTGGTTATCAATGCCGATACAGAGCAACTGATAGGTGTGCAACTTCTCACTCGCGAAGGGGGCGAAATCATTCAGAGCGCTGCACTGGCTATCCGCCATAAAATGAGCGTAAATGACTTAGCTGACCAGTTGTTTCCCTATCTGACCATGGTAGAGGGGTTAAAATTGTGTGCGCAGACCTTTAGCAAAGACGTAAAAGAACTCTCATGTTGTGCCGGTTGAGCACTAATTTATAAACTGGGGTGTTTAAGCGCTGTACCTCATGCATGCGATTGGTTTTTTAAGCTAAAGATTTAAAGCTAAAATATTTCGTTAGTTGCGGATATAAAAATATGACGTTGATCTCTGTCGTCGATTAATCATGGTTTATACTGAGTATCTCTACAAGCTCTCATTGTAGGGTATTCAAAACCAGGCACAGAAAATAAATCATATAACCGGATACAGTCAAATTTAATCACAAGGTGTCTTTTGAGTAATAAAATTGATCCTATAATTCTGTAAAGTTAATAGATTATCAGATGTAGACAAGGCTGTTAACGGCCAAAGATAGTCAGTAAGACTTGAAGTTAATCATAATTAGACTGCCAGAAAACCTTATTACCTGTATGATTTACCTTTAGAAAATTACTTATTCCAAGGATAGGGCATGTTAATTTTATTTAAAAGGTCAGCAAAGTCTATATGCTACCTCCTGCTAATATTCACTTCTCATGTACAGGCTGCGAATGAAATTATCTTCACTGGTGGAGCTTCTTTAAAATCATATCAGCCGAGCATTATCGTGCCGATACTGACAGAGGCTTTCAAACGAAACGGTATCAAATTTAGCGCTGTCCACCATCCTAGTCTTCGCTCATTGATGTTATCAAATGGGGGTAGGTATGATGGCGAGTTACATAGAGTCTATGACTTTCATGAAGTTAGTAAGGGTAAGTATCCAAATTTAATCAGGATAGAGTCGAAGTTACTCTCTGTCTGGTTGTCAGCATTTTCCACAAAGAGTATTAGTATTAACGGATGGGATAGTCTTAAAGGGTTTAGCGTAGCTTACTATCGGGGTAGGAAGGATGTTGAAATTATTCTCAATAAAGTACTAGCCCCGAAATATATTAATAGGGTTAATACAGATGAGCAAGCATTTGCCATGCTAGCTGCCGGTCGAGTGGATATAGTTATTTCTGAAAGCTTACAAGGGAATATGATAGTCGAAAGTCATCCGAAATTTTCCAAAATATTGGAAGTGGCGGAAATTTCCGAATCGAAAATTTATTCGTATATGCATTTAAAGCATAAAAAAGTGGCGGCTGAAGTTGCAGAAATTTTAAATGGCATGAAACAAGATGGTAGTTTTCTTAAGATTACCGATCAAGTGAACCTAAGGTTTAGAACACAAATTCATGATCAATAATCAGTTATAAGCTGTTGGTAATTTGAAGATTTTGGGCTAAAAGAAAGATTCAACAGAATGTTTGAAACGGATACTTTGTGTCAAAACTGGGTGAAAACGTTAATGCTATATTCCAGAAATTAACTATTTATTGCACTGCGTGTCTTTTCTGAAATAGTACTCTTTAAATCTAAAACAAAAATTAATATTAGCTAGGCCGGAATCATCGTTATTACCCTTTAACACCGAACATTTTGCTCACTCGCTGTCTATTATAAACGAGTGCATGCAAACTATTTTGTTACAGAGTGTAACCCTTCGTTTCTTGAAATGGCTGTAGTGTTACTGAAAAGGTTAAGATTATATCTTTGAAGATTACAATTCGCTGAGATCGCGTTTTCATGATTTAGGTCTACCACCAAATATAAAGGAAGAATGTTTTTGGTGACCCTTGAGATTGAGTCATAATTACTGATAATTCAATACCCAGGTCATGCCTTTGAGTGAGAATTTCTATGATGTATGCGTGCGCACAGCTGTTTTGAGCACCAGCTATATTTTATGATCAGAGTCAGGATGAGTCGATCCAAAGATCTATCTGTCATTGCTTTTTTGGGTTATTGGCAACGTCACGGTAAAACAAGTCCCTTTTCCCAACTCGCTAGAGACCTTGATCTCTCCTTGATGTTTTTTAATGATACCGTAGGAGACCGATAGTCCTAGGCCGGTTCCGCTGCCCACTTCTTTAGTGGTAAAGAATGGATCAAATAGTTTGTTTATGTGTGACTCTTCAATACCGGCACCGTCATCTTCAATTTCCACAATAACGCTATTTGCCGAGGATTTAAATCTTATTGTGATAGTGCCTTTGTCAACAAATGACTGAGAAGCATTGATCAATAAATTCATAAAGACCTGATTGATTTGAGAGGAAATACATTCTATAGCGGGAATATCGGAGTATTCTCTGACTATTTCAGTGTTATTTTTTAATTGGTGCCAGGCAATACTTAACGTACTCTCTAAACCTTGGCGCAGGTCATACAGTTCGAATTTATTGGTATTTGATCGAGAAAAAAACAGTAAATCTGCGACGATTTTCTTGATTCGGTCAAGGCCCTCCTGTGATTCTTCAATCATTTGCGAGAGGTCTTGGCGGAGGAAATCATAGTTTATTTCTTGCTCAAGCTGTTTGAGGCCAGCATTTTCGTCACCACATTTTTCCAGTTGTTGCCGGTAGCCGTCAATGAGTTTAAAAAGCTGTTGGTGGTAATGACCAAGGGTATAGTTATTGGAATTAATGAAGGCGATAGGGTTGTTTATCTCATGGGCGACACCTGCGGCAAGTAAACCGATAGAGGCCATCTTCTCCGCTTGTAACAACTGACTTCTCGCCTCATTTAAATGGACAATTGTACTTTGTTGTTCCATATTGTTTTGTTTTAATTCCAACTGTAACTTTTTGTTTTTACTAATGTCAGTTGCAGAAAAGAGGTAGTTGTCGACATCGCCCTCCTCTGAATAAACCACCGAAAGATTCGCTGATAAATAGACAGATTGGCGGTTCTTATCCAAGATGCTCAGCTCAAAAAAAGAGCTATTATCCAGCGTATTACCATTTTCATGCTGCTCGACAAAATGCTTGAAAGCAAGATCTTTTAACAGGTAGGTATCAAATAATTCCTGAATTTGTGCCGGTTTATAACCGGTTAAATCAACAAAGCTGGAAGTTGCATATTGCACTTTCCCGGTGGCGCTAAGGATGATGGATAACGTAGGGCTCTGTTCAACCGCCCTGAGTAAGTTGATGTTAATTTTACTGAGTTTTTCGTTGCTGGTGCGCAGTGAATGCAAAGTGAGTTCAAGTTTTTTGGTGGTATCTATTAGTGCACACTCAAATAATTGCAGCTCATTGAGTTTATCTTGCTCAGGTACTGCTCGGGGGTTGCTCTCGTCTAAAGGTAGTTTTCTGACCATTGCTGTTAAATGCAGTAGTGGCTGACTCAGGAGTTTTTGCCCAAAGTAAATAAAGACCACCCAGAGAATAGCCGTTTTTATGATCGCAGCGGCGATTAAAGAAATTAAGCGTGGCTTAATTTCCTCGATAACCACATCGTTAGCGGTGTAGAAAACCGCGATACCAATGGCTTCCTCGGATAATTCAGTGGGGTCGAAGAGTTTGAATTGATGCCGATAACTGTCTTGTTGGGAAGCGTTATTCAGTGGCAGCGTATTGTTGGTTAATTTTTCAACACTGGTAAAGTCTCCTGCACTGGCGAGTATTGAGCCATCATCAATGAATATTTCTACCCCGACTATAATTCTCTGCGAGATAATGCCTTTCATTAAACTATGCAGTAGTGGTTGATCTAAATGCCATACCGCATTAGCCAAACCCTCTTCCACCAGAGGTTGGTGTTCAATCATCAGTTGAATCACTCGATCTTTGGTTTGGCTATATTCTAACCAGCCCTGAAACAGAGTAATCAACAGGGCGGCAATACAGTAAACGCCGAATATTTTTTTAAGTAATTCGACCCCAATAGATTGAGTAATGGGTACCTTTTGGTAATCCATGCGCTTAGTTAGCTGTGCTAATTAAGTGGGCAGCAGGCACCGACTTTAACAGTTTTAAAATGTCTGAACGGCCCTCGGGTAACATCATATAACGGGTGTAAAGCTGATGTTTAGTGGCCGATACTTTAAACTGACTCGCCTGTTCACTGATTTTTGGATCATTGTTGAGTAAATATTTCATGGTGGAGTCGGGCAGCAGCGTTGCCGTTACTCGTTTTTTCAATACTTTGAGTAAATTATCTCGCTCTCTATTGCCGTCGATACGGGTAATATCACCCGATGCCACCAGATCGTCGATACCTACGTAACGATGGCCGCGCATTCCAGCCAATACTAAGCCTTTTAATGAATCGGGCCCAGTATAGTCAAAGTCAGAATCGCTACTTGAGACTATGACATTACTGTCTTTAAACAGCGGATACCAAAGATAGTTGTCTCTCTCGCCCCTGATAAAACCCCATTTAGGATTAACCCAGGATACCATCCAGTTATTATCACACTGACTATTTGGACATTTGCCATTAATCCAATCATTGATAAAATAGTTTAGCCTACTTCGAGGAACTATCTTTACCTGAAAATGATACTTACCCTCAGCCAAAATGTTGAGCTTATCGGCGAGATCATAGGTCAAGCCGCTGCCTTTAGCAGTGACAAAAGGTGGATGGTTGTGGTAGCTGTAGAGTATGATGTTTTCTGTTGTGCTTTGAGCGAATACATTAAACTGGCAGCTAAAACTGATTAAAAGCCCCAAAAAAATATTCTTCATCTATATTTCCTTTTATGTCAGCGAAAGATTTCAGTGAAAATTGAGATCAGTATCAATTTATAATAGTACAAAATGCTGATAATGAACATAAATTGAAGTTTAGGCTGGCCAGGTTGTGGATTGAGTCCGGTAGTTAGGGAAGCATAAAGGAGGTGCTGCAGTATTAAGTTAAGCTTAATTTAATGTCGTAGTATTATACTGTAGAGAATGTTTAAATTTTATTATTGTTGAAAATTGCCAGAGGCTTATTTTTTAACCTGACATAACAGCTTATCAATGGTGCCAGGGCGGCCTCAACAGCCATTTAAATGATTGTCACATATACAGCGTAAGTGTTGATCAACGATGCTTTAGTGATACTCTCAACTGTTAGGGAAAACAGTGAAAAATATACTGATAGTCGATGACGATCCGCAGGTCTTAGCGGCCCTCAAAAGAGCATTAAGGTCCAAGCAATATAATACTTACTGTGTTTCCAGTGGCGTAGCAGCGCTACAGGTTATGCAAGAGCAACCTATTCACTTAGTATTGAGTGATTATTTGATGCCAAATATGTTGGGTACCGCCCTGTTGGCCAAGATAGCCATAAAATGGCCGAAAACCCAGCGTCTAATTATTAGTGGCCACTCAGACTACGACACCGTATTAAAGGCGATTCAAACAGGGGTCGTGCATAAATTTTTAGCAAAACCTTGGTCGAATCCTGAATTAGTTGCACAGGTAAATGATGCTCTAGAGAGAGTGGTTCCGACTAAGCGTATATCGTTGGAAAATAGAGTGCTCTCCCAGCATCAGGCGCTCAATCAGGGGATTCACTTACAAGCCATTTTAAACACCGTCCGCGATGGCATTGTCACTTACAACCAATCTGGAATTATCCTCTCTGTTAATCAGTCGCTGTTAAATTGTTTTAATTACCCAGAAACGGAACTTATTGGCGCTAATCTGGTGCAACTGATACCTGCAGTTAATATTAGTGAGAGCATACAGGCATCGGCAAAACTAACCGGACGGAAGAAAACCGGTGAAGTCTTTCCGCTAGAATTCACCTGTAGCGATATGCATACTCAAGGATTTGACCATCAACTGGGGGTGATTAGAGATATCACTGATTGGGCAGTACGAGAAACAGAGAACAGGCAGCTGCTGGCCGCACTCGATAGCTGCCAAGATAGTTATGCTTTATTTAGTGCTAGTGGTCAGTTAATTCACTGCAATCAGAAGTTTAAGCAAATGTATGCAGACTGTCGGCCAGCGCCAAAAATTGGTGTCACTTATCGAGAGTTTCTACTTAATTGTGTGCAAAGTGGATTGTTTGTGGATGCCAGTGCGCAGTCAGATTTTTTTGTTGAGAACATATTGGCGGCGGATGCTGCAAATGTAGAACAACAATATCAATTAGGCCGTAATAAGTGGATACAAATTCATCAGACTCGGGTAGACAATGACTGTGTGATTAGTTTCCACATCGACGTTAGTCAGAGTAAGCGAAGTCAGTTGCTATTGCAAAATGCGCTGAGCGAAGCGCAGCATGCCAACAGCGCTCGCGGGCGCTTTTTAGCGATGATGAGCCACGAGATTCGCACCCCTTTAAATGCGGTGCTCGGTTTGCTGCAATTGTTGAGAAATAGCCCCTTAACCGAACAGCAGTTAGAGTATATAGCGACCGCAGAATCATCGGGAAGAAGCTTACTTAATATCATTACAGATATCCTCGATTATTCAAAGATAGATGCTAACAAACTGGCGATAGAAGAGCAGCCTTGTTCGCTCAGTGATCTGTGTGACTCTATATTAGAGATGATTAAAACAATCAATAACAAAGCGGCAGTGAGGTTAGTATTGCAGCTAGATCCGGCTATCGATAAACCGGTGTTGGTAGACAGACACAGATTGCGACAAATACTGGTGAACTTACTGAGCAATAGTTTGAAATTTACCATCAGCGGCGAGGTGGTTTTTAAAGTTGAAAGATGTTTGGATCAAGGTTATCGGTTTAGCGTCAGTGATACAGGTATCGGTATTAGCCAGGCGTTACAGGCGACTATCTTTGATGAATTTACCCAGGCCAATATCCTCGGCGGATCGGGAACTGGATTAGGGCTCGCGATATGCAAGAGATTAGTCTCTTTGCTCGGCGGGCAATTAGAATTCTCTAGTGTCGAAAATGTCGGTAGTTGCTTTTGGTTTACTCTTGAATTGATGGAAACCGAACCGGTGGTTGAACGGGAGACACACTGGGTATTTGAACCTGGTCAGCAGGTATTATTGGTCGATGATAGTGAAACCAACCGTTTAGTAGCGGGCGAAATGCTCAAAATGAGTGGCCTCGAGGTCAGTTATGCCATGGATGGATTGGAGGCGATTACTGCCTGTAGAGCCCACCAATACAGCTTGATATTAATGGATATCTCAATGCCAAACATGGATGGCATCACTGCCACCCAACAAATACGCCAGCTGGAAAATTTTCAACAGGTGCCGATATTGGCATTAACCGCCTACGCGATGGAAGATGAGAAAGAACGATTTATGGCGATAGGTATGGATGCAGTGATTGAAAAGCCGCTGGAGAAAGTATTGCTACTGAATACTTTGGCGCAATACTTAGCGGCGCAAGGCGAGGCGCAAGAGCAAGTATTAGCGACCCAAAAGCGAACGGTTGAACAGCGCATAAGTGAGGTTGGAAATGTTCTATTGGACACTCAAGCACTGGATAAATTAGCCTCAGATACCAGTGATAAGGTACTGGTTGATTTAGTCGCAATCTTCATTAAGGACATGAACCAGCGGGTGACACAATTACAGCAAGTGACTAGCCGCGAATTGACACCTAAAGACCTTGAAGATATTGAGCGCCATTATCACTCTGTCTCCAGCAGCAGTTCAATTTACGGATTACAACGGCTCTCGAAAAAAGCCTCACAGCTCGAGCAGAAAATAAAACGACAGCAACTGACAACCGAGTCGAGTGCCAACGAGGACATCACAGCATTTTGTCAGTTGCTCGAGCAGAGTATTAAACAGCTCAGTGATTATGTAGAGCAGCGTTATTGTTCAGAGCCTCTGCATTAAGGCTAAGTTGTCAATTTGATTATTTCAGCGACGCCAGGCATTTCGCTTGCGGTAAATAGTGGCAGCACTGATCTCCAAGAAATGAGCGGCGCGGGGAATATTACCTGAGCAGAGCTCAATCGCCTGTTCAATTGCCTCGCGCTCTAATACCGCCAGCGGCTGAATACACAGTGTCGGTTGGCCGTTGCTATCGAGCTTAGGTTTTGGGCTCTCTAGATTGTTTTGACTGTTTGAGCTGAATGATGACGGGGGCGGCATCGTCATATTATTGTCTGTCACTAACGCATCCAGTGGGGCGGGTAACATCTGGACACTGACACTGGTGCTATTATTCAGAACGACAATATTACGGATCACATTTTGTAATTGGCGGATGTTTCCAGGCCATTGATAGCGGCTGAGAACGTGCTCGGTTTCCAAGTCAAAACTTAAAAAATCCTTTCGTTCTTCACGGCTATACTGTTGCAAAAAGTGCCGGGCAATATCCACCACATCACCCTCACGATCTTTTAAGGCGGGCAGGTGGATAGGTAGTACATGGAGTCGATAGAATAAATCCTCGCGAAACTCTCCCTGCTCGATGGCCTGTAAAGGGTCTTTATTCGTGGCGCAGATTATCCGCACATCGACGGTTTCTGTTTTGTCGCTGCCGACCTTTTGCAGGGTACCTGTCTGCAAAAATCGCAGTAGGCGTGTTTGTAACGACATGTCCATTTCACAGATTTCATCGAGAAACAAAGTGCCGCCGTCGGCCGCTTTTGCCAGTCCATCTCTAGAATTAATGGCACCGGTAAAGGCACCTTTGACATGTCCAAAAATTTCGCTCTCAATTAAATCTCTGGGAATAGCGGCGCAGTTAAGGGCGATAAAGGGGGCTTTTTTCCTGGCACTTTGTCGATGCACGGCCTCGGCACAGAGCTCTTTTCCGGTACCGCTTTGGCCAGTTATAAAAACAGTGGCTTTAGAACTCGCCGAGCTATCAATTAACTGATAAATATGCTGCATTTTTGGAGAGGAACCAATAAAACCGCAAAATTGACTGCGGTCAATTTTATCTCTATAGAGTTCAACGGTAGCTTGTAACTGTCGCTGACCTAGTACATTTTTTAAGGTGGTGAGTAGTCGGTCTCGGTCAAAAGGTTTGACTAAATAATCTTGTGCGCCCTCTTTCATGGCATTAATGGCAGTGCGCATAGAACAGTCTCCAGTAGTGACTATAATGCTGCTGGGGTGTTGATCGTCGCGTAGTTGCTTAAGTATCTCTAGGCCATTGATGTCGGGTAAATTCAAATCTAGTAAAATCACATCCACTTGGCGCTGCGCAAGTATCTTAAATGCCTGTTCACCGTTACATGCCCCGATAAGTTGATAGGGTAAATCGGCTAGATAGGCGAGGTAAATAGCCATGATGGAAGGATCGTCTTCGATGAGCAATACTAGGGTGTTGTTATCGCTAGGCATAATACTCCAAGGATAGTTAATGTTGGTATTGTTAATGAAGAGGTTTGATTAATCTAGGAATTTAGACAATATAAAAAAATAACCTACTATTATAATATAGTCTATTTAAGGTGATTTATAAAATATTAACTGCGGGGTGTGCATGGATAAGATAATTGCCAGCTGGCAGTTCGAACCCAGCTTAGCCGGTGCGGCAAAGTACCGCATAGCACTGCGTGAAAAACTCAGCGAACTGGCGGTCGAAAATGAATTAATTGAAAAATTCGAGTTGGCCCTGAGTGAGCTAATCGTAAATTTGTGTCGCTATCCGCTCTACAAAGCTGATCATGTGCAATTGCAGTTAGTACGCTCTGAGCAGAAAATAGGCATTGAACTATATGATAACGGTGCCAGTTTCAGTGATTTCACCCAACATTTAGCCGCAGATTCATCGCCAAATGCTGCAGAGAGCGGTATGGGATTGAAGCTAATACAACAGTATTTCACAGACGTTTTTTATGTGCCTGCCTATTATAGAGAAGATGATTTAAATTTGATGGTGGTTAATCATCACTATACAAGGGGGGTGCTACCGCAACAAAAGAGGGTCTTAATTATAGATGATGATCCCGTCTATCTGGCCGTTATCAATGCTTATTTAACCCAGGACTTTAGGGTAGAGTGCGCAGAAAATATCACCACGGCTTTTGAGCAGGTACTGCGTTTTAAACCCGATATAATAATTTGTGATATCAGCATGCCCGGTGGCAGTGGTACCGAGCTATTTGATAAAATACAGTATATTCCCAGTGTCAATAATATTGCCTTTATTTATCTGACTGGCTGCACCGATGAACAGGTCCTGCGCAGTGCCCTGGCTAGGCCAATTGATAATTTAATTGTTAAGCCCGTGGCACGAACACAGTTAATTCAACTTATTAATCAAAGTATACTGCGCAGAGAATATTTAAAAATACAAATAGAAAAAGAATATTTACAGCGCGCCACTCTCGGTTTACAGCCTAAGTTACCGCGGGAGATTTTTGGCTACCACTGTGCACTTCGTCACTGTGTACCCAGCGCCGGTGGGGGGGATTTTGTACTCTTGCACGGATCGCAGTTATTGATGGCCGATTTAATGGGACACGGATTACAGGCAAAACATTTTGTCTATGCGCTGGCGGGCTATTTACGGGGTCTGTGCACGGTTATGGCGACACAGGAGATGGCTGGAGCTGCATTATTAAACTGCCTGTCAGAGAGCTTTGATAGCGACCCAGTGCTCAGCGAAACACTGGCCACTATTGTGGTACTAAACTTTAGACCACAGGGAATTGCGATTGCCAGCGCAGGACATCCGGCGGCTCTTATCATCAGTGACGGGGGAGTAACCCCAACAATAGGGGGTGGGGCGCTGTTGGGCATATCTAGCCTTGAATATCATGAATCGCTACTGGTATTGGAAGATACCCAGCGGTTATTACTGTTTACCGATGGTTATCTAGATGCGGGGCAAGCCCCCGCTGAGAAATTGTTGGAAATATTGTACTCTAGCGCTGCACTACCCATTCAGCAAGCAGCTGATTTTCTCTATCAAGAAGTGTTAGACCGACCTGCTTTGGAGGATGATTGTACCTTTGTGTTATTGGAAAAAAAGTCTTACAAGTCTTGATTGAGCAGGTCACTATGGCGCAGTTTTCTCCTTAATTTGCTCATTAAATTTGGCATAAATCTATTCAATCGTTGGCTCTCTCTCAATAATTCATCTTTCAGGCTCGGGGCGAATTGATCGTTCATTACCACTCCAGCTAAATTCGCGTTACAACTCAATAGAATGTCGCGAGTCTCTTCCAGTTGACTCTCAGTATTAATATTGGTCAGTAAGTTGATAATACTGTGCTCGCAGGCACTACAGATCATGGATGCCGGTATTTGATGGGGACTATTATCTAGGAGAGGTGCGCAGTCACAAATCACTAAATCATAAACCTCGCTAACTTGCGTCAAAAAAGTCTTGATAGTGTCTAAATCGTGAAATTCAACACTATGTGCTGACTCTTTAGGGGTCACTAAAATGGATAAATTAGGCTCAGTGCTTAGCTGAATCCCCTGGCGCCACTGCTGATTAACCGGTAGCCATTCCCGGTGTTCCACAGACTTTAGCGTATGCAGTATTGGCCGAACCGTATTAAACTCAATCAGCAGCACTCTTCGAGCTGAACTCGCGCCGCGCTTTGCCAGTGATAGCGCCAAAGTACTGTTGCCCGAATTGTTCAGTAGCGAGCAGATCGCGAGTTGTTTAATTGACTGTTGAGTGAGATTGGCATAGATAGACTCAAGTTCAGAGGTATGCTGCAGATCTATCATATCGTCTTCCTAATTGATGAAAGGTATGTCTTCTACAACCCCACTAACAGAGCAAATGAAATCACACTGATGGAGTCTTTTATGGTACTGATAAATTTATACCAAGAACTCTGTTCTCTACTGGGAACATATAAAGTATCACCGGCGCTAATCAGAGGGAGTTTGCTAAAGTCAGCACTCTTGGCGAAATCGACTAAATTGAAGCTGATCGCCTCAGCTCTACCACTATTTCCCTGGGGCTGACGAATAATCATAATTCGATTTTGTAGAGCCGTATCATTGGGGCCCCCCGCTTCAGCCAGTAAATCCAAGATAGTCATGTGACTGGCAAAACTGTAACGTCCGGGTCGTGCCACGGCTCCCAATACCCTAACCACAGAACCTTTGGGTTTCTCCAGCCAAGCTCGGTTGCGGTTGGGAATAAATATCACGTCTTGGTTTTTTACTATGGGTAACAACGCATCGTTGCCGTTTTGAAAATATAAGTGCAAGTTGACTTTACTGACGGTTTTCTTGCCACTGTTAAGCTGGACACCGCGATGGGTGATACGAATGTTGGATAAATCTGCCGTTGCAGTGGGGCCCTGAGCAGCGGCTAATATATCGAGAAAATTGAGTTCGCTATTAAACGCATAACGACCGGGTGCACCCACTGCTCCCATAATATAGATAGAGCGATCGCTGGACTGTCTGACCCACTGAGAGCGATTGTCATTGGGGTCTTTGGGTAGTTCGGGAATGACCACAGTATCGCCGGCCTTAATTACGGGTACCGTGCGAATGTCCCCCCCTTTATCGAGAAATTTCTTTAAATCAAACACTTCATTTTTAACCATAAAGCCCTTGCCAGCGTGCAGTACTTGCAAGTGAGAAGTATCAGCGGCGGCCACAGGACCGCCGGCGTGGGCGATTAAATCCAGCAAAGTCATTTCACTAGCCCACTCATAGCGTCCGGGACGATTGACTGCACCTATGATTCGAACTGCCCTATCGGGTGAGATTTTTAACCAGCTCTTTTCATTCATATCGGTTTTTTCGGGGACAAGTATCGCGTCTCCCGGTTTGATAGTGGGGATTGAACCATTGGATTTTCCGTCGATATGGCGCTGAAGATCAAAATGGCTAACGCGACCCGAGGCGTGTAAAATTCTAATTTGGCGAGTATCGGCAAACCGGGTGGGGCCCCCAGCGGTGGCCAGTAAATCTAAAAAATTAGTTTGAGGTTTCATCTCTAGGGCGCCCGGCTTGAAAACCTCTCCTATCACATAGGCGATGCGTGAACCACTTTGTACTTGATCGGTTGCCTGGGGCACAAAGATAACGTCACCGCGATGAATAGTTGGCATGAGTTTTTGGTTGCCGGTATCAAGGTATTCACGCATGTTAAAAGGGTAGGGTTCGCCTTGGTGAATCACCCTAATTTGCTCGATTCCAGCATAGCGGGTGACACCGCCGGAGCGCATAATCATATCGACGATATTGGCATTGCCCTTGTAGCCAAACGTGCCGGGACGATGTACTTCACCAAAGACGGTGACAGAATCTTTGGTGCCAGCGGCATCTCCCGATGCCAACAGTGTTCTGGCGTCAAAGTTAACTTGCACGTTACCAATTAGCGGTGATGCCGGTACAAAGATCACGTCCAAAGGTTTTAAATCTGGCAGTAGTTTGGTATCTCCGGTATCTAAGTAGTGTTTATAATCAAACCGAATGATTTTGTTTTTGCGACGAATCTGCAACTTGTCGAGTTGTGCTCCCTGCGCCAGCCCGCCAGCGAGATTGATGGCCATCTGCACATTGGCATTGGCGGCGAGATCAATGGCTCCCGGTTTTTTAACATAACCTAATACGGTGACGCTCAGACGGCGCTCCTGAAGTTGAATGCTAAATTTCGAAAGGTCTTTGTAAACAGTTTTTAAGCGCCTGACAATGATGATTTTGGCGCGGTGAATAGTTTTGTCTTTAAGATCGACGCTACCTATTTCGGGCAGGGTGAGGTGACCATTTAGATCCAGTTGAAAGCTCTTGTTGAAGTTAGCTTCCCCCGGGAATTTAATCTTAACGATGTCACCAGGGCGCAAAGGCTGAGAGAAGATCATTTGTGACGCTAGTAAGCAGGCCATTAACAGGCCGGCAAGCAGAGTTTTGTTCATGACTAAATCCTTTTGCATTAGCTGGCTAAGGAATATAAAAGCTAGTTTTCAGCAACTCAGTTAACAATAAGCTTATTTATCTGCAGCTTTAGAAGTGCTCAGCGATTGGTTAATATCGATGGTGTGGTCGACTCTTAAATGTTTAAACAGCTTTAATGGCTGTCCCTGGCACCCGATGATGTGCAGCTGACGATTCTCAATGCGCATTCTTTTAAATAAAAACACTAAGGCGCCGATACCCGAAGAGTCAATAAACGGCACGTAGGTGAAATCTAAATGCACATTACAGGTTGATTTCGCCAGCAGTTCAAATTCTCCCTTTAAGTACTCGATAGCAGCGGCGTCTAAATCTCCTTGAAAGCACATTCTTATTTCTCGATTGTTGAGTTGTTGCTTTTGAATAGTTGTCATAATGCCTCCTCTCTGATCAGAGGTGTTGAGTTGGGACGATTTAGCCCATTGCTCTAGACACTTTAATCAGGTGTTTATAGGTATAACAAAGACAATGCACAATAAGTGCCAGATTATAACTGATTGATTATTATTGTTTATTAATGAAATTGCAGGATGGAGACAGGCACTTTCGCAAAATGCGAAACAAGTTGAGAGAGAATAATAACAGCAGTGTCAGTATCAGCTCACCGTTCACTTTAGTCCGCTTCAAAGTGCCCGCGGTGAGCTGCTATTAAGATGTTCCTCTTTAACCATTAGTATCACTGGTGACACGAGAGGCCTCTTGTTTATTGGCCTCGACCACTAACCACTACCCATACCGTTTTGCAGATAATGGTTAAATCCATGTATAACCAGGATTTAGTATTGGCCAAATTTAAGGCGTAAATATGATCGAAGGCAACTTTGGCACGGACATCTTCGATGTTGGTATCATATCCTTGGTTTATTTGAGCAAGGCCGGTAATGCCCGGTTTTAGTCCCCAGGTACGCTCGCAGAAAAAGGGAATAGCCTCTTCTAGTTTTGCGTAAAATCCTGGACGTTCGGGTCTTGGGCCTATGATCGACATGTCTCCGCATAAAACGTTATACAGTTGGGGGATTTCATCGAGACGGGTCCTGCGCAAAAAAGCTCCGACTCTGGTTACTCGGGGATCGTTGGCACATGCCCAGACCGCACCAGTGTGGCGTTCGGCATGTATTTGCATGGTTCTAAACTTGTACATCCAAAATATTTTAGTCAGTTTTTTATCGGCTTGACCAATACGTAGCTGTCGAAACAGCACCGGACCCGATGACTCCAATTTAATGCAGGAGGCGATTAACGGCAGCAGTAGCAAGGCTAGGGCGAGGCCGATAAGTGCCAGCAATATATCCATGCTGCGTTTTAATTTCAGCACCACATTGGGAATGTATTCAACCTGTAATGTTTTCATAATGTAACCCTCAATGCCAATTCTTGTTGAATTTTTGGGCGCAATACAAGACGCTACCTAAGAGTGCCCATCGGTAACCATTGACTGCGTAAAAAATTATTTTAAGTGGCTTGGGCAGTCTCGGAATATCCGGGATTAACCAAGCGCTGGTCACAGTGCCTAATTGGATTAAGGCAAATACTAATAACAGTGGGTAGCTAGCAGTCAGAGCAATACACAAGAGTATTTGTAGCAGCAGTAGGGTGGGCATTAGTGCCCGCAGCGCTTTGCCGCTGGCAAAATTGAAGGCGGTGAACTGGTTTTTGGGGTGTAGTAAATACAGGCAGCGTAGTAGCTGTTGTAAGTTTCCGGCTCCGATACGTACCCGCCGACTTCTATCTAAACTGGCACTGCTGCACTCAAGCTCTAAAGCAATGATATCTGTGCTGTAAATTGCCTTCTTGCCCCGGGCGATGATCGACATCGGCAAGATAAAATCATCGTTGATGGTGTCACTCGCCAACGGGGTGAAATCGGCTGCCCTAAAGAAATACAGTGCCCCGTGCATGCCAATTGGACTGCCAAGACAAGCTTCAGCGCGCTTTATGT
Organism: Oceanospirillaceae bacterium; assembly: GCA_013215445.1. Lineage (GTDB taxonomy): Bacteria > Pseudomonadota > Gammaproteobacteria > Pseudomonadales > Balneatricaceae > Rs1. The sequence goes on from JABSRA010000039.1 coordinate 43,148, forward strand.
TTATTTGCCACTGCCAATATTTGGCCTCACCCTGCAGGGCGCTGTTCTCGAGCTGATAACAGCTTGCAACCACCGCCACCGATAATTGTTGAAAGTAGCTCGCACTGATTTTTAAGGCATCGATGGACATCAATGCAGAAGCGTCGGAGAGAGCGATAATTGCGCCGCTTAACTGGGGGATGTAGCGGTTCAGCACTGCTGTTTTACCGCTGTTATGGCGCTGATTGACTACCCTAATGTTTAACATTGCGACGTGTTTGTCGGTAACTGCGCGACTGGCAAGCGCAAAGGTATTATCAGTACAACCATCGCAGATAATCCATACTTGCAATTTATCGGGTGGGTAATCTAAGGCGGCTAAGTTATGAATCTTTTGGGCGATATATTTAGCCTCATTATAAGCGGGTACCAATATTGAAATACAAGGTAAACTTTCATCGGGCAGTATCTCTGTTACCTTGTCAGGTCGACGTCGCTGACGTCTTTTGGCCAAGGCTATCAACAGTATGGGATAAAATAGGTGATGATAGAGAATAACCAGCCAAATACTGAACAATAATCCAAGTATATAAATATCCATCTTTGACTCCTTGAGAAACTCAGATTTTGTGCAATAGTTTCCCGTTGATCTGTGCAGGGTGGTTAACTTTCAGTGGCGCTGAACAACTGGTTGTAAGCCTTTGCAGTATTCGATAAATTTCCGACATTCAGTGCAAAGGGGCGAGGAGAAGCACGCGGCTTCATGGTCAGCTGTCTTAGAATTGCGCGCTGTAACATGACCGGA
>JABSRA010000040.1 GCA_013215445.1 Oceanospirillaceae bacterium
AGCGGCCATGGATTATAGTGGTTGGGATTGTCTGAATTTTATGACAATTATGCAGAATTTGATTTTCGGTTAAAAAACAATGATTGACCATGAAGTGGGCTTCGTGTCGCGCCAGTGTCCAACAGTGTTGATCATCGGTCCCCGCTTCGACAAAATCGGGATCAGGTTTTAACGTGCAGCAGCGCATTTCCCATGTGGCCCAAGCCTTGGCCAATTTAGTGGCCGCCTGCTGGTCAGCACCGGTTAAAATAGCATAGGCGCCTTGCACTGATACTTGGCTGTCTTCGGTCGGATATGCCCGCTTATATTCAGCCCAGTAATCGGGAAAGATTTTGGTGGCGCCTCCCCCTCCAAAGGTCCAAGTAGCATCTTCAAGACGCGCTAAAAATATACCACGCAATACCAGCGAGAGAACCTTCTCAGGCTCTGTTTGAGCATAGACCAATGCCAAGGTAGATCCCCAAGAGCCGCCAAATACATGCCAGTTGGCAATCTCTAGCTTCACTCGAATAGCCTCAATATCTTCCACCAAATGCTGGGTAGTATTGTCTTTTAGACTGCCAAAGGGAGTAGACCTGCCACAGCCGCGCTGATCAAAGAGAATGATTCGATATTGGCTGGGATCAAAGAAGCGGCGATCGTTGGTTGAGCAACCTCCCCCGGGTCCACCATGGATAAAAATCACTGGTTGACCATTGGGATTGCCACACTCTTCAACATAGATATTATGGGTATCATCGACGCTGAGAAAAAAATGTTGATAAGGTTCGATTTCCGGATAAAATTCATGCATAGATTATTTCCTATTGAGGGTTATGTTTATCCTAACTTGAGGAAAACTAACTGCAAACTAAATTTTATAAATACTGGCAATTATTTGCATGCAAGAATATGGAGCCGGCTTCGCAATATAGCGCAGAGAAGACCCTGCTAGATCTTCTCTGACGTTTTACCTTAAAGTTTGCTACAGTGATGAAAAATCAAACTTAATCCCCTGCGCCAAAGGCAGCTCTTTAGAATAATTTAAGGTCGAGGTCATACGTCTCATATAAACTTTCCAAGCATCGGAGCCACTCTCTCGCCCTCCTCCGGTTTCTTTCTCGCCACCAAAGGCACCGCCAATTTCGGCACCTGATGTGCCAATATTAACATTGGCTATGCCACAGTCACTGCCAGATTCAGAAGTGAAAATTTCAGCTTCGAGTACATCGCGGGTAAATATCGCCGAGGAGAGCCCCTGAGGCACGTCATTTTGCCGATTAATTGCATCATCAAGGTCAGTGTATTTGAAAACATACAAGATAGGAGCAAAGGTCTCCTCGCGAATATTATCAACACTGCCCTGCATTTCTACTAGGGCAGGCTTTACATAATAAGCCTCGGGGTACTGTTCGGTTAAAATGCGTTCTCCACCGACAATATCACCACCGTTTTGTCTGGCTGTGGTCAATGCTAACTGCATTTTATCAAAGGCATCGGCGTCGATTAGGGGGCCCATTAAGACATTTTCATCGAGGGGGTCGCCAATTTTAACTTGCCCATAGGCATGCTTCAATTTAGGGACTAACTCATCGTAGACGTCAGCGTGCACAAAAATACGACGAGTCGTGGTGCAGCGCTGTCCACAAGTACCCACTGCGCCGAAGAAAATACCTTGGAAGGCGATCGAAAGATCGGCCGAGGGAGCCACGATAATAGCGTTATTTCCACCCAGTTCTAGCAGTGAGCGACCAAAGCGCTGTGCGACTTGAGTCCCTACTATCCTACCCATTGCAGTACTGCCAGTGGCGCTAATCACCGGCACTTTTTTATTGAGTACCATCTGCTCTCCCGCGGCGCGATCACCTATAATTACCTGCGACAAATTAGCCGGGGCGTCGCTACCAAATTCAACCAGAGCCTGGGCGAAGATGTTTTGACAGGCGAGTGCAGTGAGGGGCGTTTTCTCAGAGGGCTTCCAGATAACACTGTTGCCACAGACAATCGCCAGCGCAGTATTCCAGGCCCATACTGCCACTGGGAAGTTAAACGCTGAGATGATGCCAATCGGACCCATAGGCTGCCAGTATTCACGCATTTTGTGGCTGGGGCGCTCAGAGGCAATCGTCAAACCGTACAACTGGCGGGACAGTCCCACTGCAAAATCGCAGATATCAATCATCTCTTGAACTTCGCCTAAGCCCTCTTGATAGATTTTGCCGGACTCTAAACTCACCAGCGAGCCCAGCGCCTCTTTCTTCTCTCGCAAAATATTGCCCAGCAGACGAATTAGTTCGCCCCGTCTGGGTGCCGGCACATCGCGCCACTGCTTAAAGGCGACTTGCGAATTGTTGATTATGCTTTCTATCTCTGCGCTGTTATGGGTTTTAACGGCGCCGATCACAGCCCCGTCGGTCGGGCTGATTACGGTCATGCCCCCCTGGTTTACGGTGTTGTCATCTAGGCCTAGTTGACGGTAGATTTGCTTCATATCCATGTTTGTTACCTTAGTAAATGATCGCTTAAATGCGAAAGCTGGCAGCCAACTTCATAAACTGCCGCCCTTAATTGATTAAAGCTAATTGCTTTTGCCTGATTGATCGGCAAGGCTAATTCAGTTTTGCTTATTTTGCCGGTGATGTAGTGAGCAAGCTCGCGGCCAGCGACAGTGGCACCGGCAATGCCCCGACCGCTATAACCCATTATTTGCAAAATATTGTTATCTATTTCTATAACTTGCGGAATATTATTACTGCTTTTAGCTATCCGCCCTGACCAACCATATTGGTACTCTAGTTGCCCGAGTGCCGGGAACGTTTTACTCACCACGTGTTGAGACCAACGTTTAAACCCCTGTGCATCACCACAGTGGATATTACCCACAGTGCCGATAATTAACCGTCCCGCTGCATCGGTTCTGAAAGAGCGCATCACAGTGCCTGTATCCCAGCAGCCCTGATTGCTCGGCAGAGCTTGCTGACGTTGCTCTACGCTCAGCGGTTGACTCGCTAATTGCGAGTAATACAAAGGGGTATAGAGGTCTTGGTTATAACTCAATTGCTGCTCGTAAGCGTTGGTTGCCAAGATAACTTTGCTGGCGATAATTTGTGATTGACCCGTGCTTATTACTAGTTTTTCTCCCTGTTTATCGATGGCACAAACCTGTGTTTGGCTATAAATTTTTGCCCCAGCTAAGCTTGCTAAACGGGCCAGTTCTCGACAGTATTTTAGCGGTTGTAAAGTCCCAGCTCGACTGTCTTGAAGGGCACCAAAATAACCGCTGGCCTGAGTTTTAGCATAAACCGTGGCTTTATCCAGCAGCTCAAGTTTGGCCCCATAAACTTCGAGTTGGCTTTGTCGCTGGTGTAAATACTGCATCGCCGCTACAGAGTGAGCTAAGTGCAAGGTGCCGTTGTTTAAAAAATCGCAGTCGAGCTGGTGATCTTTAATTAACTTAGCGACGTACAGCGGCGCATCAATTAGTAATTGGTTTAAGGCCCGCCCCGCCGTTACCCCAAGCAATTTTTCCGCCTGTTGCGGCATAATCCACAGTCCGGCATTGGTCAGACCGACACTGCGCCCCGAAGCTCCAGAGCCTATATGGCTGGCCTCTACTACCGCGACATTCACTCCCTGTTGGGCTAAATGTAGCGCGCTAGATAAACCACTATAACCGGCGCCCACCACTAGTACATCGACGTTGATATCCAAATCGAGCGGGTAAGTCGTCAGTTGCTGCTCGTTTTGCCACCAGAGGTTTTCCAAATTCATTCCCTGTTTAAAGGTGTAAGTTAAAGTAATACGTGGCCGCAACTGTTTTTCATCTGTTTAAATGTGCTCAAAGCCCTGTTCTTTTATGCCATTAGTCATTACGACAAAAACTACCTGATGAATGATTTATAACTTGTCTATTGAACTACAGACAATCAATAACATGATAAATAACAGCCCCTAAATTATTCAATTTTGGTTACTAATGCAACTGATCAGGGCTTAGTTTACCGCTTAGTTTTTCTATAGGGGGTATAGGCAAAAAATGGGTTTCTTAGAAGCAGGCTCAAAAAGCAGTGTGGATGTTACGATAAAACATAAGGTTGCTGCTGTAACGGTCAATAGCAACAATATAAAACTTAAAAAGCATAAGGTGTCATTATAAATGGCGATAAATTATTGATTTTGTAAGGTAATGCTTGGTAATCATTACACCACTAGTTTAAATTAATGGCCGCGGTACGTAACCTTTGCAAGGTCCCATCCGCTTGCATATCTTGCATTATTTGGTTTAATTCACTGCTAAAGTTGGCGGGAAAGTTTTCTAGGGCTCTCCTGGAAAGTGCGATATAAGTGTTTTTAATAGGGGCCACTGCTGGGGATAGCTTTCTTATGGTATTTTCCAACTGGTATTGTTTTAAATAATAACTGGTTGCAAATGCATCGAAGTCAAAGCCATCGACTCTTTTATTGAGTAAGAGTTTAATCAATTGGTGGATATCTTCTGTTTCGATAATCGTCAACATGCCCTGTTGCAATAAAGTTTGATAGCCGGGAGTCAGAATAAACCCCCTTTTTTTGGTAATAGTTTTACCGGCTAAATTAGCCAGGGAAAAGCTCTGTAGAGCACTGCTACTTAATACAAACAAATGTGAAGTGATTCCTGTGAGCTGGACTCTCTTCAAAAAAAGCGCGTATTCATTTCTACTCTGGGTATAGAAAGTGCCGATCATGGCTGTCACTTGGCCTCTTTCAGTCAAGCTTAGCATTCGTTTAAAAGGCACTAATTGAATTTTTACCTGGTAACCCGCCCGGTCGAACAGCTCTCGCACGATATCGTTGTATAACCCTTTGGCTTGGTTGTCTTGCATATAACTGTAAGGTTTATAGTTTTCGATACCCGCCAAATAAACTGTCTTATTCTCAGACGCAGTCAGCCAAGATGGACTCAATAGAGTGATAATAACGGTTATTATTTTTAGTTGTTTAAGCATTTTAAACACCATTAAATAAAGTAATACATGAATATAGAATAACATTAACGCATTTAAATGAACGGAAACTTAATGCAATTTTAGGTTTTATTTAATACTGTTGTTTGAAATCGACCAATTAGAGGTGTTTTAATAGCGACATCCACAACCCCGTGTTGTCTGGTATATAAATCATCAAAAAGAAAAATCGAGCACAGCAAGTTGCAGGGGATCAACCCCTTGATGAATTAATAGTAGAGCAGCTGATTTAATGATTTTTACAGCGGTGGTATCGCAGATAAAATTTTTATTAGAAGCGGATTCCGACAACGATGGGAGTATTACGAATACAGTCGATTACTTTAAGCGCCGATAGCAGCACCAATATAGGTGCGAAGAAACTAGCAATCACACTAAGTAATGATTGTAGCAAGATGAATTTACAACAAATATCTTAAAAATAATTGAGAAGAGCCACAATTGAGCATCAATGCAAAAATCGCTGCTTACTGAGAATTCATTGCCTTGATACGCATTTTTTGCAAGGTTCCATCTGCTTGCATGTCCTGCATTATCTGGTTCAATCCGCGACTGAAATTGGCCGGAAATTTTTTCAGAGCTATCCTGGAAAGTGCGATATAAGTATTTCTAACCGGGGCCACTGGCGGGGATAGCTTTCGTATTGTATTTTCCAACTTATATTGCTTTAGATAATAATTGGTGGCAAACGCATCAAAGTCAAAGCCATCCACTCTTTTGTTGACCAATAGATTTATAAATTGGTGAATACCTTCTGTTTCGATAATCGTTAACTCGCCCTGTTGCACTAACTCTGCATAGCCGGGTGTCAGTATAAAGCCTCTTTTTTTAGTAATGGTTTTACCGGCTAAATTAGCCAGGGAAAAGTGCTGTAGAGGGCTGTCATTTAAGACAAACAAATTTTTAGAAATTTCTGTGAGTTGGATTTTCTGCAAAAAAAGCGCATATTCATTTCTACTCTGAGAGTAGAAAGTACCGATCATTGCTGTCACTTGACCTCTCTCAGTCAAGTTCAACATCCGTTTAAAGGGCACTAATCTAATATTAACGTTATAACCGGCCCGGTCGAAAAGCTCTCGAACGATGTCGTTGTACAATCCTTGGGCCCGATTATCTTGCATATAACTGTAAGGTTGATAGTTTTGGATACCCGCTAAATGAACGGTGATTTTCTCAGAGGCCACTAGCCAAGATGAGACCAATAAAGTGGCAACTACCATTACTATTTTCAGCTGCTGATACATATAATCACTATTAAATTAAAGACTAATGATCACAGAATAACATTACTTTCAATAAATGAACCAAATCTTAATTGTGATATGGCGTTTATTTAATACAATTGTTTTAAAACGATTAATGATACTCTGGTGCCGGTATTAGCTCAAAGGCAATAATTAATAATATAAATGCTAGATTGCTTGGTTTATAGGCGCTGCTTAACGCCTTATTGTGACCCCATAGTGGTAGGCATTTTAATTGCAATTACCTGCCCCCTCGCGCAAATAACACCCGCTGCAGACAACGTAATATCGATGACTATTTTGCGCGCTTTAACCTCGACAAATGAGCCGATCAATTCAAGTTCAACTCCCATTGGGGTGGGTGCCACATACCGAACATTGAGGGTGCCGGTGACGAATCGCATCGCCGGCGATGAACCGAGCTCCCTGCCCGCTTGCTTAAAGGCCATGGCGGATGCGCTACCAGTGCCATGGCAATCGATCAGTGACGCTATCAGGCCGCCGTAGACAAAGCCTGGAATAGCGGTATGTTCGGCCAGTGGGGTAAAGTGGGCAATGCTCTGCTGGTTATACCAATAACTTTTTAACTGATGGCCGTGTGGATTGTTTTTACCACAGCCAAAACAGTGGCTCAAATCATCGGGATAGGCATCTTGAAAGGCTAGTTCAGTCATTTGTCTCTCCTAAAGTTAAATTAGCCAATGTCGCGTTGATCATCAATCACTTTGCCATCATCAGCTAAGCTGTTGATAGCTACCAGCTCTACTGAGCCGTTTAATTTAGTGACATTGTTTAAGCTTATGGCTATTTCTGTACACAAGCGTTCTCGCTCTAATTGGCTGATAGCACTATCAACTTCGCATCGTAGTAACATTTGATCATTGTGATTTAGCTGTGTGACGACCAGCCTAGCCTTGATGATCTGCCCTTGCGACTGACGTATTTTTTCGATTTGTTGGGGGTGCACGAACATACCTTTTACCTTAGTAGTCTGATCGGCGCGGCCCATCCAGCCTTTAATACGCATGTTAGTGCGACCGCATTCGCTAGTGCCCGGTAGTAATGCTGATAAATCCCCAGTGGCGAAGCGTAATAAAGGGTAATCCCGATTAAAGCTGGTTACCACCACCTCACCAATTTCTCCTTCAGCGACGGGTTCTGAGGAGCCTGGGCGGACAATCTCAACGAGAATACCCTCGGCAATAATCAGCCCTTGGTGCGGATCGCTTTCATAGCCGATAAGGCCAACGTCAGCGGTAGCGTACGCCTGTAATGCCAATATGCCAGCAGCTTTAAACTCGGCTCTTAAAGGAGGGAGAAAAGCCTCCCCTGTCACTAACGCTTTTTTGATGCTGGATATATCGCGATTATTGGCTTTAGCTTTATCGAGCAGTATTTTCAAAAAGGACGGAGTGCCGCAATATCCCTCAGGTTTTAGGTTTTCTATTACATCTAACTGCTGCACACTTTGTCCAGGTCCCGCTGGAATAACGGTACAACCACAGGCTCTAGCGCCCGAGTCGAGAATAAAGCCCCCCGGAGTTAAGTGATAACTCAGACAATTTTGCACTTTATCGCCACTTCTAAACCCTGCCGCATAAAAAGCTTGCCCCAGACGCCACCAATCATCAGTAGTACGCTCTGGATCGTTGATAGGGCCGGGAGATTGAAAGATTCGATCAACGCTTGCCGCTCTGGCATTTAAGCCAGCAAAAGGCGTGTGCCGCTGCTGCATGTCGATCAAGTCAGACTTGCGGATAATTGGCAGTGTCGCCAACTGCGCCCTACTGTCTATCTTGCTGGCATCTATGTCCGCTAGGCTTTTAGCGTAATATTCACATTCTTGTTTGGCATAATTAATCAAAGGCGTGAGCTGCGATAGCAACTGCTGTTCGCGCTCGAGGCTCGGCTGGATTTCTTGTGCACTGAAATATAGGTTCATAAGACTCACTTAATTTTTGATCAAAAACAATCTTAGTTTTTGTTACAACCAGCGTTTACGACGCTTGTAAGATTTTAAGTTTTTAAAACTCTTGCGCTCTTCATTGCCACCACCGAGATAAAACTCTTTGACATCTTCGTTATTCATCAACTGCTCGGTAGGGCCGTCTAAGACTATTTTCCCCGATTCCATAATGTAGCCATAATCGGCGGCGCGCAGTGCGTAGTTGGCATTTTGCTCTACCAGTAACATGGTGATGCCCTGGTCTTTATTGATCTTTTTGATAATCGAAAAGACTTCTTTAACCAACAATGGCGATAGCCCCATCGAGGGTTCATCTAAGCAAATCATCTTCGGTCTCGCCATTAATGCGCGGCCGATTGCCAGCATCTGCTGTTCTCCACCGGATAGATAACCGGCCAATCCGGTGCGTTCCTTAAGACGTGGAAAATAGTCAAACACCATCTCTATATCCGACTTAATATTAGCATCGTTACGGGTGTAAGCGCCCAATCTTAAATTCTCAATAGAGGTCATATCTTCAATGATTCTACGCCCTTCCATCACCTGAAAAATACCGGTTCGCACTATTTCATCGGCGAGTTTTTTATCGATCCGCTCGCCCATAAAATGAATATCACCGCGAGTTACTTCACCATCTTCGGTTCTCAATAGACCGGATATAGCCTTCAAGGTGGTCGATTTACCCGCGCCATTGGGACCTAGCAGTGTGACTACCCCCCCCTCAGGTACTTCTAAGCTAACCCCGCGAAGTACTTGAATAACTTCATCGTAAACCACTTCAATATTGTTAACTGATAGCAGCGGTGTGGCTGTTGCTGCTTTAATTGCCGGTTGTGACATATAAACTCCTGCTGTTAGGAACATGCGAATAAGTCCAATTTTATCTCTGCGCTTGGCACTTATTCGGATGTTTCTTGGCAAAACAGGGCCGCAGCCCTGTTATAACTTAATAGTGATTAATAACCTAACCAGTCATCACGACGAGCCAGAGTCACTGTGGTCACTTTATCTATCTTCACTTCACCGCCGTTGTAATTACCTTTGTAGATATTTACCTGGTTGATACCGCGGTGATCCACGTTTGTCCAGTTAGCGGCTAAACAAACACCTTCAAGACCTTTAGGTACCCAGTCAGATTTCGCGTACATGCCTTTCTTGATATTCTCACCGGTAATACCGCCATTTTCATCCGCCCACTCCATTGCCTCTTTCATGAAGTAAGTAGAGCAAACGCCGCGCATGTAGTGATGCAGACGTTCTTTCTCACCGCTTGGATCAGACATCTTTGAAATTTCGCGGACCAGTTGCATGCCCGGTGCGCTATCATCCCAAAATGGCGTCATCGCCGGGAAGATATAATCTTTTATGCCCTCACCTGCCGCGGCAAAAGTCTTTTTATCGCCACCCCAGATATTGGACATGAACTGAATTTCAGTACCCACTGTATTACAGGACTTGATCAGTGATAACACCGATCCCCCTAAGTTGCCTATGTAACCGTAATTGGAGCCCGAACTTTTAATACTCAAGCACTGAGCTTTAAAATCACCCGGCTTCATAGAGACAACAACTGGATGCTGCACATCGAACCCCAGCTCAGTAGCATATTCTGCACAGGCTTTCTTAGGTGCGTTAGGGAAGGGATGGTTTGCACCGATGTGGGTGAACTTAGGCTGGCCAGTTTCGCCTTTGTTTTTCCAATCTTGGGCTGCCCACTGCACTAAACCACGACAGGCATCCGAGTAGGAGGCACCGTAGAAGAAGTTGTAGGGAGCAGGCTTCTTAGTATTGGGGTTTAAACCGGTAGGGTCAGTTAAATGGCCAGAGTAAGATGCTGAAAATACAGGCGTTTTATCTTTGGCAACAAAAGATATTAGCGCTTCAGTATCGGCGGTTCCCCAGCCTTGCATCACCACCATATTCTTGCGTGACTTCCACTTTTTATAGGCGGCAATTGCCTGTGGTACCTTATAGGCATAGTCGATCGTTTCATATTCGAGCTGAGTACCGTTGATTCCGCCATTGGCATTAATATAGGCCAGTGAATCGCGGACACCGTTGGCATACACTTTACCGATAAATGCGGTGGGGCCCGACATGTCGGCCAAGTGACCGACAAACACTGATTCAGCAGCGGCGGCTTGACCGCTGACACTGAGTATCGCGGCTGCGAGGATAGTGGGTAACAAGGTTTTATGTTGACTAGCTGTTTGCATCATTGTTTTTTTCATAGCAAGCTTCCTTCATAAATGTGGCTAAATGCCTTTTTTTTAAAAATAATCAATCGACCATCAGTGGCCAACCCTTTTAACAACCTAGTTTGCTTTACTCCAACCCTGGTCCGTTTAATAGGAGAAGGGATAAAATTTCCAGTAATTCTTGATTTGTGCCCAGCGGTGCGCAAGCCCCTCTGGTTCAAAGATTAAGAAGCCGATAATCACTAAACCTATCGCCATCTCTTTGATATAGGCCAGACCATCGACCACCAGTGGGATATTGCCCCAATCTGTCATCTTTAATACGCCTACCCCGCTCTCTAGCACTTCGGGCAGCAATACCATAAAGATCACCCCCATCAATGTGCCTTTAATTGAGCCCAAGCCACCGATGATAATCATCGCCAGAAACTGGATCGACATAAAAATGGTAAAGCCTTCCGCTGACACATAACCTAAGTAATGAGCGTAAAGCGCCCCGCCTATGCCCGCGTAAAAAGAGGAGATGCCAAAAGATAGCAATCGGTATTTGTTGAGCTTGATGCCCATAATTTCAGCCGATAAATAGTGATCGCGAATCGCCACAAAGGCCCGCCCATCGCGGCTGCGCATTAAGTTACAACCCCAGATGAACATAGTAACTAAGGCAAACAGCGCCACATAATAGAAGCTCTGATCGGTATCAAAGTCGAAACCGAAAAGAGAAAATGGTGCGGCAGACGCCCCGTATGGACCGCCGGAGAACCAATCAGCTCGCGCAAAGAAATCTTCGATAATAAACTGTGAAGCCAAAGTCGCTATTGCTAAATACAGGCCCTTAATGCGTGCGGCGGGCAAGCCAAACATCATGCCTACCCCCATGGTTAAAAAACCCGCCAGTGGAATGCTTAAAAACACCGGTATATGAAAACTGGTATTGAGCCAGGCTGAGGCAAAGGCGCCAAAGCCAAAAAATGCGCCGTGTCCCAGTGATATTTGCCCGGTGTAACCCACTAGAATATTCAGACCCAGTGCCGCTATCCCCAAGTAGGAAATTTGAATGCACAAGGTTAAGAAATAACCGTCTAAAAACAATGGTGCAGTGCAGAGCAGTAAGATACTGGCAATCGCCATCAGACGGATGGTCTTGGTTTCGAAAATGGTATTATCTTGTTTGTAGCTAGTGCGGAAATCTCCGCAGGGGCGCATGGTTAAACTAGACATAAATAACTCCTAAAATGTAATTGAGCCTGTGGCGTATACTCAGATACGTTCGATATCTTTGGTGCCAAACAAACCGTAGGGCTTGAACCACAAAATCACTAGCAGTACATAAAAAGGCGCTATGTCGTACATATTGCCTATGTGTAGGTATTGGCTGTCGACAAATTCTGCGACGTTTTCCAATACACCGATAATCACACCGCCGACGATGGCACCAATGATCGAATCTAATCCGCCTAAGATAACCGCTGGGAATACCTTGATGCCCATGATGGATAACGAGTCGGAGACACCGTTGACCATACCCAGTACCACACCGGCTGTCGCAGACACTGTGGCGGCTATGCCCCAGCTCATGGCAAAGACATTTTTTACCGATATGCCCAAACTCTGTGCCACTTGCTGATCAAAGGCGGTAGCGCGCATCGCCAGGCCATGTTTTGAGTATTTAAAGAACAGGTAAAATGCGCCCATTATCACTATCGCGATCAGCGTACTCATCAGGTAAGCCATTTCAATATTCAAGCCGAGAATGTTAATGGTTTGAGTATCAAATACTTGCGGATAGCTCTGGGGGGACACGCCAAATATCCACTTCATCAACGCCTGGAAAAAAATTGAGAGGCCAATGGTGATCATAATGACCGAGATAATAGGCTCGCCAATCATAGGCCTGAGCACTATCATCTGCAGCAATACACCGAATGCTGCCATAAAGCATAAAGTTAAGATAAAGCCGAGAAAAAATGGCAATTGCAAATAGACCAGGGCGGCCCAGCAGACCCATGCGCCAATCAGCAGGAACTCGCCCTGAGCAAAGTTAACGATCTTGGTCGACTTGTAAACCAGCACAAAACACATGCCGATCACTCCGTATAACAGCCCAACTATCAGGCCGTTAACGATTAATTGAGTTAATAATTCAAAGTTCATGATACTCTCCTTTGAAGGGCTTCTGGTGCGGTTTGATCGACACTGCCCTCGATCAGTGTGGCCACTTGAAGTTGCGTTTGGATACGCGAAGTGCTGCCGTCTTGGAAGGTGATAAGGGTATCTATATCAACTACTTGGTCGTTATTGTAGAGAGAGTCAATAATGTCGCCATATTTTTCCGCAATCACTGAACGTCGCACTTTACGGGTGCGGGTAAGCTCGCCGTCGTCTGCGTCTAGCTCTTTATAGAGCAGTACGAATTTATGAATTTTTTGTGCATCAGGTAAAGTTTCATTGACCGTGGCGACCTCTCGCGAGAGTTTTTCATAAACTTCAGGTAGCGTCGCCAAGTTGGTATAGTTGGTAAAGGACAAGCCCTGTTGCTCCGCCCACTTAGACAGAATCGAAAAACGTATACAGATAATGGCACTGAGGTAGGCGCGATCTTTACCCAAGATTACAGCTTCACCGATAAACGACGAGAATTTCAGTTTGTTTTCAATGTATTGCGGAGAATACTGAAGGCCATTACTGGTTTTGGCTAAGTCCTTAATACGATCGATAATCACTAGGTGACCCGAATCTTTAAAGTAACCGGCATCGCCGGTATGCATCCATCCATCAATGACGTCATCATCGTAGGCCTGTTGGTTATCTAAATAGCCACTAAACATGCCGACTGTTTTAGCGATGACTTCACCGACCCCCTCACTATCAGCGTTGATCACTTTGACCTCGGCGTTATCAAAGCATATCCCGACACTGTCGTAATCGATGTCATCTTGCTGATGCACAGTATAGGCACCGCACAGCTCTGTTTGACCGTAGAGTTGGCGCAGTGGCACACCAATAGTTTGGAAAAATCTAAAGGTATCAGGCCCCATGGCGGCACCGCCGGTGGCGGCCGATTTAAGGAAGGTAAAGCCGAGACGATCACGTAGCGCCTTCATCAATATTACTTCCGCCAACCAAGACTTACGCCCTAGCTTTTGTGCACCTTCAGCGTGCTTCATGGCAAAATCAAAAAGTTTTTGCTTGAGCGGCGTAGAGTCCATCATGCGTGCTTTGACATCGGCGAGAATGCCCTCCCAGACTCTTGGCGCCAACAATACAAAACTTGGACCAATTTCTCGCAAGTCAGACATCAATGTCTCTTGTTCTTCAACAAAGTTGACTATCTGTCTGGCGATTAAGGCTTGGCCTACCGCATAGACTTGCTCCATTATCCAGGGCAGCGGCAACACAGAAACATAGTTGTCTCCGGCGTCTCTAGGATCTGCTCGCAAATAAGCGCTGCAGTGTTTAACGAAACTACCGCCCGCAAGTAATACAATCTTAGGTTTAGAGGTCGTGCCCGAGGTGGTGCAATAAATGGCGGTGTTTGCAGCTTTAGTGCCATCTACATAAGTATCGTAGAGTTCTGGTGACAAATTTTCAATGTCACGGCCCTGGCTATAGATCTCCTGGATGTCGATTAAACGTGCATCATCATACTTTCGCATGCCGCGTGGATCACAGTAGACGATCACTTTTACATCGGGAATTGCATCGCCAAGTTCTAATAACTTGTCACACTGCTCTTCATCTTCGGCGATCACTACAGTGGCCTTAGATTTATTCAGTAGATAGACGACTTCTTCGTGAAGTGAGTCTTGGAAAATGCCCAGTGAATAACAGCCTATCGCATGAGCCGCTATTTCACCCCAAACCCACTCGGGACGGTTGTCGCCCAACAGCGCCACCGCATCACCTTTGTTAACACCGAGCTTAACCAGTGCTAAAGACAGCCACTTAACGCGGTTTTGATAGTCACTCCAGCTGAATTCAGTCCAGATACCGAATTCTTTTTCGCGCATGGCGGTATCATTTGGCCAATTTTTGGCATTGTGCCTAAGTATCTTGGGGAAAGTATCAAACTCTCCCATCTCAAAGTCTTTAACCGTACTCATTAGCTAGCCTCCTGTATTTCTGGCTGTTCAATTTCATCATCCTCAATACCCAGGTAGGCACGTTTCACTTGGGGGTCGGCCATCACTTCATCGGGTAGTCCACAGATCAGTTTCTTACCAAAATCTAGTACCATCACTTCATGAGAGATATCCATGACTACTCCCATGTCGTGCTCGATCATCACCACCGTGATATCAAACTCTTCATTGAGGTCGAGTATGTAACGGGCCATGTCTTCTTTTTCTTCTAAGTTCATGCCCGCCATCGGCTCGTCTAATAAAATTAGTTTGGGGTTGAGCGCCATCGCCCTCGCCAGTTCTACTCGCTTGCGCAGACCGTAGGAGAGTGTGCCGGCAATTGATTTACGGATATGAGAAATCTCCAGAAAATCTATGACTTCTTCAACCACTCTGCGGTGCGCTAACTCTTCCTCTTGAGCGCCACCGAGCCAGTAGAGCGGCCCCGTCAACCAGTTGTTCTTTAATAAGTGGTGTCTGCCGACCATGATGTTGTCCAATACAGACAAATGGCCAAACAGTGCTAAATTTTGGAAAGTACGGCCCATGCCTAAATCAGCCCGGTCGTTAGGTTGTAACTGGGTGACATCTTGCTGCTGGAAGCTAATCTTGCCGCTGTTGGGCTGATAGCGGCCCGATATACAGTTGAGCATAGAAGTTTTACCGGCCCCATTTGGGCCTATAATGGAAAAGACGGCGCCTTTTTTTACTTCAAAACTCACATCGGTAAGCGCTTTGACCCCACCAAAAGCCAGAGATATATTCTCTACTTTGAGTATCGACTCGGTCATACTCCACTCCTAATTCAATTAATATGTCACATCAAAAACTGCGTGATGGGTAAGAAGTGTGCTTTGGCTAACCACACACCTTGTTACCTTGACTGTTGTTATGCTGGAAAATAATAAATTTTCCTTGGATGCCACTCGCAGCTCTATGAAAATCTGATTGCACTAAAGACAAGTTTAGTGATGCACCTGTCGATCTTGTTCATCTTAAATGAGTGACAAAAAGCTACAATCGGCAATAGGGCTTAGCACCAGAGTCTTAGCACTTATGGACTAGTACTAAGCGCTTAGTCCTTTAGTCTTAGATGCAAAGTTATTGTTTAAAAACTTCTAAATAAGATATTTATTTCAAGCATATATATGCTAAATTTAGAGAGAAATCTGCAGTGGGTGCCGCTGTTAATATGCAACGGTCAAGCCGTTAGAGAGAGTTATGTTTTCAAATTGGTTATTGGTTACTGTCAGTATTGGTTACATTAGTCTGTTGTTTTTACTGGCGCATTTAGGCGGCAAATATCGACACAAATTAGCCCCCTACCAGCACAGCATCATCTATGCACTGTCCATTGGTGTATATTGCACCTCCTGGGGATTTCTCGGCACAGCAGCACAGGCCGCCAATGGCTCATTCAGCTATATATCCCTCTATCTAGCGCCGATTTTATTGTTTGTTTTTGGCTGGCCGTTTATTCAGCGCATTATCAAAATCAGCTTGCAGTTGAATATCACCTCAATCGCCGATTTACTCTCGGCGCGCTTTGGTAAGTCACAAAAGCTGGCCATTGTCATTACCTTGGTAGCGCTGATTGGAACTATGCCCTACATAGCGCTGCAGCTTAAAGCCATCGTCTACTCGTATATTATTTTGCAGGAAAATCCAGACCTGCCAGTCTGGCAGTTAGGATTAATTGTCAGTGTGATTATGGCTGGCTTTACTATTTTGTTTGGGGTGCGCAGTATCGACATCAGCGAGCGACATCCCGGAGTGATGATCGCGATCGCCTTCGAGTCGCTGATTAAACTGATCGCCTTTATGATGGTAGGCATTTTCGTCTGCTTTTTTATCTTTGACTCACCGCTGGAAATCTTCCGCCAGTCTGTCGAGCAGATCAATTTGTCCAGCCAGCTAGAACCAGCGAGCTTAGTCAACATGCTCGGCATGTTAGTGATAGCCTGCGCCGCTTTTCTCTGTCTGCCGCGTCAGTTTCAAGTGATGTTTGTTGAAATTAAGGAGCCCCGTTACGCCTCGCTCTCGCGCTGGCTAATCCCACTCTATGTGCTGATCTTTGCCTTTTTTGCCGCGCCGATTGGACTGGCGGGTTTTCTGTTGTACGGTGACTCTCTCCCGGGAGATGCTTATGCCCTGTTTTTGCCCTCTTATAATGGCCAGCTTTGGCTGTCGTTGTTTGCCTTTATCGGTGCGGTATCCGCCGCTAGTTCGATGGTCATTGTCTCAACCATTGCCCTGAGCACCATGCTCAGTAATGAAATAGTTTTTCCGCTGATGTTTAAATACTCGCGCCGCCAGCACCATGACTTTAGCCATTTTCAAGCCAGACTACTGTTAATCCGCAAAGCGCTAGTGGTGGTTGTTATTGGCTTAAGCCTCAGTCTGTTACTGCTCTCTCCGGCGGATACTCTAGCCTCGTTGGGTGAAGTGGCCTTTGGCGCCATTGCGCAGATAGGTCCTGTGCTAGCGGCGGCATTTTTTTGGCGCAGAGCTACTTTAGCCGGGGCGTTAGCTGGCATCTGTACAGGCTTTGGTATCTGGGTAGGTTTTAGTTTTCTGCCACAGTTAGGTGTCTATCCGCATCTATTAGCAGGGTCTGAATATCCCGCTACGACAGTCATCACTCTGATTGGACTGCTGGCCAATGTAGTGATGATGTGGCTGGTCTCAGTGTCGACTCGTCAGAGCCTACGAGAACAAATGCAGAGCAAATTCTTTTATCCGCAGCGCAGCAAAGCCTTGTGGAGCTTACCAAAACAGCCCAAAGTCGACATTCACGAGCTTGAGTTTCTAGTGGCGCGTTTCATAGGTTCAGATAAAGCCAGCGATTCCTTCAAACAATTTAGTCGGAGTCACAATAAATTAAAGGCTAAAGACTTCGACGAGGCACTGATCTTTCATGCAGAGACTACGCTAGCGGCCATACTGGGCTCCGCCTCGGCAAAACTGGTCACTTCCCTCGCTTTGGGCGGTCAAGAAATGGCCTTTGACCAAGTTGCTCAACTGGTCGAAGATAGCTCTAACCAACAGCTCGAATTTAGCCGCAGCGTGTTGCAAAGTGCCATAGAAAACGCCAGTGAAGGCATCTCTGTCATCGACAGTGAATTAAAATTAGTGGCCTGGAATCAGCGTTACTTAGATATTTTTGACTTCCCCGCAGAGTTTATTTATATCGGCAGCCCTATTAGTCAGCTGATTCGCTACAATTTAAGCCAGCGATCTAAGTATGCCGATAAATTGAATGCAGAAGTACAGCGGCGATTGGCCTTTATCAGAGAGGGAAGTCGACACAGTTCGGAACACAAATTAGATAATGGCACCACTATTCACATTGAGGGCAACCCTATCCCCGGTGGCGGATTTGTCATGATATTTAGTGATATATCCCGCTATCGACAGACAGAGAGATCGCTCAAGGAAGAAAATGATGATTTGGAAAGCCGGGTTGTAGCCCGTACCCAAGAATTAGAACAGGCCAATAAAAATCTTGAACAGGCCAATCAGCAGTTGGCACTGGCCAGAGAAAAAGCGGAACAGGCACACCTGAATAAAAGTCAGTATTTAAAAGCCTGCAGCCATGATTTGTTACAACCACTATCAGCGGCACGCCTGTTCGCTGCCGCCGTTAGCTTAAGTCCAAAGGTCTCAGATCAAGAGCGCCAGCAAATTCAACAGATCGATAATTCACTGACCATTGCCAATGACTTGTTAATGGACCTCAATGAAATTGCCAGAATCGAGAGCGGTAATATTAGCCCGGTATTAAAAGCTATTTCAGTTGAGCAATTGTTTAGTCTATTAAGTTCCGAGTTCAGTGTGTTGACTGAGCAGTACAATATAGAATTTAGCTGTAAAGCCAGTCGCTTATATATCAATACCGATATGACTTTGGTGACTAGAATTATCCAGAACTTTCTTAGTAATGCCTTTCGTTATGCCAGCTGCGGACGGGTACTACTAGGCTGCAGACGTCGTGGCGATTATTTATCACTGCAGGTTTTTGATACAGGTCCTGGTATCCCCAGGGACAAGCAACAGCAAGTATTTGAACAATTCACCCAGTTGCCCAACAGCAAGAGTAGAGGTCCTAAAGGCTTGGGCTTAGGCTTAAATATAGCCCAGAGCTTGGCGGCACTGCTGGGTCATGAAATTCATTTAGAATCTGAGCCGGGACAAGGTTGTATGTTCAGTGTCTGCGTGCCTATCGCCGCGAAGCCTAAGGTTATCCCCGCCCCGCCAGCTGTAACTAACAGTACTCTGCAGGGGGTGAAGGTGCTTTGCATTGACAATGAACCGGCCATATTAGCGGGCATGCAAGATTTACTAATTGCTTGGAAATGTGAGGTTTTTACTGCGCAAAGCGCTGAGCAAGCGATTGCTATCTTTGGCGAGCAAGACTACCAATTTGACTTTCTGTTGGTCGACTATTTACTGCAAGACAGACCCTTGAATTCGCTAGAGTGGTTGGGAAAAAATCGGTATTTGCAGGACGGCATTGCATTAATCGAGCATTTGCAAGCGCTAAGCCGGTATCCGCTACCGGCAATTCTAATAACAGCCAGTACCGATGAAGAGATACAGCTGAGGGCTAAACAAGCTGATATTGGTTATTTGCCCAAGATGATAAAACCAATAGCGCTACGCGCCTTGATGAGCTCGCTGCTGGCGAAAAATTTAGAGAAGAATTATGCCCACCAAGACTTTATTTAAGGAGTTATCCGTTCTATAAGGTCTATATCAATTGGCTAAGGTGGGGCCGAAGGAATTTTGCAGGGTGAGTATCTCATTTAACACTATTACTGCCTGAGTACGGTTGCGCACTCCAAGTTTCAAGAAAATAGTACTAGCGTGACTTTTAATCGTTGATTCTGCCAACCCCAAATCATAGGCAATTTGTTTATTTAACAGTCCCTCTGCAAACATCAGCAGAATTTTGTGTTGCTGCGGAGTCAGCGAGTCGATTCGCTCATCTGAAATTGTATTATTGTTGCCCTGAGCGTAGTCCCCTGAAGGTGTCCATAAGTTTCCAGCAAAGACCTGACTGATGGCTCCCACCATGTCTACAACCGGTGTGGATTTGGGAATAAAACCTGCTGCGCCGTGGTGCATGGCCTTGTTGATGGTATCGCTATCTTCTATTCCGGAAATAATGACAACGCCAATTTCTGGAAAATCACTGCGAAGATTGATCAGCGTATTAAAGCCTTGAGCGCCGGGGATATCCAAGTCAAGCAAGATCAAGTCTATATTGTTAAGTTGCAATAATTTATCGAGTTCGGGGATTGTCTCTGCTTCATAGAGTTGTGCATTGGTAAAATGGGAGTGCAACATAGCAGACAGTGCCTGCCTGAACAGCGGGTGATCGTCAGCGATTATAATTTTTTCACTACTGGTCATTATCGGTCTACCTGTATTTAAAAATAGCACTCAAGCTATTGATTTTTTATTATTTTTTTAAGGTCATCATTATACCCTAAAAGGAGAGTTTAACTAAACGCTAATTTAATCGAGAAGCGGGTGCGCCGATGCAGTTGCCCAGTCATGATTAATATCGGTAATAAATGCCTTTGTACTATTTGAATATCTAGTCAAGCCTCACCCACTTAGCTGCCGATCTGCGTATCTGCCTCATGTTCCAACACTTTATTGGTTAGAGTTTTTCTACCTAGGCTAGGCGTGTGTAACCGCTATTTTAGTTTCAGCCGCATAGCGAGTCTTGTGCCTCAGGTTAAAATTATAATTAGTTATAAACTTGCCAAAATAGCAGGAGAATGAGTCCGGGAAAAAGAATGTCGCTTTATTAAAACTAATAGTGATACGTATTATAAGATACGTATTATGTATTTAAAATATCATAAATTATGAATATCTGATCGTTTAGTAAACAGTTGTTTTATCGGCTTTCAATCTAAATTCGCTGCTTTTCGTTGCCAACTGGCTTGGTGCCACTCAAGCCGTGAAAATCTAGCGGTGTAAGCTTCAGCCTAGGATGCAATGGTTTGCATGCTGAGTCATTAGCGCTACCTATCCATTTAAGCCGTTAGTATTTGTTTATAAGTTCAGTCAAGTTTTACTGAAAACGTCTATTAGGCACTATCATTTTCTTTTAGTAGACACTTAAGACAGATAGTTATATTAAATTAATAAACATTGATGAGTTTCTAAAAAACCAGCCATTTAAATGGTTTAAGGTTGCTTGATGGTTAGTTTTTGGTCAAAATGCTGTGGCTAAGAATGGGTAGCGCTTAAAGGACTTACACTTAAGTAAATGGAAGTAATTTTAAGTGAGTTTAATCACCGCTTTCGCAAAGGACTGCATGAATGTTTAATAAAGTTGCTAGTGATGTGTTTGACCAGTTTATTTGGCCTAATTGGCATAAACATAATAAATGGATAACGAGTCCTAGGCTATGGCATAAATCTTTTATTAAAGCCGCCAAGGAAAGTAATATAATTTCTGTTGAACTGGCCAGTCAACTTGCCAGCCGCCCTCCCCTATTGCGCTTGATGATGAATAGTTTTGATCAGCACACTAAATTTCCCTCAGCCCAGGCATTTGCCATCATCATAGCTTTTGACATGAGTCAGGATGATTTCGATTGTGATGTTAATCAGATCCCCGAACTCTGGCGCCTGCGTAGCTTTGCTAGCTCAGTTAGAGCACAGTGGTTAGAGACAATCGAGAATAGCTTTTTGTTAAAGCAAAAGTTCTATCAAATTTATCAATGTTACCCTGCGAAAATTATAAACTGCGAAGCAGACTGCCCACCAGAGCTAGATTTTTTATTATGTGATAATAACGCCCTATCTATTGCCTATATGACAGCGCAAAATGCTTATCATCCACCCGAAGCAGACAATAGCGCCCAACAAAACCCAGCCTCTAAGCACTGTATTCAAGAGAGCTATAATAGCAAGTTATCAACCACCCATTAAGCAATATCAAATACACCGCTAAAGGATCATTTGAACAATTCCAACCCAACTTAGTATGCCCCTGTTTATGAGTGCTGGCAGACGAGTATTTCGCGATCCAGGTATCACACCCCATTACATATGGCTTCAGCATCAATACCTCTCAATATTATAGGTGAGTTGCTTATCAAGTGAACTCATTGCTTTTAAACGCGTTAACTTTTACTATATTGGATTCTATTAACTTTAAATATGACCTATGCCTATATCTGTCCCTCAACCAATCTCAGCAACACTCATTAAAGAGCAATTATCTACTGCCCACTGTGATGCCATCTACCCTAGTCTACCGGACGGTGATCTGTGGATATTTGGCTATGGATCTTTAATGTGGCGCCCGGGATTTGCCTATATAGAGGCGATGGAAGCTGAAATTTATGGGTTTCATCGCTCGCTTTGCGTGTCCTCTTGGGTGCATAGAGGCACGCCAGAACATCCTGGATTAGTCTTGGGTCTTGATCGAGGAGGCAGCTGCAAGGGAAGATTGTTTCGAGTTGCCGCTGCTAACAAACAGCAAGTTGCTAATTACCTGTTTGATCGTGAACTTCCAACCTTGGTCTATCAAGCTTCTTTTATCGAAGCCTTTACCAGTGATGGTAATACTGTGAAGGCACTTACCTTTATTGTAGATACTCAACACCAACAATATACTAAAGGTAAAGACGTCCTAGAAATGGCTGACATTGTATCGAGCGCATCGGGGCTCAATGGAAAAAGCAGCGATTATTTGTTTTCAACACTCAAACATTTACGCCAAGATGGCATCCAAGATTCTCACTTAGAAGCAATCGCTGCCTTAGTAAAAATCTAGGTATTCGGTAAATTATTACTCGATTTATTGTTTATAAATAATCGGCTATTTCTCCGTTATGGCTAGCTTTACCGCCATTGCTGCGAAGCAAACTGAGAATAACCTCTGGCTATTTCTGGCCATATTATTGGTGCTGTCCATGTACTGTCTCAAGTGGTTTGCCAATAAACCATAAACAATAAATACCATTAAAGTCATCAGCATAAAAACAATACCTAATGTCATTAATTGTAGTGTTGGCGACTGATCCGCCACCCTAATAAACTGCGGCAAGAAAGCCATAAAGAAGATTGATAGCTTGGGATTTAAGACATTAATTAAGCAGCCGCGTAGCAATATTTGGCGATGGCTCAAGCGTTTGGTTTTTTTAGCAAAACTCAAGGCTGTGGATTGACTATAGGTAACCCAGGCTAGATAAAGTAAATAGGCAACTCCTATATACCTGATTATTTCAAAGGCGACTGCGCTGCTATGCAACAGCACACTGAGCCCTAATACACAGGCAAGTAGAGAGGGAATTATACCTAAGGTACAGCCAAGTGCTGCAAATAACGTCGCTTTAACGCCATGAAACAGACCATTAGAAATGGTATATATCACCCCTGTTCCCGGTATTAATATGACAATTAACGCGGTCAATAGATATTCTATGCTCATCACTGTACTCCCCTCATTAAATATTATAGTTTCTAACTTTCTAACTTTCTAACTTTCTAACTTTCTAACTTTCTAACTTTCTAACTTTGCCTAGACTGACATCCCATCGCCAACTCGATTTATCCGAGAAATCCGACACTCCCCCAACCCACCGTTGCTTGGGAGCACAATTCAGCCAATCTTTTTCATTAAGCAACAACGCACGACCGACGCCGGTAATGCTCACTGACTTTTTCTGCCAGTTTTGATCACAGTTGCCCTCGGTAATGGTGACCATTGCTTCAGCAGGTTTACTGAGGTTTTTTAAAATCTGCCAAAACATGATATCTCCCAGCCAGGGCATAGGTTCTAGCTCTCGAGTTAGTGCTGAAAATATTTCACCACAGGTACGGCTGCTATCACTCAATATTTGTAAAATGAGCTGCTCACACAGGCCCAATCCATTGTTGACGCTGGGTAATTCTTGTAGATGGCGTTTGATAGCACTGCGCATAAAAGGTAGTTGCGCTGTATTGGCATCATCTAACAATGTCTGTAGTTTTATCGGTGTCGACTGACACAGAGCAGCCCAAACTTGAGATCCTAGTGATAACTGTGATGCTGTCACTGGTTTACGTTTGCTCCAGAGCACCCGCAGTACCTCAGGGGGTAATTGTCCTAGACCAATAAATCGAGCGGAGCCTGGAAATTGCTTTAAAGACACTATTTCTAATATCTTCGGTGTTTGCTTGGATGAGAAGTGGGCCAATATCCGCGCCAAGATCAGCTGATCGTAGCTATCGTGTTCAAACCAAAGCACCACTCTTGCATAGCGAGCGGCACAGTTTTCCAATTTTTGTTGTTCAAGGTGCAATTGCTGCTCTATATCATCAATGCTGCTACCAGAGAGCTTGGTATAATGACTTAAAAACTCAGCGCGATGGTGAATTAACTTATTTCCTGCAATCAGTGGTCCCTGGCAGATAGGATCTGAATATTCTAAAAAATCCCCGCTGAGACCTCCCGCTAGTAATGTCTGTTGAATATCACTACCACAGCGTATGTGCAACGTGCTTAGGTCTTGATCGAGGGGTGAATTATGGTCAATGGCGTTTCTTGCATGCTCCATTAATTGCACATGTTTTTGTAATTTGACCCAACTTGGTAATCTTAGCTCACGGGCAATGACAAATTGCGCATCCGCTAAACTTACTGCCTGCGCTAGATCAGCAGAATTTTGATACTCAGGTAACTGCTTGAATAGTCGAGAAAGGCTTTCAGAATTATGTAAACGCCACTGTGTTAACAGCTCTTTAGCACGTTTTTTTTGTTGCTCGAAATTTATTCTAAAGGGAACCGCTGTAATATCTTTAGCTGTGCTCATGATGTCGCCCTATCCATTTATCTGAGTCTGAGACACTTATGAGCTTCATAGTGTTGGGGGCGCGGCCCCTTTTGTAGACTAGGAAGGATAGACTAACAGGCGTCGACCACGCCTATTAGTTAATTTACCGATTTAAATAGAAAAAACAAGCCAATAGATTAATTCTTTGGCTTTTCAGAATAAATTCTGCACAGCGGTAACCCAGTGGGATCGGGGTCTTGTCTTGCCTTTTACCTTTTACCTTTTATCAATTATGGAATTAAATGCCTCATACTATAGCTGCACTCCAAGCCTTCCTACGGAGCCACCGCTCACCTTGTATTGTATGGAGCTATTTATTAAATTGTCGAGCGTAGCTGTCAGGACGTCGCGAAGAGCGCTGTTGAGCCTGCGACTATAGGGATAAAAGAGGTAGAGTATCCAGCGCACAGGGACTAAAGGATAAAAGCAGCGATTATTTATTTTCAACGCTCAAACATTTACGTCAACATGGTATTCAAAATTTTCACTTAGAAGCGCTAGCGGCATTGGTTAAGGCATAGTTTTTTAAGCATAAAAACTATGCAGTTGGTGGTTTTATATATGAGTCGGTTGACTCTGCGTTAGCGCCAGTTTAACAGTCATTGCCGCAAAGCTGACTGAAAAAAACGCTGTTTATTTATCGCTATTTTTTCAGACTTTTTCAGCTATTTGCTCAAGCTGGTCGCCACCAATCTATAACCAATAAAAACGATAAAAGTCATTAGCATAAAAGATAGACTTAATATTAATAATAGATTAAATATCGACACCTCGCCCACGTTCACAAACTGCGGTAAAAAGGCCATAAAAAGATAGACAGCTTGGGATTAAGCACATTAACCAGACAGCCGCGAAGCAGTATTATTAGACTACTTATTTCAGTTGCTTGCCCAGCCAATTGTAAGGCAGTGCTATTTTTATAAGTCATCCACGCCAAATACAATAAATAAACGACCCCGATAAATTTTATCCACTTGAACAACATCGCACTGTTATGCAGCAAGACACTCAGGCCTAATATGCAAGCCAGCATCGAGGGAATAATACCTAACATACAGCCTAATGCGGCAAAAAAACCTGGCTTTCGATCCCTGTAGCAATCCGCTGGATAGCGTATAAATAACCCCAGTACCTGGTATTAAGATCACTATTAATGCGGTCATTAAGAACTCTGCGCCAATCATTGCATACTCCTTCCTGTGAACATCTGTGGCTGATAACTACTGTATTGAATAATTATACAAATATGATTATGGCCAAAGGTTCATCTCATAGCTTATAGCCAATTTAAAGTATTAGGCATTATGTCTTCAAGTCAGGGGGTAAGGTTATAAAAACTTGTTTAGCGTTAAAAACATTGATATCAGTTGGCATAGACTTGTGCCCATTCAATGGTAAACAGCTCCACACTGGCGCGGCCAATCACTTGCTCCGCACCGATTATTATCATTTTCTGTGCTGCTAATCCTGCAATCATCTGAACTATAGGGTGCATTAAAATCGATTCAAATTTTACCAGAAAGTTGTTTTAGATAAGGGGCTAATTTATCCCACAAAAAACTAACCCCAATACCTGATACATCCGGCGCTATTGCTCTGGCGTTATCTACCACCAGTGGTCTAGTGGTATATTGATCAATGGGGAAACTGTGTACTTCCATCCACCCTGCATTTTTCTGACCTGCCATCAAACTCACGTGTAATTCTTGCATGCCATGAGTACAGATAGGAATTTGATATCGGTCACTTAGTTGAGCCACCTTTAACCAGCCAGTGATGCCGCCACAATTAGACGCATCGGGCTGGATAAAGGCTAGACTCGCCTGCTCAAACGCATAGCCAAACTCCTCAATGGTGTGTAAATTCTCACCCATCGCTAAAGGCATGCCAGTGGCTCTAGCTATTTTCGCATATCCAGCGTAATCATCGGGAATAGTCGGCTCTTCAAACCAATAGATGTCATAGGCTTTAAATGCGTGCGCTGCATCAATTGCCTGTGTCACTGTCATTGAATAATTGGCATCGACCATAAAGGTGATATCTGGGCCAATAAGTTCACGTACCGCTGCTATCCGAGCGATATCTTCAGCCAGATTCGGCTGGCCAATTTTTATCTTTACCCCATTGAATCCTCGTGACAAATATCCCCGTATTTGATCGAGTAGCTTCTCAAGCGGAAAATTTAAGTCTATGCCGCCACAGTAAGCTTTGGTTGAATTACCCGCACCACCAGTCACTGCTGACAACGGCTGATTTTTCATGATGCAGCGAATATCCCAAAGCGCGATGTCCATTGCTGATATTGCAAATGATGCAATACCGCCGCGACCGACATAATGTATGTGCCAAATCATTTGTCTATATAACGATGCTATATCGGTGACATCTTGACCCAGTAATAATGGTTTTAAATCATGCTCCAGCATGGCGAGAATTGCATGTCCTCCTCTGCCACCCGTATAGGTATATCCAGTCCCGGTGCAGCCTGCAGAATCCGTAATAGTAACCGTAATTAATTCAAAGTGACTGTGATCACCGTGCATAGCATCTGTCAGTATTTCTACTAAAGGTACTTCAAAAAGTTTTATTTCTATTGATCTAATCACTGACCCTGCCACATGAACTCCTTGGATTAAACGAAATATTTAAATCGATTTAAATATATATACTTAGTTTTTTGCTGCTGCACAATATTTAAATCGGTTTAAATGCCAGTAATAGAAGCATCCTGGCTCATTAAAAACTTTCTACTGGAAACCGCGATTAAGGCTAGTAGCCCGTCATTAAGGGGCTAGGGAAATTAAACCAAATGAAAACCACAGGTTTTACGTATAATCAGCTCAGGGGCGAATACTTTGCGCTGGATCGGCAGGTCGGGGTCTTTCAGACGATTAAATAAGAATTCGGCCGCCACTTGTCCAATGCGCGACTTGTGAATATTAATCGTGGTTAATTGGGTATAGGCCCTACTACTTTCAGAAATATTATCACAACCAACTACTGCCATATCAACACCTGGCTTAAGACCTTGCTCTAATAATCCTGAGATAACCCCCAAGGCTATCTGATCGGAGAAACCGACAATCGCGGTAGGTCTATTGTCACTGTTCAGAATTGTTTCAACCACCTCTTGACCACTAGCCGGGTTGTTCTCACAGTTAAAGAAAAGCGCTGTTTTATCGGCAAGATTACTGTCCTCTAAGGCCTCAATGTACCCTGCTCGCCGATCAAATGCCGCTTGAGCTTCAATGCCGCCACCGACAAAAGCAATCCTAGTGTGGCCTAAGTTCAGTAAATGTTCGGTGGCGAGGCGCATTGATAAACGCTCGTCGTTACCGACAAAGTCCATCTCGGCACCCTCGATATCACGCGTGACCAAAACAGTCGGTAAACCACGTTTTAGAATAGGTGCTAACGCCTGCAAATCAGAGCCGACCACCGGACAGAGCAGCAGACCATCAGCATTGTGTTCTACCAGCGCATCGATAAATCTACTCTGTAATTTTAAGGATTCGTGGCTATTACACAGCAGTGACATACGTCCCTGCTGAGAGAGAACTTTTTCAATGCTCTCGCAGACTTCGGTAAAATAGGGGTTGGTAATATCATGAACCGCTAGACCCACCATACGACTCTCACCGGTAATTAAACTCGCGGCGCGACGATTATACACATAGCCGACCTCTTCTATTTTAGCCAGCACCTTCTCCCGGGTTTTAGCGGCAACCAGTGGATTATTGTTGATTGATAGAGAGACGGTAGCCGTTGATATTCCCAACTGCTTAGCGATGTCTTTGAGGGTGATTTGACGGTTCATGCTGTCCCTGTTTTCTCTACTTACCTCGAACGGTTATGATCTAACAGCAATACTCAGAGCCATTGAGATAACTATAACTGCATGCTGATAGCCATTGCATGGTAGGTTTTCTAGAAAATGTAAGTTAATGATATAGTGAGATTAAATCTTAATAAGTATAGAGCTTGCGAATATTATAACAATTGGAGATAAAATTAAAACGCTTTAAATTGAGCTTGATTAAAGTTTTCTAATAAAGACAGCTGAGGGTGTTTCCTGGAGCCAATTTTCCTAACGACGTCTGCTAGACATTAAATCATAATCTGCATCTGCAACGACAACAACACGCCAGTATGGGAACCTCTGAATAAGCCTCACATCTCTCTAATTTGTGATGAGTATGAGTGATTTATTGAGCATATTGATGCTTCACTCTAGACACTATAAAATCTACCGCTGCTTTTACTTTAGGGACTTGGTAGCGCTGCTTTTGATAGAGTAGATAGATGGCAAAATTTGGATTTTGGGTAATATAAATAGCACTACTCACCTCAAGCTCGACCAACTGCCCAGAATTCAGAGAAATTTGCAAGGCCCATCTTGGCAGTACCAGTATGCCCTTACCGGCAATAGCTCTATCAACCAGCCAATTACCATCATTACTGGATAATACACTGGGCGCCGATACATCTTGCCACTGTCCTTGAATCTCACTGAGCCAGGGGGTAGGTCCGGTGGGGGTATTAAAATATATGCCCCGATGTTCTTTTAACGCCAGTGCCGTTTGCGGTGAGCCGTAAGTTTCTAGGTAACCTGGAGAGGCCACGGTAATAAATTTGTTTTCCATTAATTTTATCGCCACCACCCGCTCTTGCGGTGCGTATCCACCGCGTATGGCGATATCTACCTCATCTCGCGCTAAAGTCGTCACTTCATCACTGAGACTGACATCGAGGATAATCTGTGGATACAATTCATTAAATTCATCCATCAACGGCAGTAAAATTCGCTCACCAAAGCCCACCATCGCACTGATTTTAAGTACGCCCATTGGGGTACTTTGGTAGGCGCGTACCGCCTCATCGCTATCGTTTAACAGTGACAGCACTTCGCACACTTGTTGATAATAATTGTTGCCCACTTCTGTGACTTTTACCGATCGCGTGGTACGTTTAAGTAGGATGGCGCCTAAGCTTTGCTCAAGATCTGCGACGCGCCTAGATAGGGAGGATACAGGTACACTAAAAGCCAGCGCCGCGAGGGTAAAACTCCCCGTCTCAACCACTTTAACAAAATACTTAATCGCCTTTAATTGATCCATTGTTGCCTCTCGCTAGTATTATTGCTTTTAAAACAATAAAGATTCACAAAACAGCCTATATATACCACATTAAATACCAGTAATAATGGTTTATATCTTCACTAACACTTAAACAGGAGTGTCAATAATGACCACTAATACAGCGATAAAATTGGTAAAGCGCCCTACTGGCGGGCCTATCACCCGTGAGCTTTTTGAAATAGTTGAACTACCTATTACTCGCCCTAAAGACGGCGAAATATTAATTAAGCAACAACACTTGTCTCTTGACCCCGCCATGTTTGGCTGGATGAGCCCGGATACTGAAAGCTATATTCCCCCGGTTGCACTCGGTGATGTGATGCGCAGCTCAGGCATCGGCGAAGTGATTGAAAGCAACCACCCTGACTATGCGGTCGGTGATAGAGTGATGGGCATGATGGGTTGGCAGCACTATTACCTTGGCGATGGACAGGGGCTCAATAAAGTAACTGCACCACTGCCCAATGAAGCGGTATTATCGGTTTTCGCCCTGCCTGGTTTAACGGCTACTCAGGGGTTGTTTAATGTCGGCAAGCCTAAAAAGGGTGAAACCATCATCGTTACAGGTGCCGCGGGATCTGTTGGTTCTATCGTCGGTCAGTTGGCCAAAGCAGAAGGACTAACCGTGATCGGTGTGGTTGGTAGCGATGAAAAAGCCGCTTGGATTGTCAACGAATTAGGTTTTGATGCCGCGATTAACTACAAGTCAGCAAATTTAGCGGCGCAACTTGCGCAACATACACCTCAGGGCATCGATTTGTTCTTTGAAAATACCGGCGGTGAGATTCAGCCCCTTATCTTTGAGCGCATCAATGCTCATGGGCGGGTGATTGTCTGTGGTTTGATCGCTGACTATGCTAAAGAGGTGCCCAGCCCTGGCCCCAGCTGGCTTAATGTGATTAAGAAACGCATTAGTATTCAAGGTTTCACTATGCCTGATCACTTCCATCAGGTACCTGAACTATTAGCAAAATTGAGCCCTTATGTGATGGCGGGTCAGATCAAGCATCGCTCGCATGTCCTCGAGGGGCTAGAAGCTTCGATTGAAGGTTTGAATTTGTTCTTTAGCGGCGCGAATAAAGGCAAATTGATCGTTAAACTATAAGCTAATTAAAATGGCGGCTGTTATATTTTACAGCCGCCAATTTAGATTATATTAGCGCTAATTTAAAATCAAAATCTACCCGTGAATACTCTTCTTTTACTTGACCTGAGAGCTCAAATTCTTCGGGGAAACTACCCGCTGGTTGTTTAACATAATGCATGACTAAGTCATCGCGAACCCCAAAAACGGTATCTTGATCTAAATAGGGGTCATCAGCGGCGAATACTTCAGTCACTAAACTGTGGTAACCCTCTGCCTCTACAATAAAATGTATATGAGAGGGCCGCCATGGGTGTCGGCCAGCAGCTTTGAGAATATCACCCGCTGGGCCATCATCTGGCACCACGTAACTGACTGGGCGGACCGTGGTAAAAGCATAGCGGCCCCGGTCATCGGTGGTCATCAAGCCGTGAAATGAATAGGTCTCCTGCGCGGGATCTTGACTTGAGTAAAGACCATTGGGAGCAGTTTGCCAAATATCGACGCTAGCGCCTGGAATAGGAGCGCCGTTAGCGTCTCGAACGGTGCCCTCGACTAACACCACTTCGCCTGCAAAATCACCACGCATATCCCCCCCTATTTCCAGCGGTGGTGCATTGGAGACATGAAAGGGCCCCAATACGCTGGAACTGGTCACGTCAGGCTTTGAATTGACCATATCCACCAGTGAAGACAGGCCCATTACATCGGATAACAGCACGAATTCATTACGCTCTGGGCAGGTTAACTTGCCGGCCCATTCAAGTGCTTTCAAACCCTTGCGCCACTCATCATGGGTGAGTTCTACATCTTTGACAAAGGCGTGTAAGTGCTTTGCTAAGCTACTCAATACTTGTTTTGATCTAGGGTCTGCATCATCGCCAAAATAGGCGGAAAAAACGTCGGTAATATTTTCGACCGTTACATTACGCATGGTATTTTCCTTTAATTTAAAATAAACAGGGTTATCTGAGGGAAGCTAATCAGCAAAATCAGCACTAAAAGCATCACTCCTGCAAAAGGCAGCGAACCCATAAATACATCTTTTAACGAGATACGGTCATCATCCAGAGCGGCTTTGATGACAAAACAGGAGATTCCCAAAGGGGGCGTAAGCAACCCTATCTCAGCACCTATCACGGTAATAATGCCAAACCATATTAACGACAGGCCCATGGGTTCTACTAACGGTAGAAAAAGCGGCACGACAATCAAAATAATAGAGGCAGTGTCTAACAAGGTGCCTAAAAACAGCATCATAATGACATAAATTATCATCAGTTGGACAAAGCCAACCTGGCTGTTTTCCAGGATATCGCCCAACTCATTAGGCACCCCAGCCAAGCCAAGCATACGACTGTAGATGGAAGCGGCGGTAATTAAAAATAGAATAGTCGCGGTAATATGACCCGTTTCAATCAGCGCTTGCCAAAAGGCTGGCCATGACATGGAACGGCGTAAAACAGCAATAACTAACCCTACCAATGCTCCCGTTGCACCCGCTTCTACCGGTGTTAGCCATCCAGTGTAAATTCCTCCCAATACGATGGTGATCAGACCTAAGGTTGGCAACATTTTCGAGGCTATTTCGGACCAGGGCATAAACTCATAATCATCAGCGCTGCGCCCACCGACAAAGCTGGGAAAAAACCGTCCCATGCCCCAGATTGCGACTATATAGGCCAGTGCCAGCAATAATCCTGGGAATAGCCCGGCTAAAAACATATCTCCCACCGACTGTTCGGCGACAAATGAATAGATAATCAGCATTGCTGAAGGGGGAATAATCATGCCCAGCACTGATGATCCTGCCACCACCCCAACTGCAAACCTAGGGTTGTAACCATTGTTCAACATTTGCGGTACAGATACTTTGGCAAATACCGATGCCGAGGCAATTGAAGAGCCAGTTACGGCGGCGAAAGCGGCATTTGCACCTACTGTTGCCATACCTATGCCGCCTTTAACCCGCCTAAAACCAGAGCTCATCACCTCGTAAATGTCACTCCCGAGCCCCGCTTTGGCGACCACTAAGCCCATAAAGGTAAATAATGGCACCGTGGCAAAGGTATATTCCATCGCACTGTCACCGACCGCAATTTTAAGCAAATTCATCGACAGATCAAAACTATCACGCATTAACCAGATAGCCACAAAAGATACCGTTGTCAGTGCTATGGGGATATATACCCCGAGATAAATCAACACAATAATAGCTAATACTGAGATCATACCTATATCGATGGGGCTCATTTTTTCCCTCCTTCAGCAGGTGTTTTCAGGGGTTGATTGGAGGTGTTTTTCATCGTTAGCACACGCAATATAAAAATAAGCGTACACAGGGATGCACTAAAGAAGATGGTTAACTTAAGCGGCCACCAGGGTGCTACGAACACCCCCGGAATACCGAAGTAATCTTGGGTTTCCCACATGTCTATAAATTCGGGAAAAATAGCCACGGCAATTAACGTCATCACTATCGCGGAAAGTATATCAATGCAGCGCCTTAAAAAGAGCGCAAAACGCGGCGAGTGATTATCCAAAAATAATAGAAAACCATCAGAGCGGGTTAATTTTCCGACACGTACCACATCGGGTAATTGAAAAAACACAATTAACACCATCGCGAACTGTACGACCTCAACAGCACCACGAAAAGGTGCATTAAAGATGCCTCTGGCTAATACATCATAGTTCACGACTAGTACTAACATCAGTACCACTATGGTGCCGGTGACATTGGCGCCAGTGGCCAACATATTACTAAATATAGATATTTTTCGGACAACGGGTTGAATAATATTACTCAAGAAATACCTCCTCTCTTTCGATGTTACTAAACTTTGGGTGGTGAGCTTGACTGAAAACAGCTTAATAGCTGTGGAAGAAACCTATTTCGGCCACATACCTGATAAATCCATAGCGGTTGTCTTCTCCAACTCTATCTTTCGAGCTAACAGTAACTTAAAACATTCATGTTTAATGTTACTGGTCGGGGAACCCGTCGAATAGCGACTATCTGCCTAGCCCGAATATTTCAGCTAATGTCGTATGATGAACACCAGCGATTGGCTGCAATATCCAGGCTAGGTAAAGATTACTTTTACTTCAGTCCAGCAGACCAATCACGCAGTCCGGTGTAACCTGCAGCTTGCAGTTTAGCCAAGTAAGCTTTGAGCATTTCTGTACCCGGCTCTCCTCTCTTCTCGAGATCTTCAGCCCACTGTGCGGCAATATCAGGGATAGCTTCAACCCAGAGTTGGCGGTCTTCGCTACTTAAAGCTATTATTGTGCCACCCGCTTTTATGTAAGCTGCGCGGCTAGACTCGGCACGTTCCATGGCGATATTCGCCAGCCTATCGCGATAATCGACAGCCACTTCTTGCAACACTTTTTGCACCTCTTCAGGTAGCTTTTTCCAGTAATCTTTATTCACTGTGACAGTTTTAGTATTGACCGAACCTAAGTTTGCCTCGAGCATATAAGGGGCCACCTCGGCTATTTTGAAGGTTGCAGCGGCTTCGGGCCACAGCATTGCTTGATCGACCAAGCCAGTTTGTAACATATTATAAAAATTGGTCAAACCACCTCGCACCCCTGCTGCGCCTTCTATACCTTCGAGGTAACGCAAGTTCATGCCAGCACCTGCGACTTTACTGCCCTTTAAATCTGAGAGTGTTTTCAGCGGCTTTTTACTAAACAATTGATAGGTATCTAAGACCACACCTGTGGCAAGATAGACTTGATTCTGTTTACTGAACTCATTTTGCACCGCCGGAAACTCACGGGCTATTTCATCAACTGCTTTAGCAACCACTCTCGCATCTACCGCGACAAATGGCGTTACTGCCGCTAGCGCTTGACTGGGTAATTTTGAAGAGTGGAAAATAGTCGTCACTATCCCTATGTCGCCCAGACCCAGTTTCACCCCTTCAAGGACACCTTTAGGTTTAACAATGGAGCCACCATAACTCTCCTGCCAATCCATGATGTAATTACCGGTTTTCGCCAGACGCTTATTCACCTCTGGAATAAAGTAATTGCTAAATTCTTGTACCCACAGGGCTCGTGCCGGGTAACCATCTATGACTACGGCTTTGATTGTTTGAGCCGAGAAGGCGGGGGTAGAAAGTATACTGGTGATTGCGGCGGCTAATACTGCGCTCTTTATCCAATGTTTCATATTGTGCTCCCAAAGTTCCGGGCGACATTGCCCATTATTGATCACTCTTTCCGAAATTATTTTTATATTTCTAAGTGTTCAAATTCTGTGCCAAGCGGTAGTTCGTCAAGTTAACATCACTTTAGATGCTACCGAGTGGCGATATGCATATAATTTTTTATAAAATACTGCAGACTTGTTCAAAGGAAAATCTCGGCAAGCGCTGATACAAGGATGATGTATCCGCATAGCCAATGTTGCAGAGGAAATTTGATTTCCAGCCGTTTTCAGAGAAAAACTCTTCATCTAAAATCGCGTTTGAGAATCCTGACATTGCCCCGATATCTAGCCCAAGAGAGCGTGCTGCTATCATTAAATAGCCACCTTGTAGGGTGGAATTGCGTAGGGCAGTCTCCAGCGCGTGCGCTTGCTTGGTCGCGAAATGTGGTCGACGATCTTCATGGGGGAAAAGGTAAGGTAATTCGGTCCAAAAATCGGGATCATAGGCAATAATGGCGGTAACAGGTGCTCCCATCATCTTCTTAACGTTGGCCGGCTTTAGAGATTTCGCCAGACGCTCTTTACCTTCACCGCTGGTGACGAATACTATTCTAGCGGGACAACTGTTCATGCTAGTGGGACCAGCACTGGTGATCTCGTAAATTTTACGCAATTGTTGCTCAGTGACCTGTCTATCTGTCCAAGCGTAGTGAGACCTGGCCTCGGTTAAAATCAAATCGATAGAGGCGCTGTCCAGTTGCGATTTGTTAGCATGCATCTCCATGACCTTTTGCTGTGCTAATTGACGTGCCTGTTCAAGCTCTGGCGCGGGTATTGCCATGTTTTACTCCTCTTTAGAATTTACCCATCGAAACGGATAAGTATAAATCGTTAATCGTTGCTATTATTGACTGTGCAAGTCTCTGCTTGATCGGTAAAAACGGTTATCAGGGTACTAGCAATAATCATAATCTGGCTCGCTTATTAAGGATAATATTGGCCCTAGAAGGTTATTAATGCCGATTAATCCCACCTAATTAAGAGAGTGCAGCGCTGAGTTAAGGTAAGTGCTAAACCATTTGATATTATTCAGGCTCATTGAGAGCACCCTAATGGTCTGATTTGCCAATTGGGATGAAGCGTAAACGCTGCTGATGGCACCACCTTTATTAGCAGTACTCATTCTTGACCTTAAACACTGTTCTATTACACTAAAAGCCATTGATTCGCCACTGGCTCTACCTACCATTAAATTCATACACACACCTTAAAAGGTTTTTATTTTTGACGATTATTTATGATATAATTCGATAATATCGATTTTATTTAACTTATGCAAGCAGGTAAATTAATTATGTTATCTTGGCAATCTTATAAATCACAAGCTAAAGCACGCGGTGCACTCGCACTTGAGCTCTATATTGTAGAATCAACAGGCCTTGGCAACGACGAGGCCATTCGTGACACACTTGCCGCCCACCTCGAATATCAACGGACCCTTGAGCTCTCTGGAAAACTCGCCTTTGCCGGCCCGGTTTCCGATCTAAGTGGGGAGAAAATGCAGGGTAATGGGATGATTGTCTATCGTGCTGAGTCCTTCGAAGCAGCTAGAGTACTAGCGGAAGAGGATCCTATGCACATTGCAGGTGCACGTAGTTATACGTTGCGCCGCTGGCTAATTAACGAGGGATCACTCTCACTAAATGTCACACTTAGTGGTCAAACTGTCAGGTTGTTATAAGTATAAAAAGCAGATGCTGCAGTTAATGAGTGCTCATCCAGTTCAAGATGGGCACTAGTTAACACTGATCCAGCTTCATCTTAACCTTTATTTTTCTAGCGGTGGCGAGGCAGCATGATGAAGACTAAGTCAGTGATGAATGAGATAAGGAAGGGGAAATCTTGTCTATAAAAATTCGCGTGTTAATATGGCTTGCACTTGCAGCTTTGTTTAATTTTTGATTAAGCTCAGCAACCATAAAAATACTAATAATAACTTAAAATAAAGTCATTAAATGATGCCAAACCAACTAGATAGCGATAATAGTTCAATTACTAACCAGACTTACCAGCGTATATATTCGATGATTATACAAGGTGAGTTAAAACCAGGTTCTAAACTAAAAATAGAAGAACTTCGCAAAATAATGGGCACAGGCGCCAGCCCGATCAGGGAGGCACTCAGCCTACTCACCTCTGAGCAATTGGTGAATCGAATTGATCAGCGAGGTTTCAGAGTTTCACACGTCAGTGCCGAAAGTTTTGCAGAGCTGCTTAAAACACGGTGCTGGTTAGAAGAGCGCGCTCTTAGAGAATCCATGGCCAGCCAAGACATGCAATGGGAAGAGCGGCTCTTGCTCGCCCACCATCGCCTCAAGCGTGAAGCGCGAATACTAGAGGAAACTGGGCTGATCAATCCAAATTGGGAACTCAGGCACAAAGAGTTTCATACCAGCCTAATGTCAGGTTGTGGATCGTCACTATTAATTAAATTTTGCGACCAACTCTATGATCAGAATATCCGCTATCGCAATGCTGCTGGCTCAATTTCTTACTCCTCACGTGATGTTGGGGGTGAACATGATTTAATTTTAAAACACGTATTAGATCGAAATGCCGATAAAGCGGTGGCCGAATTAGTCTCACATTATAAAAAAACCGGTGAGTTCCTAGCGCTACAGCTCAAATGAGTTTGCGCTGCAAAGCCCTGGGGAGAGTATCCAAGGTTAGCAATAATGATAACGTTGTTATTATCACTAAAAGTGTCTGTAACTCGATTTCGACGTTGATGGCTAATAGCTAAACTGAGCTAGATGCTAATCATTCACTGGCTTTAGTGCCACAATACAATCTCTGTCAGAGAGTCTATCTTTGCCACCCTCTATCTATACCCGCCTTTTTAGACGCGGCATTACCCTTGTATACCGCTTAAGCAGAAACTCCGCCTTTCTCTGCGAGTCTTCAGTGCTCAACGATCGCTCTTGAATACTCTATAAATCAAAGCTTTGTCAGCCAGCATCAGCATCGATGCATTATATTCCACGCCGTCATTTTTCTTTACCAGAGCGGCTCCTTATGCCCTCTTGGCGAATAATCACGACGCTTAAGACCTAGTTTGTTATGGAGTGTTTGATTATCCTAAATCAATGATTATCACCCCCACTCCAGCGCTTTATTGACGGTTGAGTAAATAATACAACCGTCTTGAATAATTAATTAATTGGCATAAATGAATTATTATCGATATTATTGAGCTTGACAAGATAATAGCGATTATTTACGATTGCATCATCATTAATAAATACAGCAGAGATTATAAATATGAGATTTGTGTCATTTTTACAAGATGGGGAACAGCGTATTGGCTGTTCATTAGCTAACGGCATCGTCGATTTGTCTAAAGTAGACTCAGATATTCCAACAGATTTTGCTTTGTTAATAGCACAGGGGCCTGAAGCTCTCTCTCAAGCCCACGCAGCGGCACTTACTGCGGGCAGCGATACTTATGTGGATGCTAATGACATCACTTACCTCCCTCTGATCACTCGTCCACCCAAAATAATTTGCATCGGCAGAAATTACGCGGCGCATGCTATAGAAGGTGGAGTAGAACCCCCTTCGTACCCGGAAATTTTCTATCGCGGATCTTCTTCACTGATAGGTCACAATCAGCCGATCATCAGACCACTGTGTTCTGACAAACTTGACTACGAAGCCGAGTTAGTCGCTATCATTGGTAAGCGTGGGCGTCATATCAGCAGGGAAAATGCCCTGGATTACATCGCTGGTTATTCTATTTTCAACGATGGCACTTTACGCGACTACCAGCGTCGCAGCTCGCAGTGGACGATTGGTAAAAACTTCGATGATACGGGTGCATTCGGTCCTGAATTTGTTAGTGCCGATGAGCTGCCACCAGGTGCCAGTGGTCTTAGAATTCAGTCCAGATTAAATGGCCGCATCATGCAAGATGCTAATACCAGTGATTTTATCTTCCCGATGGACGATTTAATTGCCAAGTTGAGTGAATGTATGACCTTAGAACCTGGTGATGTGATAGTCACAGGTACACCAGCCGGTGTTGGCTACGCTCGTACCCCGCCTGTCTACATGCAAGAAGGGGATGTTTGCGAAGTGGAAATAGAGGGAATCGGTACCCTCAAGAATCCAATCCTCAACGAAGTATAACCTCAGAGTACAATCTAAGTTAATTCCCCCACCGGTCTCTATGGTGGGGAAGTTATCGCTTATATTTGTTTTAATTGTAAAATATATATAATATTTGCTTGATGTTATAACCACCCTCAATCAGCAGGAGTATAGCGATGAGCATAGGTTTACTCAGTGATTTGCTTTCGAGAGTTGCCGTGATCGGACGCAATTTAAATGCCGCTAGAAAACAACCAGAGATACCTCTGCTCACCTTGTGCCAAGAAATTCTCGACAGCCGAGGTGAAGCCACAGGGTTGGCACATTCTCAGGAAGTCCTCCAGCGTTACTTTAGTCTGAGCGATAAGCAAAAGAGCGATTTCTTTTTATCGCTGCTCAATGAGTTCGGTGCGGACCAAGACGCCTTAGGCAAGGCGGTACAAGCCTGGCTAGATGATCCCAATGAAACCACGGCACGGGCACTGCACTTCATCGGCGAGCCGGTCAGTCAAAATCTACTGCGGCGCATGAACCAAGCACCCAACGCCACCCTTGCACTGGTTAATATGCGGGCCGATCTACTAAAATATACTGCTGACTCCCCCGAGCTAAAAAGCTTGGACAGCGATTTTTCGCATTTATTTAACTCCTGGTTTAATCGCGGCTTCCTCGAGCTTAAGCATATAGACTGGGAGACACCTGCCTCCATCTTAGAGAAAATTATCGCCTATGAAGCCGTGCATGAAATCGGCAGCTGGGATTCTCTGCGACAGCGAGTCGCCTCAAGTGATCGAAGATTATACGGTTATTTCCATCCGGCACTAGGTATAGAGCCGTTAATATTTGTAGAGGTGGCCCTCACCGATCACACACCCGGGGATATCAAGTCGATACTGGCTAATGATCGCGAGCAAATCCCCGCAGAGCAGGCTAATACCGCGGTATTTTACTCTATCTCCAATTGCCAAAAAGGCCTAAAAGGTATTTCTTTTGGTAACTTCTTAATCAAACAAGTGGTGGAGAATTTGCGCCATGAATTTCCTAACTTAGATAACTTCGTCACTTTATCTCCGGTTCCTGGATTCAGAAGGTGGGCGATAAAACAGAGCAAAGCTGAGAACTCTACGCTCAGTGATGCTCAGTTCAAGCTCGTTGACGCACTGGAGCAAGCTGAAGATACTCAGGCCTTACTAGCACTTACCAATGACAACAAGGCGTTATTAAAGCTAATTGCTCACTATCTAGTGGTCTCTCGCTCAGCCAGAGGTGGAGCCAGCGATCCGGTATCTCGTTTCCACTTGGGTAATGGTGCCAGATTAGAAAACATCCACTTACAAGGTGATAACTCCGAAAACGGACTCAAAAATTCATGGGGTTGCATGGTCAATTATCAGTACCAAGTTAAAGATATTGAGAAAAATCATGAGGCCTATATTAACAACGATGTCATCATCGCCTCCAGCAAGGTAATGGGACTGCTTAAGACTAAATTCAGTGTTTAAATCAGTGAATAAAAGTTAAATCTCTGAATTAAAGTTAAATAACAATGTGAGGACAGACCATATGTACGAGGGAAATTATTTAGCACAGCGCTTAGCCGCAGCAGCAAGCGATAGTGGCGAGCGTATCTTTGCACACTTGGAGAACGGCACAGACTTAACTTATACTGATTTTTTTAATGGCGCGCAGCAATATGCCAATTTATTAATAGCGCTAGGCGTCAAGCCAAACGATCGCGTCGCCGTACAAGCCGACAAATCTATACAAATGCTCCAGCTCTACATTGGCACAGTACTGGCCGGTGGCGTATTTCTACCGCTCAACACCGCCTATACCGCTAGCGAAATTAGCTATTTTTTAGAAGATGCCCAGCCGCGGGTTTTCATCTGCGAAGAGTCTAGAGCGCCGGCATTACAGCCGGTCGCCGATGCAGCGCAAGTGAATGTTCTCAAAACCCTGAATGCCGATGGCACGGGTAGTTTTGCCACTTTAGCTGAGGCCCAAGCGGTAACCTTTGAGGCAGTGCCGCGCTCGGCAGATGCCCTCGCCGCTATTTTGTATACCTCGGGCACCACTGGTCGCTCTAAAGGTGCGATGTTATCTCACCGCAACTTATGGTCTAACGCCAGCACATTGCGCGATACTTGGCACTTTACCGCACAAGACAAACTGATTCACGCCCTGCCAATTTTCCATACCCATGGACTCTTTGTCGCCATCAACGTGACACTCGCCACGGGTTCATCGTTGATATTCATGCAGGGCTTTAATATCGATCAGATAATGGCTGCTATGCCTAAAGCCACGGTATTAATGGGCGTGCCGACCTTTTATGTGCGACTCTTAAAGCATGCGCAGATCGAGGCTGACTTCGTCAAAAACATGCGTTTGTTTATATCGGGTTCCGCCCCCCTACTGGCCGAGACCCACCAGAGTTGGAGCAAGTTAACCGGGCATGACATCCTCGAGCGCTATGGTATGACCGAAACTAACATGAACACCTCTAATCCCTATGCTGGCGATCGTCGCCCTGGAACAGTAGGTTTGCCGTTACCCGGTGTAGAAGTACGAGTTTGCGATGCACAAACAGAACAGCTATTGGCGTCAAATTGCATAGGTTCCATTGAAGTGCGCGGTCCCAATGTTTTTTCTGGTTACTGGAACATGCCAGAAAAAACCAGGGAAGAGTTGCGCGATAACGGTTTCTTTATCACCGGTGACTTAGGTATTATCGACGATCAAGGTTATCTAAGTATCATCGGCCGCTCAAAAGACCTGATTATTACCGGTGGCTATAACGTCTATCCCAAAGAAATTGAAATTTTGCTCGACGATATTGATGGAGTACTTGAATCAGCCGTTATTGGTCTGCAACATGCTGATTTTGGGGAGTCGGTGACAGCTATTATCGTACGAAATCCTGATAGCCTAATCAGTGAAGATGCTATTAAAAACGCACTCCAGGGAAACTTAGCAAAATACAAGCAGCCTAAAAAAATATTCTTTATCGATGAACTACCCAGAAATGCGATGGGTAAAGTACAGAAGAAAAACCTACGAGAAAGCTTCGACAATCAATAAACCTCTTAGTATTATCCACGTTTACCACCTCAGTCTTCCCTCAGTCATTAAACCATCACTATTAAGCAGTACGATTAATCCATGACGTACTGTTTTTTAGGCTGGTTACCTATAGATCTTTCAAAGCTAGCAGCCAGTGAATAGTACCCAAGTACTTTGCTGCGAGTACAAACTACGATAAATATTTGTAAAATATCCAACACGGCTACTGGCTGTGAATGCGATGCACTAATGCTAAATTATTAGCCTTTAACATTAGCGCAGTATGCTATACCCCTAGGAAAGTGGCATCACCCCCGAATATTTAATCCCCGATAGTTGTGCCATATCACGATGCCAAGTTGCCAGATCGTGTGGATTAAAAGCGCTCAAACTATCGTGACCGCATGCCCTCGCCATCACTGCCATCAGCTCTACTGAGGCGCTGAAAAAATTCTGCAGTTTTAGCGCCGCCCGATCGACATCGAGTAACTGGCGCAATTCTGGATTCTGTGTGGCGATGCCTGCCGGACAATTATTAGTATTACAGATTCTCGCACCAACACAGCCAATCGCCTGCATGGCACTGTTAGAAATCGCCACGCCATCGGCACCGAGCGCCATTGCTTTGACAAAGTCTATCGGCACCCGCAAACCACCGGTAATGATTAAGGTGACCCGGCCACTCGCACCTTGTTCATTAAGATATTTCCGCGCTCTGGCTAACGCGGGGATAGTCGGTACACTGATGTGATCGCGAAACATTAGCGGTGCGGCACCCGTTCCACCGCCTCTGCCATCCAAAATAATATAATCAGCCCCCGCATCTAAGGCAAACTGTATATCTTGCTCAATGTGATTAGCACTGAGTTTAAAACCTATCGGGATGCCCCCGGTTTGCTCGCGAACTTGATCGGCAAATCTAGCAAAATCTTTTACTGTGACTAAATCTTTGAAGGTCGGGGGTGATATAGCGGGTAATCCCTCTGTTATTCCTCTGACTAACGATATTTTTCCCTGGTTTTTATTACCGGGCAAGTGTCCACCGGTACCGGTTTTAGCCCCCTGCCCGCCTTTAAAATGAAAGGCCTGCACCAATGGTAATAACTCTGCTTTGTAGCCAAATTTAGCACTGGCTAACTCGTAGAAATAGCGGCTGTTAGCTTGCTGTTCTTCGGCTAACATGCCGCCTTCTCCGGAGCATATCCCCGTGCCGGCCAGCTCAGCGCCTTTCGCCAGAGAGATTTTTGCCTCTTCTGACAATGCTCCAAAACTCATATCAGAGACAAATAGCGGGATTTTTAAGCGCAGCGGCTTTTTTGCCTCTGGTCCAATAATTAATTCGGTCGCCACCGGCACATCTTCAAAGCGTGGTTTGGTAGCCATTTGTGCGGCCATAATTTGCATATCATCCCAGTGAGGCAGTAAGTGCCTGGGGACTCCCATGGCGGTCATCGGGCCGTGATGACCCAATTTAGTTAAACCTTCATTGGCCAACTGGTGAATAAAGTTTAAGGTTGGCTCTTCTAGAGTCGCGGTTGGAATGGGCATGGCCCCGGTCTTTTTGGCTGGCCCTGGACCTGGTTTACCAATATCATCAGCACTGAATTTTTTATGACTACCATCGCAGTATGGAAGGTTGGCACTGTGCTTACAGTTGCACAAATAGGCATCCGCACTTTCTGCTGCGACAAAGTGTTTGGGAGTAAACCCAGTACCTGCATGGGAACCATCACAAAAAGGTTGTTTAGCCGAATTTCCACATCGACAGAAGTAGTAGTCACTGTCTTTTTCTAGGGTTATTTTTTGCGGTTTGTTATCCGCCACGATGGGTTTCATGGTCATAATTACTTCCTTGTCATTGGTTATAGCTTCCCTGTCTATGCAGGAATTAAGCCTTGTACAG
>JABSRA010000041.1 GCA_013215445.1 Oceanospirillaceae bacterium
CGATATATTTTGAAAAAACGCACTTGACCTGTACCACCTGTACCACTTTCGCTGAGAGCACCATGTATAAAGGGCAGTATAGTGGTATAGGTAAACATTATTTTAAATTAACCTGTACCACTAAGT
Organism: Oceanospirillaceae bacterium; assembly: GCA_013215445.1. GTDB lineage: Bacteria > Pseudomonadota > Gammaproteobacteria > Pseudomonadales > Balneatricaceae > Rs1. The sequence goes on from JABSRA010000041.1 coordinate 127, forward strand.
AAAACAATATGACTACAGTCTTTTAAATTCATAGGATACAGCGTGGTATAGGTCGTATTCTGACCTGTACCACTCTTAGGTGATTTTTATTAAAAAGTGGTATAGGTGGTATAGGTCACTTATTTGACCTGTACCAGCTACAGAGCTTTATAGTAAAGGGATACAGACGAGTGGTATAGGTGGTAGAGGTAAAAGCCGCTTTTATGCTCTGGGGAGCTGAACAGTAAATATATAAACAAGCGTTAAGCCTATTGTGTTGTCGCTATTTGGTAAATAAACAGCAAGACAACGACTTCAATTACATATTGATTTAATATGAGCTCGTTTTTCTAAGCTATTGAAAACAATACGCCATAAAATCACCAATAAATTCAATGGAGCTCAAATGGAAGAGATAACTAAAAAAACAGTAATGTTTCGTGATGCAATTATTAAAACTATAGCAGACGACTCTTGCCCTGAAACAATGTCTGAGTTTCCTAAAGGGTGCTGTGGGGAATCTACATTACTCTTAAGCACATATTTGTGTGAACAAGGGCTTGGCAGCTTTATGACTACTGTTGGCCAAAAAGGCACAGCTTCGCATGCCTGGTTAACACATGGCGAATATATCATCGATATAACTAAATCTCAGTTTGAAGATTGTCCTGATGACATTATGGTTACAAATGATTCAGAATGGCACCGAGGTTTTACAAGTGAAGCTACTTGTGAAAATGATCTAATAGGAGAAGGTGAGTCCCAGAGAGCTTACTACGAAATAATTCTGGCGGCACTAAGTGGAACCTCAGATTAAGATAGTCTTTACTCCAGTCCAGACGACTACAATTGCCGTGGGAGGGAGTAACGCTATCTCCTAATTATTCTAGCATGTGGTGCCTTAAAAAAAGTATTCGCATAGAATTGACAGTCACTTCTTGCCCCAAAAGAGCTGCTTCAATATACCGATCATCACTGGCAAAGAGCTAACCTTGATCGATATCAATAGTAAGCAGTAGATGAGTTCAAAAGAGGCGATATTAGTCGGTTTGGGGTTGATAGAGTGGCTTGATATACAAGTGCTAACAATGAATTACTTAACGACTGCCAGAAAGCTAAAAATCCTATATAGTACAGGTGGTAACTAATAAATGTGCCACGAAGGTTCATAAAAAACTTAGAAAAGGAGATTTTAATTTGCGAATAGGCCGCGTAAAAATTGAAGCATTATTCGCTATTACTGATTGGTGCCTAAAAAACAGTTTTCCTGACGATTATGATTCTAGGTGCTTATATAATGCTTGTGCAATTCACACAATACTTATGAGCGAGGGCATCAAAGCAAATATTGTAGGTGGTGACGTAGGTATTTTCACCTTATCTGCTGATGGGCGTAATGCATTACTAGAAGGCTTTAGTGGCGGAGATACAACCCAACCAAGTCATTACTGGATAGACGTCGATGGAATTATTTTAGACCCCGGTGCGACTTATCTCCCAAAGAGGTCTCGAATAAATGCACTTCCAATGCCAATGGTAGCCTGGGATAAAAATAACGCACTGCCGAATTATCTTCAGTATAAAGAAAAAATTCAGTTCGCTAGCGATGTGGAATATGTTTTTCCAGATGATATTGCTAATCGAGTATCAGCTTTCGTTGAGCGCTGTCAAAAAAGATATGCTTCTAAAGCAGCAAATAAAAAGCTTCCTACTTGGATTCTATCTTCTCCGAAGGGGCTGAATAATAAAGCACAGTCTGGAGATAAATGGTCGAAAGGTGCGCTTCGTTTTCAGTCAATGCCATCAACGCCTACCATTCCAGTTTGAGGTAATTAATTTTAGTTACATCCATATATTTATACTTTTCCCACATACACACATACAAGTGCGAGCAATTACGAACAATTAATTTAGTTACATGTTTACGCGTGAGGCCGATTGCAATGATGAGTTTTCTCTCATAGCTATCCAGCCCACTACTAACGCTAAATCATTAATGTACGGTGTTAAAAGCAACCCCTAGGCTGTGCGACTCTGGATAAGCTATTAGCTTTATGATTTGGTTTCGACGGTAACTGCTAAAACCCTATAAATTCAATTTTCACTTACATTGAGCATAAGACAGAATATGAGTTTAAAAGAGGCGTGATTATTCGGTTTGGGGCTGGTAGAGTTGGTCTGATGTCTCAGTGCTAGAATAAATATTGATTAAATTCAAAGCTAAGGAAGGTAAATATAAAATGAATGAACGTGATGACCTGCTTGTTTCCGTAGCGAAAGTGATCAGTGAATATCGAAAAAATGATCTTGCCGCACCTACGCCAGAGCACGTCGACCGATGGCTTCATCAGTTTACGCCCGACCAGCAATTACCATTTCTGCGAGAGTTTGAGCACGTCATTAAGAAGACTTTTTGTACACAGGAGCACGTGAAGGACTTTCTCCGCAGACTCGTGTCTAACAGACAGCTGGCTGGTGCCAACCCTACGGAGTACTGGTCATCTGTAAGTTTCTTGAACATCCAGCAGAACGGTCAGAGTCAGAAGGAGATGCTAAAGCTCTTCGCCATATGCCTCAAGGATGAATGTGGCCTTGACTTTAATTACTGTGGAGAGGATGGGGGCGACTTTGTCTATCTTGATGACGTTATGTTTAGCGGTAACCGCGTAGGTAATGACCTTGAGCCGTGGATCGTCAATAACGCACCTCAATCGGCTAAGGTCCATGTAATCATGGCAGCTTTTCACACGGGAGGCTTACACCAGGTGACACAGAGGCTTAACAAGGCGATCGCCCAGTCGGGGAAGAATATCGATATAACATATTGGCGTAAATTCGAGATCGAGAACCGTAAGTGGTACAAGAACAGTTCACAAGTCCTCTGGCCTAGGGAGATTCCAGATGTAGCCGAAGTTAGGGACTACACGACTCTTCCAATGAGATTTCCTTTTGAGCCTCGACAGTCAAGCGCAGCAGCGATCCAACCGTTCTCCTCGGAAGAGGGTCGTCAAGTACTGGAAAGAGAGTTCCTTATAGCCGGAGCCAAAATCTGGGCTATGAGCGAAAATCCAAAGCAATCCATGCGCCCCCTAGGGTTTAGCCCATTCGGCGTGGGCTTCGGCTCTATGATTGTCACCTACAGGAACTGCCCAAATAATAGTCCTCTCGCAATGTGGTGGGGAGATCCAGAGGTAAACTCGGGAGCCTTGCATTGGTACCCCCTATTACAACGCGAGGGCTATTCCTCCGCAAGGAATGTCTTCAGTGGCATCACGTTCTAATATGGATCAACTTGAGAAAAACTTATTACGTACCTATTCTCGCAGTGAGATTGCTGTTGTCTATAGAACGAAGGAGGCCTTCGGCGGTCTGTCCAACATGGCGTCAGGATATCCCTTGAATATCAATGGAGTTCGTATTCTGACGACGGAGGCCTTATATCAGGCCTGCCGCTTCCCTCACATGCCACAACTCCAGCGAGAAATAATAGGGCAACATAGCCCGATGACAGCAAAGATGAAAAGTAAACCGCATCGCAAAGACTCTAGGCAAGATTGGAATGAGATCAGGCACAGGGTTATGCGTTGGTGCTTACGCGTTAAACTCACTCAGAACTACGAAGAATTTGGTCAACTGCTGCTGACAACTAATGATCAGCCGATCGTCGAACAATCACGCAAGGATGATTTTTGGGGGGCTAAGCTAGTAGATAATACTGGTGAAATATTGGTAGGGCAGAACGTGCTAGGTAGACTTCTAATGGAGTTACGGGAGAAACTAAAAGGTGATACGGAAGGCGTGCTCAAGATGGTACCTCCACTTAGTATTCCCGATTTTGTACTGTTAGGTAAACCAATAAAGGAAGTCACTGCTACGAGCTTGGAAAATACTAAAAAGCCGCAGTCTGAATTATTTTAAAGGTTGGACTTCCAGTTTTTAGATTGGTCTTTGTTGAGCAAGTACAATAATGAAGAGTCAAAAGAGCGCGGTCGAGAATACAAGAAGCAATTTGCTTTGTTACCATCTGTTGATCATGTAGGAGACAGTACCGGGCCTGCTAACTTTGTAATCTGCGCCTGGCGGACTAATGACGCAAAGAACGATCTGTCACACGCAGAGCTAATTGTACTACGCGAGAAAGTACTACTAGCAGCTAACAAATAAAGCAGAGAGTCCCATTTCTTTAAAAAGCTATTTTTAAGACGTATTTTGGTTAGCTTAGGCTCATTAGAAAATTGAAGGACGCCTTAAAATAATGAGCTCTTGACAGCAACTCTACGGCAATAGGTAAGCAGTCATTGCCACTAGCTTTAAAATGACATTTAGCGCCAACCTAACCCATTCTAGCCTGAGTTGTTATGATATCTACAGTAAAACAATAACCCACTCTTAAGCTGATATCTGGGGTCAAATACCACCCCTATTAGGGGTAAGCAATAACCCCAATAATATTAGCCAAACACTAGCTTCAAAACTTAGCAAACCCAACTCTGGACGCATCTATTTAGCTAATGGTTGTAATAATATTTACGACAATTTAAAAACGTTTTAGATAAAAATATTCACTTAATACCCTTATAGATGGGTAAAAACTACTCGTTGAAAGGGTAAAATAGTGTAAGCTGAGCGCGTTGTTTTAATAGAGGTTATTTGCTTTGGACGGCAAGTCTACGGCAAGGGTGAATTGCTTGCTAGAATGCTAATATTGGAGCAATAGTGAGCCTCCACTAACGGCAGCTGTAATATTTAGCAACAGAACTCATAGCTTAATCATCCAACATTAATATAATTAATTTATTATGTACTGACTTTCACTTTAGCTCGATTTTAGATAGGCCGATATTATGTATACAAACGCATTGAAAACCATTCGAATAAGAACAAGTACTGTTACAGATGAAAGGACGTCAAAACAACAATTTGAAAGCGACAGAGGAAGAGTTCTTTTTTCCTCTCCTTTCCGAAGACTTCAGAGTAAAGCTCAAGTATTTTCTTTAGAAAGCAATGCTGCTGTCAGAAGTAGATTAACACATTCAATAGAAGTTGCTCATATCGGGCGCTATATAGCAGAATTATTAGTAACTAAAGCGAAACAAAATAAAGATGAAGGAAATATCATATCTCAATATGAGCAATTTTCACCATTAATAGAAACGGCTTGTTTACTACATGACATTGGGAACCCACCATTTGGCCATTTAGGAGAAAATGCTATTCAAGAATGGTTCAAACAAAACGCTTCTGATAGTTACTTCGCTGCAACTGGAACCACTATATATAAGAAAAATTCTTATTACCTAGATTTTTTAAATTTTGACGGTAACCCTCAGGGTGCGAGAATAGCAATGACACTTCAAGGAGCACCAGGTAAAGGCGGCCTAAATTTGACAATAGCTCAAATTGGCGCCATCATAAAATACCCTCAATTTTCAACAGATATAGACAACAAAGATTCTCCCTTTAAAAAAATATCGATTTTTACTTCTGAAAAAGCATCTTTTACCACCGTATGGAGTGAGCTTTCTCTTGAAAAAGGACAAAGACACCCTTTAGTTTACTTAATGGAAGCTTCAGACGATATTGCATATTGTTTAAGTGATATTGAAGACGGTATTGAAAAAGGCATTATTACAGAAGATCAAGTCCTATCATATTTAGAAGAAAAATTTTCAACCCTTCCTGAATATTTAAAAAAATGTATACCTCAACCTTACAATCCTGACGAATCCCCTATTGTAAGTAGATTTGTTTCTTTCAGAACAGGTATGATAAATCTATTAACTCAATATGCAGCTAATAAATTTTACGATCAAAAAGACTCTATATCCAAAGAAAACGTCTCTCCTATTTTTGATGATGATGATGACCCACATTCTCAGGCTCTAAATATCATAAAAAAATACTGTAGAGAAAACCTTTATACATCGCAGGAAGCAGAAGATATTGAAATAGCTGGGTATAATATTGTACATGGACTATTAGATAAATTTTCTTTACTTATGAAATTGACATCTGAAGAGTTCAATGAACTAATCCAAGGTAAAGGTAAAAATAATTTAGAACGAAGAATGTTCTCAAAATTACCGAGTAGTCTTATCGAGCACTATAAATTTAGCTCCAATAAAAACTCCAAGGACGAATGGTTTATTCGATTTCAGCTGATAGTAGACTATATTTCAGGTATGACGGATGATTTTGCATTAAAGCTTTATAAATTGTTTCATGGTATTGAGGTTAATATGGTATGAATTTGGACAGCCACCCATTCAATCAAATTTTTAATTTCTTTAAAAACACTGAAGGTACTGATATTCAATTTAGTATCTATGAATATGAACCGCAAACAGTTTTTGATAAAAGGTCATTTATTGATATACAGAGTGATGAACTTAATGAAGAATGGTTATTGCAACAAATTTCAAATTTAAATCCAGGAGAAGAAATAGCATTCCACTCTGTATTTAGAAAAGGTAAAAAAAAATACCATCTGCCGATGATTGATTTTACTTGTGATGTAAAAGATATTGAATATGCTAAATCCACTCTATATAAAATTTTACCAAACAATATATTCTCTGGATTAGTCTTCTATGAATCTGGGAGGTCTCTACATGCTTATGGCAGCACTGGGCTCAAAAACAAAGAATGGATAGATTTCATGGGGAGATTATTGCTAGCTAATATTCCCAATAAACCAGAGATAGTCGACACTAGATGGATTGGCCACAGGCTAATGGGAAGATTTTCGTCATTAAGATGGTCTTCTAATAGTGGCATGTACTTACAAATCCCGTCTCGTATAGCTATGATTAATTCAAATGTTCATAGCTAAATAAAGGCAACACCTAACCAATTATTATTGCTGTCTTTAGCCTGAGTGCGCTCAATTCTGAGCGCACCTTCTATAACTTTAAAAATTATTATTTTCTGTCGCATGCTCTCACCTAAATAAATTCACACCAATATATCAATATTAATCAAATAGCTTACAAGGCATTTCAAAGCAAGATAACGATCAGCTATAGAGCGGCTTTAGCCTTTTTATTACACTTAAGTTGCACATATTGCACTCTATATAAATAAGGGAAAACTTGCTGATAATTAAAAGCTTGCTTACAAAACAACGGCAAGATTACGACAAGGGGTAAAGCTCCACTAAACACTATTCAAGGAGAGAAAATAACAGCGCTACCAAAGCTATTCGAAGTTGTATTTTTTACTAAAGACGATGCTGATTTAGAGCTAGATGATAGCAATATGTGCTTTATCGTCAGAGCATATAGCCCGGTCGAAGCGGCGATATTAGTAGAGGATGCTTGGGTTAATATTCCTAACCGCTATACTCCTTTTGCTGTTGCTGCTATTGAGTTTCAGATAAGTCCTTTTCATAGTGAGCCTATGGGCATTTCAGAAGCTATTAAAAATGGCATTCTCTTTTATGATAAGAGCAAGGATAACTATATATATTGGCGCAGAGATGAAACTAACGAGCCTTGGATGAGTGTTAATGGGCTACATAAGGGAAATATTGTTTATTTTAAACCTGAATAAACAGCTTTCGACGGCAACTCTACGGCAATAGCGTGAAAGAGCTAAAAACACCCATTAAGGGTCGAGGAGGGGTAAAAACAATCTCCGATTAGATAAGCGCAAAATGAATACCGTGTTCAATAGTATTGATCAATTATTGTAATGCGGTTATAAAGCTGGTGCTCTAACTCATTTCGCTTACAAGGATAGTATTTTCATATGTTCAAACTCTCAACAGAACTTGTCTCGAATTATCCGTGGATTTTGGTTTTCGCTGCTCTATCAATACTAGCTGTTATATATAAGGAAGTAATGGGAAGTCGCAGAGACCTTACACAAATTGCCTTAAAACATATCGATTCAGCCTTTTCAATTTTAAAACCAACGTTCAATACAACAAACCAGAAACAGATATATCTAACAGAACAACTGTTTAGAAGTACATATAAATACCCTTTTAATTATGAAGAAATAGCCTCCCTCTTAAGATGCCGGCAACCTTCAAAAGCCATACAGCAGTTTTTAATGGGAAATAAATTTATAGATTTTTCTATAGACAATAAAATATTTGTAGAGAAACAAGGTGCTTGGTACTCAATCCTTGGTAAGAGTCCTGTTTATACTGATATCGTGATCTACCTCAGATACATCATATTAACGATGTCAGGTGCAATGCTGGGTATTACAACTCTGTCGTTCATCACATCCCAGTACGTCGAAGGAAGCAATGCTGTTGATAAATTTTTTGTGTTGGCAGTGATCTTGATAGTAGCGTCTCTTGTACTGATAGCTTTTGGTTTTAAGGACCTAAATCAAGCAGGGAAGAAAATAATTGCAGATGAATTTCTTGAGGAAAACTATCCTCAGAGCAGTATTTAGCATCATAGGGTAGAGGTTAAAATAAAAATCAAAAGGGGGTATTTATGTGGGTATATTTGAAATATTTAATAATTTAATTAATACTAAACAACAACTTAACATGGCTATGTGGTGGACGCCACCTCCACCAAATGCCAGAGAGGTGATTGGTGGCTCCGTAGCTCACTTTGTGTGTACGACGACTCTTTTATCTACAATAATCATTAACACTATTAATATCAGCTGGTTTATTCGTAAATTGCAGTGATAAAAAGAGCTTGTCCAATATCTTACTCATGCCCCATCTCTTACTCAGATATAAGTATATCGTCATGCTAACCAAGCATAGCCTTCGGGCTTATTCCGGGTACATCTGCATTTTCACACTGTTTTCTACGTCATAGTTTCAAAAAACTCTAACATTCCTCCCCTTCTTGCTATTGGCTTTGTCCATGGTCATGCCAGCCCGAAAAACAGCTAACCTAATGAATACATTGATGATACTAGTTAACCATCACCCAGATAAGGGTCTATTTAGATAGAAGCTCAACATGAAATTCCATAATTTTCAGTATTTGGTATACCAAATACCTAAAAACTGTTATCTTACTTTTACCAAAAAGCATCACAGTGTTTACGCTGTGATAACAAAGTAACGGGGAATATAATGAAAAAAATAATGTTAATGAAATTTCTCACTGTGGCATCAGCAACAGTAATCTCAGTAGTCGGCATCTCTTCGGCGGTAGCGGCGGAGTATCCAAGCAAAACTGTTGAGGTAATTACCCACGCCGGCAATGGCGGTGGTACGGATGTTACTTCCAGGATGATGATGTTACGTGCTAGGCGTGAACTAGGTGGTGACATGGTGGTAGTCAACAAGAAAGGTGGCGGTGGCGCTGTTGCTATGGATCACTATCTGAAGCAGCCGGCCGATGGTTATTCAATTTTAACCTTCACGATAGGCCATGCTGCGACTGTCGCTAAAGGCAAGACCAAACTAAAGCTTTCTGATATCCGACCGATCGCCCGCGCCACAGATGATCCTCAAATTTTAATGACAAGATGTGGTGCCTATGACTCCGCTGCGGATTTTGTCGCGGCTCAGAAGAATTCAGCGATCTCATATGGTACTACCCATTTAGGTAACATCGACGATGTCTCAGCCTTTATGTTTACCAAAAAAGGTGGCATGAAAACACCTAAGATCATCCCGTTTGAAGGAGGTGCTGAACTGGCGACTCAACTGATCGCTGGTGCAGTCGATGCCGCTGTTCTCAACTTGGGCGAGGCCGGGTCGCAGATTGATGCCGGTTATGTATGTCCTATGGTGGTATTGGCCGATAAGCGGATGGCCGGCTTGCCAGATGTTACCACCGCCAAAGAAATGGGTATCGATGTTAGCTTCTCCACTGTACGTGGTTTTGTTATCCACAAAGATACTCCTGAAGATGTGGCTATTAAGATAGAACAGTCACTGATGAAAGCGATGAAGCACTCGGTATACCAAGGGTACTTAAGTTCGGTAGGTTTGGATGCCAGCTCAGTTGCCGGCAGCGAAGTCTGGGGTGAACAACTTGCCACTATGGTTGTTGAAATGGAATCTGCGTTGAAAGAACTAGGATTCATTCAATAACATCGTCAGGTGCCGCCCTCTCGGGTGGCACCACTTGAGGAACTGGGCTATATGCAATTTATCAAAGGTAATCACCCTGCTCGATGGGTGGTGCCACTCATTATTATCGTCCTCAGTGCACTGGCGTTTTGGCAGAGCACACAGTTTGATCGGGTACCGCCCATATTAAAACGCGGTATGCAGCCTGAGGATTTCCCACAAATCATCATTGCTCTGATTATTTTTTTAGCGGTACTGTTACTGATCAAAGACACTGATGAGGCGCCTGAAAAAATGACCGGCAAGGTATGGCCTAGCATGGCATTGATGATTGCCTTTGCCCTGGTCATCGAAATTGATTTATTTCTTGGATTGGGCGTATTTTCTTTTCTTCTATGTCTGTTATGGGGAGAGAAGCGAGTAAAAGCGCTGTTATTGGTGGGGATAGTTGTACCCCTGATAGTTTTTTTCTTTTTTGACCAGGTGTTCGAAATACGATTCCCCAAGGGAATCTTAACCAATCTCTGGTATGGATAAATAATATGGAAGCTGCTCTATCTGGTTTGTTAATTTTGGCAGATCCCTATTTGCTGGCGCTTATTTTAATCGCGACACTGGGGGGAGTTTTGGTCGGCGCACTGCCGGGCTTAAACGCCACCACTGGGGTTGCATTACTGCTACCTTTTACCATAACGATGGAACCAATACCCGCCATTGTTATTTTGACTACCATTTATTGTGCGGCAACATTTGCCGGCGCAATTACTGCAATACTAATCAATACCCCTGGGACTTCGGCCAGTGCTACCACTTGTCTGGATGGCTACCCTATGTCACAGCGAGGAGAGGCAGGTCGGGCATTGGGCATGGCGGCGGTATCATCTACCATCGGCGGTATCATTTCGATAATTTGCCTGATGATGGCCGCACCTCTGCTGGCGAGGGCCGCTTATCATTTTGCGCCCCCAGAGTATTTTGCCCTGACCATTTTTGGCCTTTCGATGCTGGCTTCAATCGGTAATGGCTCGCCGATAAAAAACATTCTATCCGGGGCCTTTGGCGTATTATTGGCCACTGTCGGCATCGATTTGTTGACCTCGATAGAACGTTTTACTTTTGATGTTAACGAGTTGTCAGAAGGTATAGGTTTTGTGCCCGTGATGATCGGTATATTCGGCATTTCTGAACTATTAGTGCAGGCGAGCAGACTAGATGTAGTGCGCGAGCAAGTCTCAATGAAAGCAATCAAACTGCCGAGCAGAGCCGATTACGCGAAAGTGTGGAAGACTATTTTGCGCTCATCCGGCATAGGTACATTCATCGGTATACTGCCGGCAGAAGGTGCTACGGTTGCCTCGATGATTGGCTACAATGAAGCGAAGCGTTGGTCAAAAACGCCCGAGGAGTTTGGTAAAGGTGCCATTGAAGGCATCGCGGGCTCTGAGGCCGCTAATAACGCCGCCACCGGAGGTGCCATGGTGCCAACTCTGGCGCTGGGTATACCAGGAAGCCCCACAGCGGCAGTTATCCTGGCCGGTATGATGGTGCACGGTTTACGCCCAGGTCCAACTCTGTTCACCGAACAGTCCGACTTTGTGTACGCTATTTTTTGGTCGATGATGATTGTTAACTTACTATTTTTCGTGATTGGTTTATACGGGGCAAAACTATTTGCCAGAGTCACTTTGGTGCCTATGCAAATCTTGTGGCCAATAGTCTTCACTTTCTCAATCGTCGGTGCCTACGCCCTTGAACAATCGATGGCCGATGTCTGGATCGCGCTGATCTTTGGTTTGATAGGTTTTGCCATGCGTCGTTACGGCTATTCGGTAGTCCCTATGGCAATCGGCTTGATATTGGGCGGAATGCTAGAAACCAGATTAGGTCAAAGCATGATTATGCTCGACGATCAATGGTGGTTAATGGCTACCAGACCTCTTACTTTATTTTTCCTTGTACTGACCGTATTGGCGCTGTTTGGCCCATTTGTGTGGAAAAAGATAACGGCTAAAACTGCCCGAAACAACCCTCTTGGATTATCAAAATGACAAAAATTAAATCAGTGCGCACTCGGGTCTGGAATTGGACCGGTAAAACCGTACCTCCAAAGGCAAATTTTTGCACCAATGCCAGTGACACCTTGTATGAACGCGGCGATGCCATGAACAGTTTTCGTTTTCATCAGTGGCTGACCTGTGAAATAGAAACTGAAGACGGAACTATTGGTATAGGCAATGCAGCATTGGCTCCGGGACTTGTGAAGCAGGCTATCGATCAATATTACGCGCCTTTGGTGATAGGAGAAGATCCTTTTGACTATGCATATTTGTGGGAAAAAATGTACCGACGTACGCATGCCTGGGGCCGTAAAGGTATAGGTATGGTAGCCATCTCAGCGGTTGATATAGCCATTTGGGATTTAATGGGTAAACTGGTCAACAAACCTGTTTTTAAATTGCTCGGGGGTCGTACCAAAGAGAAGATTCCGGTGTATTACTCTAAGCTGTATGCCGATAGCATCCCAGCAATGCAAGAAGAAGCTGAACTGGCTATGAAAGGCAATTACAGCGGCTATAAAACTCGCTTTGGTTACGGGCCAAAAGATGGCGCGGCGGGCATGCGTGAAAATTTAAATAGAGTGGCAGCGCTGCGCGAAGTGCTAGGTTACGATACCGACTTAATGCTTGAATGTTATATGGGCTGGAATTTAGATTACACAAAACGTATGTTACCTAAGCTTGAGAAGTTTGAGCCGCGTTGGTTAGAAGAACCGGTCATTGCCGACGACATTCATGGCTACGCCGAGCTAAACCGTGGGCCTATTGCTATCTCAGGGGGCGAGCATGAATTCAGCTTGATGGGCTTTAGACAATTGCTGGAATTAAAAGCGGTGAGTGTCATACAATACGATACTAACCGAGTCGGCGGCATCACTGCGGCGCAAAAAATTAATGCTCTGGCAGAGGCGCATCAAGTGCCCGTGATCCCACACGCCGGACAAATGCACAATTACCATTTAACCATGGCCAGTGCCAACTGCCCAATGGCTGAGTATTTTCCAATGCATGATGTAGAAGTGGGCAATGAGCTATTTTACTACATTTTTGAAGGAGACCCTGTTGCGGATAACGGCTATCTGGATTTGGATGAGCACAAACCTGGACTGGGATTGAAGATCTCAGATAAGTACATCGATCAATTTGAGGTTACAGAATGAAGCATAGTTATTCGGGAATTTGGCCGGTTGCCCCGACACCTTTTAACAGCGATGGCAGCATCGATGCACAGGGCATGTGCCGAGTGCTGGATTGTATGATAGATCAAGGAGTTGATGGCATATGTATCTTGGCTAACTTCTCAGAACAATTTTTGATCAGTGACCAAGAACGCGAACAGCTGACTCGATTGAGTCTTGAACACGTAGCAGGTCGTGTGCCAGTGATAGTTACTATCAGTCACTTTGCCAATCAGATAGTGGTTGAACGGGCAAAATACGCCAAGAGTTTAGGTGCCAGCATGCTGATGATGATGCCTCCCTACCACGGTAGTTTATTAAAGGGCAGCGCCGAACAAACCTTTGAGCAATTTGCCCAGGTCAGTGATGTTGGGGTGCCAATAATGGTCCAAGACGCGCCACTTTCTGGGGTGGAGTTACCAGTGCCACTGTTAGTTAAAATGGCCCGTGAGATTGAAATGGTCAAGCTGTTCAAAATTGAGTGCGTCGGCGCCGCAGCAAAAATACAGGCATTGATTGCAGCGGGAGGGGACGCCATTGAAGGGCCTTTTGATGGCGAAGAAGCGATTACCTTGTTGGCGGATCTGGATGCTGGTGCCACTGGCGGTATGACTTCTGCGTTAATCCCAGAATTGATAAAACCGGTGATTAGTTACCACTTAGCAGGCGACAAAAAAGCAGCTATTGCAGCTTATACTAGGGTACTTCCAGTGATTAATCACGAGAATCGTCAGTGTGGTTTTCGGGCAGCAAAGGCTGCTATGTTAGCAGGTGGCGTGATTAAATCAGATTTCTGTCGCCAGCCGATTCAACCTTTATCAAAAATTGCACGCGATGGATTATTAGAGCTGTTAATTCCGCTAGATCCCATTGTCTTGCGTTGGGGGAAATAGTTATGGCGGAAATTAGTGATTGGGCTAAGACGTTACAGAAAGAGGGTGCGCTCGGGCCGCGCCTGACCTTAGCCGATGAGGCGGCAGATAATTTACGAGAATTTATTTTACTTGAAAAACTAGCACCTGGTACGCCCATCCCCGAGCGCGAATTGGCCGGTGCGCTAGGTATCAGTAGAACACCATTGCGTGAGGCGTTGCGTTTGTTGGAGATTGAGGGCCTGGTTGAGTATTCCTCGACCAGAAGGCCTAAAGTGGCGGATCCTTCCATTGAAGAAATCGAACAGAACATCGTGGTATTAGGCGCCCTTGAATCACTGGCAGGAGGCCTGGCGTGTCAGCATGCAAGCGATGCTGCAATTGACGTCATATTGCAGCTCAATCAACGTATGGCTACCGGAGAGGCAGCGGATGAACTGGAATTTTTCCGGCTTGATATGTTGTTCCATGCAAAAATTGTCGAAGCGAGTGGTAATGAACCACTGATCGAAACTCATCGGCAATATAATGCAAGGCTGTGGCGTGCACGTTTTATCTCTTCCAGGCGCTCCACTCGCAGAGTAAACACACTCGCCGAGCACCAGGCGATATCCGAGGCATTACAACAACGCGATGCCGCTGCAACTGAGCAATTAATGCGTAGCCATTTATCGTCTACGGTAGAAAACATCAAGCAGGCAAAGCGCCAGGAGCAAATTAATGAAGCCTAGAATAGCGATCATCTTAGGTGATCCAAGTGGTATTGGACCGGAGTTAATTGCCCGATTACTAAGCAGTGAAGGCGTCTGCGATAAAGCTGATATCCTGCTAATAGCGGATCGTAGTGTTATAGAGGCTGGACAACAGGTAGCTGGATTAAATTATCAGCTGCAATCGGTTGATGTGAAGCTAGACAATTGGCAGAAAAGTGAAGGTATAGCGTGGCATGAAACCTTCGCAATCGATAGCCGTTTGATCGAGACAGGCAAAGTGACCGAAGCTTGCGGTCAATACGTATTGTCCACTTTAGACACGGCGTTGGATTTCGCTAAAGATAACATTGTTGACGCTATTGTATTCGCACCTTTCAACAAGGCGGCGATGCATCTGGCAGGTTTAAAGCACAGTGATGAACTGCACTATATAGCTGAGTATTTAGGGTTGGAGCAGTACATTTGTGAGCTGAACACTCTAGATAATATTTGGACCAGCAGGGTCACCAGCCATATTGCCTTAAAAGATGTACCAGCAAATATCAATCGACAGCGGATATGCGAGGCGGTGGAACTTATCGATCGCAATTTGAGGCATTCGGGCTTAACACAGCCGCGTATTGCAGTAGCAGCGCTCAACCCTCACGCTGGCGATAACGGCAATTTCGGTACAGAAGAAATTGATATAATTGCTCCAGCGGTCGAATCGCTGATAAATAAAGGATTTAAAGTGGATGGCCCCTGGCCCTCCGATACCGTCTTTCTTAAATTGGTCGCCGGAGAGATCGATGCCGTAGTCACGATGTATCACGATCAAGGTCAGATAGCTCTGAAATTATTAGGCTTTGATCGGGGTGTCACCGTACAAGGGGGAATTCCTTTCCCGATTACGACCCCGGCACATGGTACCGCTTTTGATATTGCCGGAACAGGCACTGCCGATGCAGGCGCGATGACGGCGGCATTCAATTTAGCTTGTGATATGTCCGCAAACTGGCGGAGCTGATCAATCTCAGAACATCTCCAGGCCGCCTTTGTCGTAAAAAAAGCCGTCACTATCAAAACCTCTGCAGGCAGCTCCCACAGGAAATTTAGCTCTTATGCTGAGGTTTTAAACTATTCAGAGTCTTCCTGGGGAGTCTCTGAATAATTCGTCAATAGTGACATCATTAAATAGCGATTAATGTTTGCCGGTACCAAAGATAAAACGGATTAGTTTTATTAGTGTAATGATTTATAACAGAGCTATTTACCGGGATATACTTTCAAACGAAAAATTTTCTACCTCTACAAATCAAAAAACTTACTAAATATTACAGTAGTCACTACAACTACCGAACAGTAAAAATGTAAGAAGCTGTAGCCTATCTGGGTTACATGTTTATTAAGTTACATCTGCAGGGTCTAGAAAGGCGTAGTTTATTTAATCTTAGCCTGCTCCCTATTGCCCACAGTAAAAAGCTCCGGCGGCAATACAAGGGGGTTGGTGGCTCCGTAGCTAGCTGTTTTGTGTACGACGATTATTTTATCTACAATTATCATTCACACTAGTCATATCAGCTGGTTTATTCGTAAATTGCAGTGATAAAAATAGCCTGCCGCATATCTGTTTTTCATATCGGTTTAAAGACAACTCCTTTTATACACCAAAGGCAAAAAACAAGGCCTGACCCCGGCCCCAGTTTAAAATCAATGCATTAGAATGATTCCGGTTGATGGTAAACACCTATTCCGGAAATTAAGGTAAAAGTGTTCACGTTAGGCCGGAATATGTACTCAGAGTAAATTGACCCAATCAAGTACTTTATAAACGAAAATTTATTGGGTATGATGCTGAAGTCATTTTCTGATAAGAACATTAAGCCGCATCAGTTCGCATCCTTCGGTTGTTGGGACGTCTTTTACCTCGCTCGTCTCTCGCTCTTTTACAGCAATCCCAAGTAAAGTCGTTGTGTGCTAAAGGAATTAAATATGAATATAAATTTAAAGAGCGTCAATGGCGTGGAAATTCAAAAGAAGCACAAGGCAAGCTGTCACTGCGGATCGGTTGAACTTCTGCTAGATTTACCTGATGGTCTGATTAATTTACGCCGATGCGACTGCTCAATGTGTCGCAGGCGTGGTGCAATAGCGGCTTCCATTCCTCTATCTGGAATTACGATTGTAAAAGGCAGCGAAGTTCTAAAGCTATACCAATTCAACACAAAAGCCGCAAAGCACTATTTTTGCAGTAACTGCGGTATTTACACTCACCATCAGCGCAGATTGAACCCAACAGAATGTGGGGTTAACGTAGCTTGTCTTGAAGGAATAAACCCTTTAAAAATAAAGGATATTCCTACCTCTGATGGTGTGAACCACCCAGCAGATAGAAAGTAGTCTAAATCAAAGCCGCTGGTGAGCAAAGTAGTTAAGAATCTAGACCTAATTCGCTCAGTTCACTCAGCACAATATCTGCTGAACCGCCCACTGCCATTAGAGGTTTTTCTCCCTGACAAAAATCCCGCTGTAACCAGGAATTGTTACAGCGCCTCCAAGAAAACTATACTTTTCATCAGGGAGTTCACGCTCCGTCTCGGATAGCCCCTGTAGCTACCACACCGTCAGCAATGACAACATCGTAGCTAGAATAACTATCCAAACTTACACTCTCCAATTAAGCAATTTACGCTCGAAATAACCAATAAAAGCACTCATTAACAAACCGATAACTGACAGGATAACGACCCCGACAAATAATCTCTCTAAATCGTATAAAGAGCCTGCTTCAAGAATGTAGGCACCTATTCCATACTCAGCACCGAGCATTTCAGCAGCAACCAATAGGATAATGGCAATGGCTATTGATATCCTCAAACCAGATAAAATACCCGCTAATGCACCAGGAAATACAATTTTTCTAACGATTGAAAACCAAGAAAGTCCAAAACTTTGACCCATTCTGATCAATGTTCTATCAACATTATCAACCGCTCCGTAAGTGGCAACCACGGTTGGTGTAAAAGTTCCAAAGGCAATTAATGCATATTTAGACGTCTCATCAATGCCAAACCAAATGACAAATAACGGCAACAAAGCAATTTTAGGAATAGGAAAAAGAGCGGCCACAAGAGGCACTAATCCAGCCCTTACATAAGAAAACAAACCAATCATAATGCCAACACTGACACCCAGACTAATACCAATAATACTTCCTATGACCAACCTTGATAAGCTGGGAATTAAGTGCTGCCAAAGTAGCCCTGATTCATATAGCTCACTAAATGTTATTAAAACATCTGATGGTTTAGGCAATGTCAGGTTGGAAATAAATCCAGTTTGTGTGCCAAGTTCAACCATTAAAATTAAAACAACAAAGACTGCCAATCCAACCCACCTGTGGGGTTTAGGTGCAAAACCACCGCCCCGATATTTAACCACTTCTGGTCTTTCAACATTTAATTTGTCAGACATTAATTAACTCCAAATCAGCGGCCTTTGCCTCGTTGCGCATAATTTCCCAAAGGTATTTTCGTTGCTTTTCTAATTCAGCATTACCATATCCTCGATCCTTAAGTGGAATGTCTATAGTCACAACTTCACGAATTTCACCAGGGCGGCGTGACAGTACCAAAATGGAATGTCCCAACCGTACCGCTTCTTCTAAATTATGGGTGACATAGACGGCGGTGAAAGGTTTTTTTGACCATAAATCAACCAAATCATCAATAAGCAATTCTCGTGTTTGGCTATCCAGTGCTGACAATGGCTCATCTAACAACATAACAGCTGGATTCACCGCCAGCGCTCTTGCAATTGCTACTCGTTGTTTCATACCACCAGATAGTTGTTTGGGAAGTGCATTTTTAAAATCTGCCAGGTTAGTGCGACTTAAAACGTCATCTATAATTTTGTTGGCTTTTGCGCCTCGTATCCCATGATCTTCCAATACTAATGAGATGTTGCCGCCCACCGTTCGCCATGGCAAAAGTGCAAAATCTTGGAAGACAAATGTCATAGGATTTAATGAATCTTTTGGCACAGCCCCTAGCTGCAAAACTTCACCTGAAGTTGGGCGTTCTAACCCGCCAATAAAACGTAATAGCGTGGATTTTCCGCAGCCAGATGGTCCGACAATACAAACGATTTTTCCAGATTCAATATTGAATGATATGTTTTTGATTACTTCGACACTGCCATATGAATGGCAGATATTGGATAGTTGAATGTCCATTATAGTTTCCAAATAATTCGAGGCGATGGACGCCTCGAATATCTATTAATATTTTAGATCGAAAAACTATATGGTTTTGACGTAACTAGTATCAACAAGCGTATCCATCGTAATGTTCTTATCAACCAAACCTTCAGATTTAAACCAATCCAGTTGTTCAGTAATAGACTTCATGTTAATGCCGGCATTGGCGTTTAAGCGCATAGAACCGTTGATAATTGAAGGAGCTGCCTTTTCTAACGGGCGATCTGCGTAAACATATTTATGAATAATATCAACCATTGCATCGATACCCTCACTACCTAGCGTTTTATCAACCATCGCGGCGTTGTAATCATCAACACCTTTTGAAAATCCCGCTAAGAAATCTCTGGTCATGCCTTTTTCTTGCGCGGCAATTTTGGCTGAGGTAAAAACAGTGGTCACTTGGTAATCAGGTAAATAGTCTGAAACATTGCCAATGATATGTGCTGCTCCTGCTGCCGCTAAAGGTTTTGCAATATGCGGCACAATAGACCAAGCATCAATTTGACTCGATTTAAGAGTACCAATTATTGTCCCCACTTTTTGTAACGGTTTAAACTTCACGCTAACTTTTTCTTGGCCACTGATTTTTGAACCCATGAAATGGAATGAAGAGCCAGCTGTTGTGATACCAAATGTTTTCCCCTCTAATGCTGCAGGTGAGGTTAAACCCGCTTCAAATGCTGCATTTGAGGCCAATATTTTCTGGCCTTCAATTCCTTTTTCTTCAGAAAGGCCGCCACCAATAACCTTAATAGCACCTTTGTCAGCTAATGATATTAAGCCGCCTGAAATTGCAGTTATCGCATAATCAATATCACCAGAGGCAATGGCAACCGCCATTGGAGTAGCTGCTTGAAAGAACCTTAATTCTACATTAAGACCTGCTTCTGCAAAATATAACTTCTCAACAGCGACAAAACTAGCAGCATGACTGGTGAAACGTAATGCTCCAACTTTTATGGTGCGGTTAGCCGAAAATGCAGGCATCGGAAGCAGCGAAGCTGCGGCAGTCCCGCCTATTAACGCTAATACTTTACGCCTATTTAAATTCGTCATGATGTTCTCCTTTTTATTTTTATCTGTTAGTGTTTGATTGTAAATTTTATTGTTCGCCTTTAATCTCGGCCTCTATTTCGGCTTCCAAGGTCAACAACGCTGTTTCTATATCACCTGCTAGAATACATTCTAGGAGTTTCTTTTGTCGCTGTGCGCGCGCTGCAAAATTTAATTTCCCCTCTCTTAACAAAGCCAACCGATAGCGCCTAGACTGATCAAAAAATTTCTGTTGAAGATCAATTAACCTAGACGAGTTAGAGGCTTCTAGTAGCGAGGCATAGAAAGCACGGCTAGCTTCGTCCCACTCCAAAGCACTGAGATCATCCGCTTCTATAGCCACGACCTCCTCTGCTTTTTTTAAAGCGTGATGCGCGGCCATAATACGACCTTCCCAATGAACATTTCTCTGTTCCATGGCCCATGCAAGCCCAGTTTTTTCTATTTCAATACGCACTCGCATGACGTCTTTTAAGTCATCTTCTGTTGCCGATGTTACCCTAAAGCCTCTTTGCGCTGTTGCTTCTACCAAACCTTCAGAATCCAGCATTCTAAGTGTTTCTCGCATAGAGTGGTTTGAGCCTCCATAGCGTTGACGCAAAGCCTCTATTTTTAATTTTTCATCGGGACGCAACACACCAAACGAAATATCTCTTCGCAATGCAGAGGCCAGCATTGCAACGACTGTTTCGTCATCTGTTTTTTTCTTGGAAAAAATAATAAATACACCCTATTAATGAAAATGTTGAGTATTTTTGATATTACACCATATAATTGCTGAATCAACCCCTAAAAATATTAATGGGATTAATATGGATAACTCAGGGAAAACCAAACTTATCTCGATAGTTGAAATCGAGTCTCTCAGGCCTTCAGCCCTCGAGAAGTGAATGACTAGCTATAAGCTCGTACTATTGATGCGGTAATGGGTGACTAGATATTGAGCCAAAGGCGTATGGGGGCAAAAGCAAGGAAGAACGGGGTCACCCCTTAGAAGTTTCCGGTCAAGTGGCAATGAGGGTCCCTTGCTCTTTCATTGAAAGATCAAGTATCGATCTCTTAAACTAACTTTTTAAGTATCAGCAGCACCTGAAGTTACATGGTCGGTGCCAAAAAAATGCACCAGTCACCCATCTGATTTTAGACTTTTCCACCAAGTTATTGATAGATTGGTGGCTGCCCTTGGCTAATGATAAAAGTAGCCTGCCACTGAGACTTGTTAACTGCAGTTTATACCAAGCGTATTTCTAGTTTTTTTCCTAAAGCGGATGCAAACTTCTCTAGAGTCGAGAGTTTTATATCTTCTGAATGGTTCTCTATCCGAGAAATCGCACTTTTCTGCGTATGTAATTTATCTGCAAGATCTAACTGAGTATAACCGGCAGCTTTACGGGCCTCTTTTAAAAGCACCCCAAACTTAAAAGCTTGATAGCCTTCTTCAAAATTTTCGGCAAACTCAGAGTCTGCTGCCTTACGTTTTGACAAATATTGTTGAAGATCACTCATGATAATTTTCTCTGTAAATAGTCTTTCTTACGAGCCTCTGCTAATTTAATATCCCTTGGTGGTGTTTTTTGAGTCTTTTTCTGAAACCCATGATTCAACACTACCAAGTTATCACCCTCAAAAAATCCAAGCAGTCGAAAGATATTTCCACCAACTTGAATCCTTACTTCCCAAATATCATCGGTATTTACAAGCTTCTTCAGATACGTTGTTGGGATGATATCTAAATCTTCGATCAGCAGGAGTACCCAGGCAATTTTTTTCGCTTGCTTTGCGCTTAATGAATCTAAAAAATCTTCTATTGGACATTTCCCAATATCAGTTCGATAAAATTCAATTTTTTTCATACAAGAAAGTTAACATGAAGGTGAACTTTCGTCAAGATTTGAAGGCTGCTCGAAATCAATAGCAATCAACAGTAAATTTATTTACCCACAAATCAATCCCTACCCTACCCTTCTGATGTATCTAAGATTTATTGTTGCCACCACGCTGAAATTGACTGACCGGCCATTTCTTTGATCACAAAACACTCAGGAAAATTTATCCATATCAATTTACTCTGACCCCATTGACCCTTTATGGCTGTAAGGTTTGCGATAACTTTTCTATGGATAGGGTTATTTCTTGTAGGTTAAGTGCGCCAAAACCAAAGCGAATATGAGTGGGATGCGCCGCTGAGTCAGCGGAGTAAAGTGTACTTAAACTTGAGTCTTTAAGCTGTAAATTGGTTATTTCTTTCCCGGCGACGAGTTTTGAAATGTCGACCCAAAGTGCCATTCCGCCAGTGGGTAAATTGAATGAAATATTATCGCCAAATACCCGAGAAAACTCATTGGCGGCAAAATTCCTGCGCGCTTCATATTGCTTCCTGGTTTTACGAATATGCCGTTTCACCTCTCCCGATTCCATTAAATCAGAGAGTACGTGCTCAGTGATGGTGTTGCCTTGTCTGTCGATGAGAACAATCTCTTGCGCTGCTCTTTCAATAAATTTTTCATCAGCAGCTAGATACCCAAGTCTTAGACCTGGTGCGAATACCTTTGACATGGAACCAATGTGCACAACATGTTCTGAATTAGGCAGACTTGCCAGCGGCGGGATCGGGTTGGCTTGGTAATGAAACTCGTGATCATAATCGTCTTCTATCACCGAAAACTGATATTGCTTAGCTAATTGCAGTAGAGCGAGCCTTCTCTCCATCGGTAAAGTGACAGTGGTAGGATATTGATGATGAGGGGTAATATATATCCCCGCGACTTCATGTTGGGTTAATAGTTTCTGTAGCGCGATGATATTTAAACCTTGGTGATCTAATTTACAGGTTAATATTTTAAAGCCATTTGATTCAAATGCTGCTTTTGCTGGCGCATAACACAGCTCTTCGACAACAATAGCGCCTCTCTTTGGGTCTAGCACTCTAGAGGCCAAGTATATTCCCATTTGACTGCCCCTAACGATGCAAATCTGTTCGGTAGAACAGTTCATAAATCGATCACCAGACAACATTTTTTGGATAGAATCTCTTAACACTTTGGCCCCCCTAGGATCCCCGTAACCTAAGTTTGAATGACGACTTAAGCTGATACAGGCTCTTCTATACGCGCGGGCCAGTATTTTATAAGGGATCAGTCGGGTATCTGGGATACCGTCATTTTCAACGGATAGAGTGATACCGCTAACAAATGAATCTTGATAAATACTTTCAACCAAACTTGAAGCGGGCTTGGTGATATGTGCATTATTTATTAGCTGCTTATTCTCATCAGTGAGCCCTTGCTCAGGCAAAATATTTGCAATAAAAGTACCCGATCTAGGTTTGCACACTAACCAGCCTTGTGCTTCAAGTTCTTCATAAACCTGCTGCACCGTTTTTCGATTAACCTTTAACTGCTTTGCCAAAACACGTGAGCCCGGCAGCATGCTACCGGGGATGAGCCGGCCATTGTTAATGTCTGTTATTAGCGTATTGACTAGTTTTGCATGGAATGTTTTGCCGCTGCTAGCATGCAAGGAAAACTGCGTTTGCCAAGGTCTTAACATATATTTCTTTCCAACTGGACCATTAAACCTACCAAATCTGGATGTTATTAGTAATCCAGTGTGTTGCTATCTTGCCCTAGTTACCAAGGAAAAACAAAGATACGAAGGGGATTTAGGATGAAAACAGCTTCATTAAGTAAAGAAGAATTAATGATAAATTCACAAACGCAGATGAAAAATATCATTGACGATATATCGCTAACGGACCGTCAGAAACTCGCGTTGACCTGTCGGATCTTATTTGACAAAGGCCATGACTCTGGATTAGCCGGGCAGATCACCTGTCGTGCCGAGCAGCCGAATACCTTCCTGACACAGAGATTTGGCTTGGGGTTTGATGAAATTAGCGCGGCTAGTTTGATCGAAGTAGATCATGATCTTAAACCATTAAATGGCGAGGGTATGGCCAACCCTGCCAATAGATTTCATACCTGGATTTATAAAGAACATCCAGAAGTTAACTGCATTATTCACACCCATCCTACTTATATCGCCGCACTGGCAATGCTGAAAGTGCCGCTAATTATTGCTCAAATGGATACTTGTGCTCTGTATAACGATTGCTCGTTTGTCGCTGAGTGGCCAGGCGTGCCTGTGGGCAATGAAGAAGGCATGCTTATTTCGAAAGCTCTAGGTAAAAATCGTGCCGTTTTTCTTGCGCACCATGGCCAACTGGTCACCGGAAAAACGATTGAAGAAGCGTGTAATCTGGCGATCTTAATTGAACGCGCGGCTAAATTACAGTTACTGGCTATGTCTGGGGGACAAATTCAACCTCTGCCGTCGGCATTAGCACAAGAAGCTCATGATTGGCTGACTACCGATAAACGAAACAAAGTAAATTTTGCGTATTACGCAAGACAAGCACTTAAAACTCACACTGACTGTATATAGGAATAAATAATGAATTTATCAGGTATTATCGGCTATTCGATTACCCCTTTTAATGATGAAGATGGACAGGTAGATTATGAGAATTTAGCACCTGTTATCGATACCTTGCTTGATGCACAAGTAGATGCCATTGCCGCATTAGGCAGCGCGGGTGAAGCCGCCTATTTAACCACCACTGAATGGCAGCAAGTGGCTGAATATACAGTAAAACGTGTTGATGGTAGGGTACCTGTGGTGATTGGTATTGCCGAATTAACCACAGCTGAGGCAATAAATCGTGCTAAGTTTGCCTATCAGATAGGCGCCGATATGATCATGGTTTCCCCTTTCTCTTATTACAAGTTAAACGAAGAGGAACTGTTTCTCCATTATCAAAGCATTTCAAATGCAACACCTTTACCCATTATGATTTATAACAATCCAGCAACTTGTGGTGTGGATATGTCACCTCAATTCATGCTCAGGATGGTTAGCGACATTAAAAATGCCTGCATGATTAAAGAGAGTACTGGTGATATTCAGCGCATGCATAAAATTTATAAGCTTTCTAAGGGTAAAGTGCCCTTCTTTAATGGGTGTAATCATATGGCACTAGAAGCGCTTAATGCTGGCGCTAGCGGTTGGTGCACAGTGGCACCTTGTTTAATCGGTAAACAAACAAAATATTTATTTGACGCCGTTCAACAACAAAATAACCACAAGGCGAGCGAGCTATTTTACCAACAATATGAATTTCTTGAGTTTATTGTGCAGTCGGGCTTAGCAGCAGCGGTTAAGTCGGGTTTCTCAATTCAAGGCACTCCAATGGGAGGCCCAAGGAAACCACTGTTGCCGTTAACTGCGACAGCACAGCAACAACTTAAAACACTCTTACTTGAATTAGGCAGTCATGCATAATCAGTAAAACAGAATATTCGGGACTTATTCGCATGTTCCTAAGCTCACGGGGCCTTATCACATGCCAATAGGGTCTCATGCCATTAGGGGCAGGTCTTGCCTTTTACCCCAAAGTCAAAAGGCAAGACTGATTAACAAGCGTTGAATGAGCGATCGCCAGTGACGCATACTGGCCAACACTAACTATTTCACCCTCGATCATTGCTTTTCATCTGCTGGCAATAAGCGACCAAGTTCAATACATCTCTATATTTGATTAAAGGCTTTCAACACCCTATCTCTCTCTGCTTGTCATTAGCCTGCACTTGCAATGCGTCAAATAATTTACAGACACTACCGACTAATTAACAGTTCAGCAATATTGATGCTAAAATATTAAAGGTAATATATGAGGCGATCGCCATGCTGAAACAAGTAAATCTAAGTCAATCAATTTACCCGTTCTGGGTGTTAATAATTTGTATTAGTATAAGTTTTGAGTCATCCGCCTGCGATTTAATAATGGGCTATAGAACGAGTGAGAGGCAGCCACTGATTGCCAAAGCTCCAGACAACAGCGGCCTATATCAAGAGCTGTATTCCCAAGCAGCGAGTAAGATAGGCTGCAAAATTGAAGTACTAAGGTTGCCCAAAAAGAGAATACTTCGACTACTGCGACAAGGTGCGATCGATTTTTATCCAGGGTTTGACTTCACCTTAGAAAGATCTAAATATACATATTATATTTTCAACGGTTTGCCTGGCGGGCATGTAGGGATATCACGCCTCGATTTCTCAGAAATCACTCACTTGAGCCAACTACAGGGTAAAGTATTATTACTCCATCAAGGGGGCTCGAATCTACTCGAAAATGTTAGCTTTGATGTAACCAAGATTAAAATTAAACGACCACCAGAAATAAATCTTACCCAGGCCGTTAACATGATTAAAAACCATGCAGCCGATTTTTATATATATGATATATCTTCCGTTTATTACTACTTAAGACTCTATAATGAGAGCGAAATCAAAGTACATGCAAACTGCTGCAAAGGCATCAAACCAATGTACCTAGGCTTTTCGGCGAAATCTAAACACATTGTTTTATCCAAAAACCCCAATTATGACCCTAACTTGGTGATCAGTATTGATAACTACCCACAGCAGTTAAGTGGTGGATCAATAGCAGAACAGTTTCAAGACGTGCTAAAAAAAATGTATGCCGAAGGAGAGATTGAGAAGATCTATAAAAAGTATTATCGATGACAAGGCTTATATTAAAAATATCGCTTCATATTCAATAGGGTCAGAGTAAATTGATTTACCCACAAATCAATCCTTTCCCTACTCCCTTGATAGCTCTAAGATTTATGGTTGTCACCAAGCTTATATTGACTGACCAGCCATACCTTTGGTCATAAAACACTCAGAATAACTTATCAATTTACTCTGACCCCATTGATCGACCCCATTGATTCGTATTATAAGCTAACCTCTTCTAAAAGCCTGCACCAGATAGGCATATCTCTTTTTGGTGTGAAGCTCGCAATCTAATTATTGTGGTTGGCCACCCATTCACGCGCTTTTTGTTCGGCCTGCTCAACTTGTTTAAGAGTCATCTTTTTCGCTAATAAATCCCGAAACTGTGCGGATCTGGAATGACCATTTGCTGACGCCATATTCACCCACATGTGAGCAATGACATAATCCTGAACAACGCCTAGGCCGTTTTGGTACATAAGCCCTAAGTAGCTTTGCGCATGAGCATCCCCTTGATCTGCTGCCAAGGTATACCACCTGACTGCTTGCTTATATTCTTGAACAACGCCTAGGCCGTTTTGGTACAGAAGTCCTAGGTGGCCTTGCGCATGAACATCCCCTTGATCTGCTGCCAAGGTATACCACTTGGCTGCTTGCTTATAATCCTGAACAACACCATCGCCGTACATGTATGCAGTCCCGATGTTGTATTGCGCATGCACATCTCCTTGCTCAGCTAAAGGTATCCACTCCTGCAACACTGTCTTGTGATTTTTTGCTTTATAGGCGGTAACACCAGCCTCAAAACCTGTTGCATTAGCAGAAGAAAACAAAATCAATGACAAGATTAGCAGCCCTGCCCTGGGAAATTGATGATATATTTTGAAAAAGGGGACTGGGTTTAAAAACATTTACTTGTCCTTGTATGTTTTGGTGCTCCTAGGATAGATCAGTATACTCTTCTTTTCGTTTCTTTAGTTTAGGTTATACGAAAGGCTACGCTAAGTTTTTACCTAGTTAAAGCCAATTGCTGGGGTCAAAGCCTCGAAAGTCTTTGGGGTTAACAGTGGTAGCATTGGCCAAATCTAAATACAGATAAGCAGCCTTGCCTAGTGCATGCTTTATACTCAAAAAATCAGCAGCGATTATACGAAATTTTCTCCGTAATGCATTTCCCTGTGGCAGTTTGGGCAAACTGCAATAGCATTTTCTAAGGTATCAAGTCCACATTGGCCAGCCTGGTTCGATGATGTACTTCCAAATATGGGGTTCCATCTTTTACTCTAAAACGAACAAAAAATGAACGGCGTCAGGCCTTGCCTTTTACCCTCTGCAATTTAACAATCCGACTAACACGCGAATAATGTAGCCCATAGTAACTGCCTATCTCTGTTAAACGATAGCCAGCGCTTTTATACGCAGTACAAATTGCGTCATCTCTAATAAATACGCTTCACGTCGTACTATGATAGCTTTGTAACGACCTTGATATATATGGCCCACACGGTTATGTAGGTGGTTAAATTTTTGCGTGTATACACCATTTAACTGACGCATGCCTCGAGAGAGATTGGCGTCAGGAGTTTCAACGAGCAGGTGATAGTGATTCGTCATCAAGCAATATGCATGTATAGTCCAATTATACTGCTGGCAAACCTTATCCAAGATATTCAAAAAGGCGTGTCGGTCTGCATCTTTTAAATAGATATCCGATCGCGCGTTACCCCTTGAAGTAATATGGTATAACGCACCATTAAATTCGATTCTTAGCGGTCTACTCATCCACTAAGATTACTCCTTATACACCAAAAGCAAAAGACAAGACCTGACCCCGCCCCTTTCGCTTCCACCATCCATGGAAGGCGTGATATAGAGCGCCTATGCCCAAGGGTATTCAGCCTTTCAGCTTGGCTCTCAGCCACAACATGCCCGGCAACAACACATAGGTAATGATTGGCACAATGCAGGCCACCGAGATCAGCGTCACCCAAGCATGGCGATCACTAATATGTGCCATCACCCAAGGTGGAATAAAATACACCAGCGGCAACAGCGCCAGAAAGGTCAGCACGGCCATAACATGCTTGCTAGGAGGTTTTATATTGGCTTGCTTCATGGGCTTGCTCCTACTGGTTAATGATTAGTGCGTTAAGTAAATTAATATAAGCTGGCTGTCTTCTTCTGCTATAAACTTCACACCGCTGTCGCTGCGCACCAAAGTACGACCATTCACCGCCTCACCATTGATGGTGCCTTTGCCACGCGTGAGGTAAACCATAACTTTGCCCTCCTGCTTTATGGTTTGCCCGGCGTTGAGATTAGCCACGCTTATGGAAGTTCCACTATAAAAAGTGCCATCCTGTCCCTTGGGACCACCGTAAATATGGGTAACCTCTCCCTGCTTGGGTTCATACATTTTATAACCAGCAGCCTCGCCGGCTTCATCTGGCATTACCCAGAGTTGGATCATGTTATTTTGTGTATCATCGGGGTTAATTTCATTGTGTTTAAACCCTTCTGCACCGGCCCGTTGGACCTGAGCCGCCCCTGAATGCAAACTTTGGCCGTGTTCCAGCGAACCTTCATGGCTCACGCGGCCATCTACCATCACAGAGATCACGTCTATTTCCTGGTGAGCGTGCATACCGGTCTCACCCTTGGGTAAAAAGTTAGCATCGGCCAGGTAAACAAAATTGCCTATGCCGTCAAATACCCCAGGTATTTTGGAGCTGCCAAAGACCCTTTGGTCCATGACAAAACGACGTTCGATAAGCCCGGCAAAGCCACCTTGAGTTAGGTCATCAAATTTTAAAATTTCCATAATGTGCTCCTAATTTATTTATGTATGCTGTATTGATTTTAAACCAGTATATTTGTAACCTGCTATGCGATAAATACTCGCATGAGTAACTTAACGTTCCATCTGGAGTAACAATGCCCGATTTAAATGACATGATGGTTTTTCGCACTGTGGTGGAACAAGGCAGTTTCACTAAGGCTGCTAATAGTATAGGCCTACCCAAGTCCAACATCAGCCGCAAGGTGAGCCGTTTGGAAGAACAGCTGGGGGTGTTGTTGCTAGAACGCACCACACGCTCGTTACGCCTCAGCGAAATTGGCCAAATTTATTACGAACACTGTGCCCGCATTCATGAAGAAATGACCAACGCCCAAGGCTGTGTTGAAGCCATGGCAGCGGTGCCCAAGGGCTGGTTAAAAGTGTGCGCTTCGGTGACTGTTGGGCAAACCTTGTTAGCATCTCGCCTAGCAGGTTTTTATGAGTCTTTCCCCCAGGTAAAGCTGGACTTAAAATTAAGTAATCGGCGCATCTATCTTGTTGAAGAAGGCTTTGATTTGGCCATTCGGGTAGGGCCGTCGCCTGATTCAAATTTAATTTCCAAAAGATTGTGCTCGGTGAAATTACACTTGTATGCCAGCCCCCAATATATAACCAAGAGTCAGGCCAAAAAAACCTTAAAAACCCCAGATGATCTAGCCCAACATAACTGTTTGTTCATGAGTGCCTCGGCCCAAAAACAACGCTGGCAGCTAACCGTAGATAATCAAAAAAAATACGTGGATATCAATGCCGCCTTTATCTGCGACGATTTTAATGTGTTGTTACAGATGGCGGTGGATCATATGGGCATTGCCCTGTTGCCTGACTATTTATGTACGGGTCAACTTAAAGAAAAGAAACTGCTGCGAGTGTTAGATGGGTGTGTGGGCAACGCTTTGGATATTTATGCTGTATACCCAAGCCGTAAAGGGGTTACCCCAAAACTGCGAGTATTATTGGATTATCTGGCCGACAGTTTTGATTCATAGGTAATCAATAGAAAATATAAAAGGGGCAGAAAACTCTACCCTCTCCACTATAACGTTGATTATTTCTGGTTAGCCATAAAACTCTGGTAAACGTATCCGTAAGCCGTGTGCTCACCCAATACGGCTCCTAACTGCTGGCCCATGGGGCTGCGCCAGTCATCCATGATCTCGGCCAAGACAGAGGCCCAAGTTACCACCTTAACACCCGCTTGGGTCATACGATGAATAGCGGCTTCACGGCTCACTTCGTCCCAAGTACCTGAGGCGTCCACCACCGCATACACATCATAACCCGCAGCCACCGCCGAGATAGCCGGGAACATTAGGCACACGTCAGTCACAATACCTGCCATGATGATTTTTTTGCGGCCGGACTTTTCAATGGCTGCTCTAAATTCAGGAGACTTCCAAGCGTTGATTTCACCCTGACGATTCACTACGGTAGCGTCAGTTAAGATGTCGGTGATCTCTGACATGACCGGCCCATTTGGTCCCTGTGGGTAACTGGCGGTGACCACGCTTGGCAGGTTAAGCACCTTGGCCATCTTACTTAGTCCCTGAATGTTGTTTTTCAATTGGGCCGGATTCATGTCACGTACCCCCACCATCAATCCGGTTTGGTGATCAATCATGGCCAGGATGGCGTTGTCTGGAGTTAATGTCTGGGCAAAGCGCTCGGGGTCCGGGGTAGCCATGCTACTAACACTGAACAACAAGGTCGCGGCTGCCAATAGGGAAGAGAATTTGCTTAAGGTTTTCATGTGATTGCTCCGTATGTGTAATGTGGGGTCATCATACGAAGCGAGGTTAAATAGATAAATAAGCAATAAAGCCACATTTTGTTCTATTACAGGCAACAGTCATAAAGGCGCAGAACTATACTGTTAATTAGATTTTTTAATCGAATTTAAAAATAATAGAAACGTAATATAGCAGCGGCTGCAGAAGATAAAGGTGAAGAAGCAACAATGGAGTCTGGCCTTTTTCCCCCTGCGACTTAACAATCCGACTAACAGGCGAATAATGAAGCCCATAGAAACCGCCTATCTCTGTTAAACGATAACCAGCGCTTTTATACGCAGTACAAATTGCGGCACCTCTGCTATTACCCTTTTGATCATATTACTCCAATGCCTGCGGGGCATTACGCTTCTGGGCTGCTGCTATAACCGATAAATCTTGCCCTATATCTATTTTATATCGGATATTTCTACGAAGGTATCATCACCCAAAAAGATTTTATTTTGCAACTCTTCAAAGGATGATGACTGATTTAATCCACCAGCGAGAAAATCACGATAATTGCTGCTGGCGTCTTCCAGATGTCCGCTGGATAGCGGTGGTGTATTGCAACCTCAGCAAGCTTAATTTAAGGTTATTCTAATCCGCCCCATCGACCTTTTCTTTAAACTAGTTTGAGGAATACCATGAGCATCGATAAACCTAATGTAGTTTTTATATTTGTTGACGACCTAAGACCAGAGCTGGGTTGTTATGGTTGCGAACATGTGATCACTCCCAATATCGATCGTCTAGCATCCCTAGGCTGTTATTTTGATAGATCTTATGTGCAAGTATCCCTTTGCAATCCCTCGCGTGCCAGTATGCTTACGGGCAAAAGACCCGATCAATTGGGGGTCTGGGGATTGGATAAACATTTCAGAGATGAGCAACCAGACATCGTGACACTGCCTCAACACTTTAAGCAACATGGTTACCACACAGCGGCGATTGGCAAGATCTATCACAACGACAAACCCGACCCACAATCATGGTCAGAACCACGTATATGCATTGAAGGTTACCCTTACGATCCCGATGCTGTGTACCGAGATGATAGCAACCTTGATTTTCTTGAGCAGAGAAAATCCGCAATTCGCCAACAAGGTGAAGAACAACAGCATATTGACGAATTTGGCCAGTGGTATCTGAAAGCTTGCGCAACAGAGATGCCTGATGTCGCAGATGACGCTTATTACGATGGGGCTCAAACTCTGGTGGCGATGCAAAAAATAACTGAGCTGAACGCTAGAGAACAACCTTTCTTTTTCGGTATAGGCTACTACCGCCCACATCTACCCTTTAATGTGCCCAAAAAATATTGGGATATGTACGATAGGGAGAAAATAACCTTGGCGGAGTTCGATATGCCACCTCTTGGTGCCCCACCGATGGCGCTGAACAATTTACGTGAATTGCGCGGTTATAGCGATTTTAAACAGACCGATCACCCCAATCAATCCCAATTGAATGCAGACGACTCCCGATTATTGCGACACGGTTATTTTGCGTCCGTCACTTATATTGATACGCAAATAGGCAAACTACTGGATCACTTGGAAGAATTGGGCATCCTAGATGAAACTGTGATTGTAATGTGGGGAGACAATGGTTGGAAATTGGGAGATTATGGTAGTTGGTGTAAAATGACCAATTACGAAATGGATACCCGAGTACCGCTGATTATAAAACCTAGTACGTTTGCAACTGAAGACCCTAAACGTAGCCAAATAGTTGAATCAGTTGATATTTATCCTACATTATGTGACTTGGTTGGTCTGCCTCACCCTATTGGTTTGGCGGGCAAAAGCTTCGTTCCGCTGATTTACAATGCAAAACATAAGGGGAAATCTCATGCATTTAGTCAGTTTTTACGCCATGGCATCTGGGGTGGGCCAGACGGTAGAGAGACGATGGGCTACAGCGTGCGAACCCAAGACTGGCGATATGTTGAATGGTTTCACAGTGATGATACAAAGGTCATTGCCAAAGAGTTGTATGACATCGCCACTGAAGGGCTTGAAACAATCAATG
Source organism: Oceanospirillaceae bacterium (assembly GCA_013215445.1). GTDB lineage: Bacteria > Pseudomonadota > Gammaproteobacteria > Pseudomonadales > Balneatricaceae > Rs1. Next base: position 33,443 of record JABSRA010000041.1, read on the forward strand.
TTAGCGGGCAGCTAGAGTATAAAGAGATGGAGCAGGCACTAGCGCTGTTGCTAACCGATTATCGGGGTAATACTTTACCCTTAAAGGCCAATAGCAGCCGATAGCAGGAAAGTTTGCTCAAGATAAGACGGCTCCTGCTCGGCTATAGCCGAGCGGGGTTTTAGGGTCAGTTCTTGCCTTTTACCTCAAAGTCAAAAGACAAGACCCTAGATTCCGCTTGAAGCTGATCGATGTTTAAAACAAATTCAGTAATAACAAAGCATATACAGGACTAGCCAAATCCTCTCTGGGGGTCATGATCGTAGCTCTCTCTTGGAATCAATAGGGTCAGAGTAAATTGATTTCTCCTCAAATCAATCTTTGCCCTTACTCTCCTGATATTTATGGTCGCCACCACGCTGGCATTGACCGACCGACCATGCCTTGGGTCATAAAATATTCAGAAAACTTTATCAATTTACTCTGACCCCATTGATACTAGGGGGTTAAAAGAAACACAACAGTCTAAGACGGAGGATTGTTTTATTTTTAACACCTTGATTTTTATTACTTTATAAGCAAAGAGACTGGAGAGTTAAGTAGCCGGACGCAATGCTCTAAGGAATGTTTATAGTGACATAAACATTAATTGGGTAGGTGAGACATGAAATTAATTCTATTAGTCAGTCTGTTGTTATATGTATTTCCCGGATTAATCAGTCAGCTCAAAGCAGCAACAAACCTTGAAGGGCTTTGGCTGCTGCCAACAGGGCATTTAATCGTTGCCATTGAACAGCAGCAGTTAAGCTTTTATGAGGTAACTTACAGTGATAAAGACGTGGGAAGTAATGCTAGTTGCTACCGATTAAGCAAGCAACAATTACAAGACCCACTGGCCTTTTATTTACCAGTAGATATCGAGCGTTACTTTTTAACAGCGCAACAGCAATTGAGTTTTATTGATCATGGTGCATTGTACAATCCCAAATTACAAAGTATCAAACAGTTGCCAGATCAATGCGCAAAGCACCGCACTTTCAATGCCGCTTATCAGCATCGCCCTGTTATTGACTTAGATATAGTCTGGAACGCCTTCTCGCAATATTATGGGTTTTTAGCGCTCCGAGGCATTAGCGCGCAGCAGTGGCGGGCTAAATATGAGCAGTATAAAACCAGAGCTTTACACACTAATAATGCCAAACAGCTGTTTTCGCTGCTGAGTGAATTACTGGAATATGCCGCAGGCGAAAAGAATGTGGCTGGTGTTATTATTCAGGCAGATGACCATGTAGAAATGCAGGCTGAGCAATTTAACTGGGATTATCAGGTCAATAAAAGTAACCATTACTCTAGGCGCAGGGCTGTTTTAAACAACCCAGAAAAAACCTATTTATCCGAGTATCTGGAAACTGACGGCCAGCTGCAGAAGCAGTCTAAGCGGTTATTAATGCTGGGTGATATCTGGGGAGTTGTGTCTTATTTTGGTAAAATTAAGCAGGAAAACATAGGCTATTTACAGTTGAATTCAATGTTGGATTTCGCCAGTCTTAACGGTAGAGCCAGTACCGCTGATTATCAAAAACTAGCGCGAGCATGTGAGCACTTTATGCAGCAGGTAATGACTATAGCAAAACAACAAGGTTACCGTAAAATAATTATTGATGTGCGCAATAATTTTGGTGGATTCGATCAAATTAGTTTGTTAATTGCCAGCTATTTTAACGATACACAGAGACCAGTATTCAGCAAACAACAACGAGTGTATGTTGGCTCCGAGCAGTTGCAGTGGTCGACAGCTTATCGTCAACAACTAGCCAGCCAGCAAGATTACTTTAGAGGTGATATTGTCTTGCTCACCTCTAAGCATACCGTCAGTGCTGCGGAAGTTTTTGCCATGGCGATGGACGAAATTCCAAGAGTAACTATTATCGGAGAAACAACCACAGGCTCCTTTTCCGATGTATCAAGTTTTCATACCAGTAACGGCTGGTTTATCTCGATGAGTACTGAGCTTTATCGGAAAATAGCCGTGACAGATAAAGAAAAATCTCGGCGTACTGGAAGCGAAAAAATTAGTGTTTATGACAACTCCCCAGAGGGCGTCGGGATTATTCCGCATATAGCGGTAAAGTATCTTGGCACCGATCACTATCCGCTGCTATCCCTATTTGCAACAAAGCAAGATAGCGCATTAGAGCAGGCTATTAGACACTGAGATTAGCTTTTTCAACCAGAGGGTAAAAGCTCCAGTGATAAAAAAGAAGATAGGAAACATACAGTGACACCTTATATGATCCCGATTTCAGCGCTGCCATTCGCTATTGGCTGCGTCTGTTTTGTTATTTTAATCAGTAGACTTTGTACGCTGCAACAAAGAGTCAATACCCGTATTGCAAATAGCTTTTTAGTGGTTTTCTTGGGGGTATTTGCGCTGCAGCAACTAGATGAGTTCTTGGTTTTATCTAAGCTATTACAAAACCCACCGCCGCTTTATATAGGGCTGCAGATGGCCAGTCATTTGCTAATAGGGCCCTGTGTTTATTTATATGTCACTTTGATGACCACAGCGCAGTTTAACAGCGACCAGCTAAGCAAAATAAACCGTTTTCATTTTGCCCCGGCCGGATTACTTTTTATACTCATTCTAATTGTTTCGCTAAGCTGGCCTGCACAGTTGGGAGCACTTGAAGTACTGCTTATCACTGCCTATGTCATTAGTTTAATTGTCTATCCATGGCTGGCGATTATAAGGCTAAAAGCAAGTTTGGGGCGCAATCTAAACATCTTCGCCAATTTAGAAAAGCATGATTTAAGTTTTGCTCGTTATTGGCTGTTATTGTTAGTGAGTCTCGCTCTTTATGTGCTGTGTTTGGAGCCTATGTTGAACTGGTTTAATCCAGATTATGAGAGTTATTTTAACGCCAACTTATGGATTGCTGCAGCCGGTTTTATGCTCTGTTTAAAAAATGACTTTTGCGCTCAGGCGCTCACAGACCATAGTGACCCGCTGCTAGTGGAATATTCACTAGCAGCTGCAGCAAAGCCGGCCGATGAACCGCAAGGGGATGCTCCGAATTGCAGTATTATTCTAGAACAGCTAAATAGGTTAATGTCCGAGCGGCAACTATTTTTAAATAACCAGCTCTCTCTGGGTGATTTGGCACAGGCTAGTGGCTTTAGTTTACACCAGGTATCGGCGGCACTGAATGCTGATAAAGACAGTTGTTTTTATGATTACATCAATGCTTTGAGAGTAGCTGTCGCCGCTAAATTGTTGGTGGTTCACCCCTCCAAAGCGGTTCTGGATATTGCTATGGACGCTGGTTTTAATTCTAAGAGTGCCTTTTATAGCGCCTTTAAAAAACATCTACAAACGACTCCCAGTGCCTATAGGGAACGACAGTTAAAACTCAAGTTTCGGGATGCAAATAAAGGCTAAAAACAAATTTAAACACATAATTTAAAATAAGTTATGCCTATTTAGAATCAGTAGGGTCAGGAATCAATAGGGTCACAGAGTAAATTTATTTACCCACCAATCAACCCCACCCTACTCTTCTGCTAGTTCTAAACTTTCTGGTCGCCACCACGCTGATATTGATTGACCCGCCATTTATTTGCTCATAATACACCCAGAATAACTGATCAATTTACTCTGACTGTAGTGACATACTAATTTTTGGCCACCTAAAAAGAGCATAGCTGTATCTATTCTGTATCTTAAACCCCGCTGTAAACTAAGCTTGGTAGTTTTTTACAGGAAAACAGTAATTAATATTGATTATCATTAGCTTTATATTTAAAATTCTCAACCGTATTAATGTCGACGCAGGCCTTTGCTTAAATTCTATTGTTTTCATCAAGCTTAAAGGCGCTGGGCACTTTGATAGAGATATATACACACTCGCATAGCGGAGGGAAACACCTTCTAAATCAGTGAATCTCTGCAATGGCTAACAATGGAGGCGGTTGATTCAATAACGTCAGCCACTGATGTACAGAGAACTGCTGCACTGATCTTTATAACCAAAACAACCAATTGATAGCAATCTTTATTGCCGATCAAAAACTCGATAGCTAGTTGAGTCTTTTAGCTGAGGATAAAAAGGGATATATATGAATAAATTTTTGATGATTACAGTCGCGCTATTGATGTCTCACCATTCATGGGCGCTCGATATTACAGATGATAGGGGAGTTAAAGTGCAACTGCCTGCAGCTCCGGTTAAAATAGCTGCTGTTTCAACCTTTGCGGCGGATGTGCTGTCCGAATTTGGGATTACACCTATTGCCGCATCTACCTTTGGTAAAGCACCAACACCCACTTACCTCACGCCAGAAATTGCCAAAATAACCAGTTTAGGCTTACGTGCACAAACCAATTTTGAAATCTTGTCACAATTACGCCCCGACGCCACTATCGCTATCAGACGTTACACTGAAGAGAAGGCGACGCAATTTGAAGCGATAGCACCTTATTTCGCGTTTGATGTAATCACTTATGAAGATTCTCTGCGAATGGTTTCGCAAGTTTCCAAATTACTTTTCCAAGCAGAGAAAGGCGCTAAGCTCAATAGTGATTTTGAGCAGGCGATTAAGCTTAGAGCTGAAAAAATTAAGGGCAAAAAATTGACTGCAGCTATGCTAGTTAGCAGTGGTGAAGTCCCTTATGTTTATTATGATCAGTTTATGCCCGTCAGTATAATGAATAGACTAGGGGTAAAAAATGTTGCCGGGGAAAATCCGCTGGCACCGGCTTCCCTTCCTTTAGGCTATCGTATGCCGCTAGAAGAATTACTGGAAAAAGATCCAGATATTTTAATCTTATTTAACTCAACAAAACCCCGCGGCTACGTCAAAAATCCTGTGTGGCCACACTTAAAAGCAGTCAAAAACAATCAGGTGTATGTGGTGGGACAACACTTTAAAGAAGGGGCAGGACCAATAGCGCGCCAGTACATTCTAGAGCAGTTATCACACATCATCGATCCAGAGAACTTCCCTAAGCCCTATGTGCCCACTCAGATAGCAGTGACTAAATTTAAGTAAAAATGCCAAAGATGCCCACATTGATGGCGATTGCAAGACCGGCGGTGACTAGCCGGTTATGGATAAATGTATGGTTATGTTTGATGCTGATAATCCTTGGGGCAGCTATCAGTTTAAAAACCGGCTACAGCAACATATCTTGGCAGCAAATATATAACGCTTTCACCGGCGAAGTTAGCGTTATTGTTAAGATTTCTGTATTCGAATTACGTTTTCCACGACTGCTATTAGTCTCAATGTGTGGCGCTATGTTGGCGGCTTCAGGCGCATTAATGCAAAGCGTTAGTCGCAACAATTTAGCCTCTCCGGGGTTAACAGGCGTTAGCAATGGCGCGGCTCTGGGGATTGTATTAGCTGTGACCTACCAGTGGCTGCCCCTTATTTACATTCCCTGGTTGGGTTTAATTTGCGGCCTGGTAGTCGGGTTCATCTCTCTCAGTTTGAGCGGCATTCGCGATGCCAACCCTATGAAGCTGGTCTTATCAGGCGCCGCTATCAATGCGCTATGTCTGGCGATCATCGCAGCTGTACTGATTCATGCCAGAGCGGATGCATCCGAGTTACTCTATTGGCTGGCCGGCGGCTTTAGCGGCAGAAGCTGGTCGCAAGTCACCATGATATTGCCTTGGTTTATCTTCACTGTCATCGCGGTCACACTATGTGCCAGCCAAACTCGCTGGTTACAGTTAACCGATGAACAACTCAGTTCTCTGGGGTATAACGCCGGCCGCTGGAGATTTTTACTGACAATTACTGCCATCGCCATGGTTGCTCCTACCGTTGTTGTCGCCGGTCCAATCGGATTTGTCGGGTTAGTTATCCCGCATTTAACCTCGCGGCTCGTGCCGCGCTCCAGTACCAAATGGTTACCGCTGTGCATGCTGCTGGGTGCCGCCATGTTACTCTGGGCGGATACTTTCTGTAAGTTACTGGCCATTAAACAAGAAATGCCAGTTGGGGTTGTCACTGCCGTTTTAGGTAGCCCGCTATTGATTGCCTATATCATCTCTCAGGGAAAAACCAAGCGTGCTAGTTAGTAGATCGATTTACGTTGTTTTTGTGGTGCTGATCAGTATCTGGTTTTCGATGAATTTCGGCGCCAGTGATCAAGTCAGCTGGTTTAGTCAAGATAGTCATAGTCAGCGAGTCTTGTGGGAGCTGCGCCTACCTAGAACTTTAGTGGCCTTTCTCGCCGGCGCGCAATTTGCCGTCAGTGGTTATCTATTACAACGCATCACCAAAAATCCTCTCGCTGACCCTGGGCTATTAGGCATATCAGCGGGAGCGAGTCTGGCCGTAGTGTCATTATTTTTATTGGGAGATATTTTTCTCACTAACCCAGATCCCTATCGTCGCACCCCCCTACCGCTTATTTACCTACCTTTAGTCGCGCTGCTGGGCGGATTGTTAGCCACCGCGATAGTCTGGAAAATTTGGACGACAGCTAAACTTGATGCTATCCGCTTAACCTTAGTGGGTGTCGCAGTTGCCGCGATTTTTAGCGCGGCCGTCACGGGTGTGCTCGCAGTATGGGGAGGCTCATACGGTGAACTTATCGTCGAGTGGATGGCAGGTTCTTTATACGGGCGCAGCTGGCTGCATTTCCATGCGCTCTGGCCCTGGTCACTGGTACTTTTCAGTATTTGCCTGTTTATCCACCGGACATTATCACAATTACAGCTCCCCCCCGAACAGGCGGCTGCCAGTGGCGTCGATGTGCCTTTTTGGGTATCGCGACTGCTGGCATTAGCGGCGCTATTGGCTGCAACAGCCGTCGCGGTGGTAGGCCCAGTCGCTTTTGTCGGGCTGATTGTGCCGCATATTTCAAAAATACTGATTCCCTCTTTTCATCGATTGTCGCTGTGGGTCACCGCATTGCTCGGCGGTTGGTTGATGGTGGTCGCCGACTTGATTGGCCGGATGTTATTTGTGCCAATGGAGATGCCGATTGGTATAGTGACTTCGATATTGGGTGTGCCCTATTTTTTGTACCTGCTCAGAAAGCAAAATTTATCCAGTTAATATAACTGCTATTATAGAGATAAGCATATGTTAAATATTGAGAAGTTGTCCCTAAGTTACGGCGCCAACAATATTATTAGCGACTGCAACCTCAGCATAGAGCAAGGCACTATGCTGGGACTGCTCGGGGCCAACGGCAGCGGTAAAAGTACCTTATTGCGGGGCATTCTAGGCACGTTAATACCTGATAGCGGGGCAGTCATGTTCGAGGGTGTCGCCACTCATCGTTGGCCCAGGAAAAAACTGGCAAGGCGCATGACGTTATTATCCCAAAGGCCGGTAGCACCGGATGATATCAGCGTGATTAAATTAGTAGAAATGGGTCGATTTGCCCACCTCGGCTACTGGCAAAAGATGTCAGAGAAAGATTATCAAGCACTGGATTGGGCCATGCAGGTCACCGATGTGACTAGTTTTAAAGATCGCAACATGCTTTCACTCTCCGGCGGGCAACAACAGAGAGTCTGGCTGGCAATGGCCCTGGCACAACAGGTAGACATACTCTTATTGGATGAACCTACCACCTATTTAGACTGGCAATACCAGTTGGAGATTCTCGCGCTGCTACGCGATTTAGTCGATAGAAAACACTTGAGCGTGATTATAGCGATGCACGATCTTAATCAGGCGGCGAGTTTTTGTGATCAACTAATGGTCATGGAGAAAGGTAAGGTGGTGTCTTTTGGCGCAACTTCTGATGTGTACACAGCCGCCACCTTAAAAGATAGTTTTTGCATCGATGCGCAACTCGAAACAAGAAACAACAGAAGCATCGCCTTTGCTGAAAAACAATACGGCTAAGCACTGCTGTAGCCAACAGGTGGCAGCAACGGCATAACCCTCAAGAAAATTGCATAATCAATAGGGTCATAATCAAAAATCTTAATCAATAGGGTCAGAGTAAATTGATTTACCCACAAATCAACCCCTACCCTACTCTTCAGATAACTCGAAGATTTATGCTCGCCATCAAGCTTATATTGACTGACCCCGCATTGCTTGGGTCATCAATCACTCAGACTTGATTATCAATTTACTCTGACTCCATTGATCTAACCCCATTGATCCAAACGCAGGCGACAACTACCTTGAAAAGCACCGGTTTGAAGAAACATATTTTGAGAAGATGAAAACTGTCTAGTGAACTGGGGAAGTATCCCAGTTATCCT
>JABSRA010000042.1 GCA_013215445.1 Oceanospirillaceae bacterium
AGTTAAACTATCTAAGCGAGCAAACCCTCCATCAATATGGCTATTAAACGGCACAACTGTGGCTGGAGAGGTGAAGCATAATAGTACTGTTAAATCTATGTGCTTAACGGTTAAAATCCGACTGAAATATTTCGAAAAAATCAATTTTTGTGGCTAACTACTTAACCGGACACTAGAGATGTTGACTAATGAATTCTCTAGGGTCACGCATACTAACGTTGAGACTGTTTAAGCGAGCAGCTAGCTTTGGCAAGTTAATTATTCGTAAACCCCCACGCGCTATTTCAATTTCTTCGGCTATTTCCAGTTTTTTTAGTACTTCATTAACCCGAGGTCTAGAAATGCCTGACAGTAAAGATAGCTGTTGTTGGGTAATTTTGATGCTGGTTATTACATCATCTTTTTTAGGGTGGAGCACCAGCAATTCCAGTAGAGAATACACAATACGCATTTCTTTATCGTGTATCACTGTGGTTGCTACTTGTGTCCATTTTTTGAGTAATGTCTGAGCTATATGGAATAAAAATTTGAACACTTCCGTATCTTGTTCTGCTAACTTTAATAATAATTTGTGAGGGAATGCCATTAACACGATAGGATCGATCTGTTCTGTCGTATAAACAGGCCGATATGCTTCATTCATTCCACTAATACCAATCCAATCCTTAGGCCCTATAACACCACCGATGGTCGTCGAAGTATCCGGTGTAAAAGTATTAAGTAATGCAATCCCCTTAAATAGGTAACAAATATCGCTACTAAAGGGATGTTTTGGTGAGCCACCTAAAGGTGTAATTCCATGTTTAAGGCTTGCGATAGAAAGTAACTTCTTTTTTAACGATGAACTAAGCTCACACGGCCAAACAATATCATCGATAGTTATGATTTTTAACATTAATAAGTTCCATTTCTGTTTTATTTTTATATGGACACGGCTAATTAGGAATTATTTAAGCATGGATTAGCAAAGAGTTATTGTCAAATCTGGGGTACAGCTGAGGCTGTAAAAATATTTGGCAGCTTCTCTTAATCTAAACTGCATCCACAACGGTGTCGATGGGCATGGTGTGCCCGTGCCACATTTTGGGGTCATAATAGAGTTTGATCACTGGCAAAAATTTGTAGAGCCAGCTAGAAATTTAATCGATGATTTGATTATCCAACCCTAGCTACTATTTACCGGAGAAGTGGCTGAACATGGCACCATGTTCTTTGCAAATCCGTCGAGGAGCGCACTAGAGTCCAAAGGGTTGCACTACATTTTTGGGTGAATCGCTGAGTTTAGGTTGAATTACTAATGCGCCTGCTTTCTAAATTGGCTCGGACTGTGGTTGAAAGTGAGTTTGAATTCTCTGGAGAAAACCGCCAGTGAGCTAAAGCCAGTGCGTAGGGCAATTTCCTGCATACTATTGTGGGAATCCAATACTAATTTTTTGGCAATCTGCAGGCGCATGCTCTTGTAGTACTGCAGCGGGCTGATACCTAATTGGGCGCGAAATTGTTTCTCTAAGGTGCGCCGCGATAACGACAGTTCAGCGGCGATTTGACTAATAGCCACCGGCTCGTCGATATGCGCTTGCATGAGTTTGATAGCGGCGCTGATGCTCGGTGATTGGCCTTGCAACAGACCGAGTGTGACGATCGGTTGTGGGGTGTGGGCGCGATGGTTGCCATCGTAAATAAACACACTGGCCACTGCTAGTGCCAAGGTGTGGCCAAAACGACTGCGGATCAGTTGTAGAAACAGATCAAAAGTCGGCGAGGCTCCCCCGGTGGTAAAAATACCTCCATCGATCACGTAACGATCAGGCTGCACTTTGATAGTACTGAATTGATTGCTGAAATCTTCTAGGTCTTCCCAGTGCGTGGTTGCCTGCAACCCGTTGAGAAAGCCCGCCCTGGCTAATATCCAGCTCCCCGACTCGACGGCTCCTAAATAACGATAATGTCTGGCACGCTGTTTAAATAACAGTAGCTGTTTGCTGGGCATATGCTGTTGATGATGAAAAGCGGCGATACAAATGAGTAAGTCCCCGCTGTGCTGGCTGTTGAAAGCGGCGTCCGGGAGGATAGTTTGACCACAGGAAAGCTCGACCGGTAGACCATCGATGCTCAATATCTGCCAGCTAAAGCGAGGCTTTTTAGCAATACGATTGGCAGCGCGCATGGTATCTAAGCTGCAGGCCAAAGACATCAGCGAAGACTCAGGTAATAGCAAAATGCTGACCTTGAGACAATTCTGGTTGGGGGCGAAGAGTGACATGGCTTTAAAATATACAGAGTATTCGCAAAATATCAAATATTGTTCGCAATCTGTAAATAATGGCGCAAGCAGTTGTGAGAAGCTGGCCTGGAAAATAATGATAACCATGAGGCCGCTATGCCATTATCGATGAATTTAAATCCTTTTATTACCTGCGCGGTGACAGGTTCTGGTGCGACGCAAAACCGCTCTGCTTTAGTGCCGCGCAGCCCTGCACAAATTGCCAAAAGTTGCATAGAAGCGGCGAGAGCCGGTGCTGCAATTGTGCACTGTCATGTCAGGGATCCGATTACTGGCGCGCCGAGTCGGGATATCTCCCTGTACCGTGAATTGACCCACAGAGTGCGCGATGCTGAAGTTGATGTGATCTTGAACCTGACAGCGGGTATGGGTGGCGATATGGTGTTTGGCTCTAGCGAACAACCGCTGCCGCTTCAATCAGCTGCCACTGATATGGTGGGCGCCACCGAGCGAGTGGAGCACATCAGGCAGTGTCTGCCAGAAATATGCACCCTCGATTGTGGCACCATGAATTTTGCCGAGGCCGACTATGTGATGACCAATACCCCGGGTATGCTCAGGGCCATGGCCAAGCAGATGCAGTTAGCCGGGGTGCGTGCTGAAATTGAAGTGTTTGATACTGGCCATCTGTGGTTCGCCAAGCAGTTAGTCGATGAAGGTCTGATCGATGATCCAGTGATGATTCAGCTGTGCATGGGGATTCCCTGGGGGGCGCCAGATGATTTAACTACTTTTATGGCGATGGTGAATAATATTCCTCAGGACTGGACTTTCTCCGCCTTCTCTATCGGTCGTCATCAGCTGCCCTTTTGCGCGGCCGCGATGTTGGCGGGCGGTAATATTCGAGTCGGGTTAGAGGATAATTTATGGCTGGCAAAAGGGCAGTTGGCGAGCAATGCTCAGCTGGTGGATAAGGCTGCCAATATAGTCGCTAGCTTGGGTGGCCAGCTAATGACCCCCAGTGAAGTGAGAGAGAAGTTGCAGCTAGTAAAGCGTGCACCACTGTCAATCAACGAGGACTAAATGATGAGAAAACAAGCTGCCTGTATTGGTGGGGGTGTTATCGGGGGTGGCTGGATCGCCCGTTTCATCTTAAATGGTTGGGACGTTAATGTGTTTGACCCGCAAGCTGACGCCCGGGATAAAATAGAGCAAGTGTTGGAAAATGCGCGCAGGTCCCTTCCCGCGCTTGCGGATGTGGCGATGCCCGAAGAGGGCGTTATTCGCTATTGTGACACGCTAAAACAGGCGGTAGAAAATGCTCTGTGGATCCAAGAGAGTGTGCCCGAGCGCCTGGCGGTAAAACATGCGGTGTTTAAAGAGCTGCAAAAGTATTGCAAAAGTGATGCGATAATAGGCTCTTCAACCTCGGGCTTTACCCCCAGTCAATTGCAGCAAAACAGCGCTAACCCCAGTCAAATCTTTGTCGCGCACCCGTTTAACCCAGTGTATTTACTGCCGCTGGTGGAAGTGGTAGCCAGTGCTGATAATTGTGCAGATTTACAACAGCAAGCATTGCGGATTCTGACAGAGTTAGGCATGAGTCCACTGTTGGTGCGCGGTGAAATAGCGGCGCATATTGCCGATAGATTGTTAGAGGCACTATGGCGAGAGGCACTGTGGCTGATTAATGATGATCTCGCCACCACCTCGGAGATAGACGATGCGATTCGTTTTGGCTTCGGCCTTCGCTGGGCGCAAATGGGCTTATTTGAAACCTACCGGATTGCCGGTGGCGAGGCCGGTATGGCGCATTTTATGGCGCAGTTTGGCCCCGCGTTGCAGTGGCCTTGGTCCAAGTTAACCAATGTGCCAGCGTTGACGGATGAGCTGATAGAAAAAATCGCCAGCCAATCTGATCAACAATCGGGTGCTTATAGTATCAGAGAGCTAGAGCGGATTCGCGACGACAATTTAGTGGGGTTTATGCGGGTGCAAAAGGCCCACAATTGGGGGGTAGGCAAACTGCTTAAAGCCCATGATCAGCAATTGCAGGCAGTGCCGGCAAAACCAGCGGCGATAATACTGCATGCTCAGCCTTTAATTATGTATCAGGGCAGAGTGCTGCCCGCATGGATTGACTATAACGGGCATATGAATGAAGCGCACTATCTAACGGTGTTGTCCGCGGCGACCGATAAATTTATGCTCACTGTCGGTGTCGATGAGGATTATATCAGCGGGGGTGGCAGCTACTTTACCTTAGAGACACATATTCGGCATTTAGCCGAGGCGAAACTCAATCAACCGCTGCAGATAACCACCCAACTGATTAGCTGTGATGCCAAGCGGATGCATCTGTTTCACCGCTTAACGGATAGCTCCTCCGGCAAGTTGTTGGCCACTGGCGAGCACCTGTTATTACACATGGACTTAACCTCGGGCAAGAGCTGTTTGGCCAGTGAGAGGGTGCAAGCTAAGTTGCAGAGTATCTTTGAGTATCATGCCCTGCTCGATAAGCCTGAAGGTGCAGGCAATGCAATAGGCGTTAAATAGTGAGAGGTGAAGTACGATGGATGCAGCGCTAGACTCGCCACTGCGCGCCGATGCCGATGGGGTGATTACCTTTTCCTTTTTGTTGCTGCCAGAGTACGCGATGATCTCGTTGATGTCGGCGATTGAGCCGTTGCGTATTGCCAATCGTCTGGCGGGCAGGCAATTATTCCGCTGGCAGTGTTTTAGTGAGGAGGGCGAGAGTGTGCTCGCCAGTAATCAAATGGCACTGAGTAACCACCTAAGCTTTAAGCATCCAATACTGCCGAAAAATCTGTTGGTGAACAGTAGTTTTAATCCTCAGCGTTATCTGTCGATGCGCAGTATTAAGTGGCTGCAGCAGATCAAACGCCGCGGTGGTTGTATTGGCGCATTAGATACCGGCTGTTTTTTGCTCGCCAAAGCTAACTTGCTCAAAGAGCACTGTATCACGATGCACTGGGAGGCGATGCCGGTGTTTAACGAGTTGTATCCTGATCACCGCATCAGCACAGATCTATTTGTGGTGGATGGTGCCTGCGTGACTTGTGCCGGTGGGGTGGCTACGACAGATATGATGTTGTACTTAATGGCACCTTTTTGTGAAAAGAGTCTTATCGAACAAATTTGCGAGCAAATTATTAGTCGGGGAGCCAGGGAGCAACATGTCGCGCAGCGCAGCGCGATCAGCCGGCGACTAAAAGTGCACAATCCTAGACTGTTAAAAGTGTTGAGGTTGATGGAAGACAATTTAGTCAGTCCTATTGCCGTGGCGCAATTGGCGTGGCAAGTACATATATCGCTGCGCCAGCTGGAGCGACTTTTTTCCCAGTACCTGCAAAATAGCCCCAGGCGCTATTATATAAAATTACGGCTCATTAAGGCGCGGCAATTATTGCGTGAGTCAAGCTTAAGTATCTCGCAGATCGCGTTGGGCTGCGGTTTTAGCTCAGCTTCACAGTTTTCGCACAGTTATCGAAAACAGTATCTTATCGCGCCGAGGGCGGAGCGATTAGATTAATGTTGAAGTCTACCGCTACCGCTTGTCTGCTGATAGCGGTGCTAACTTCAGTATCTGGCATTAACTATCCGAGCGAGAGGGCGGTTTAGGATGTTATAGGTTGCGCTCTAATACTCGAATTCTAGAGTTGAGTTCATCGTTGTCTACATAACAGCCCTGTAAGTGACGGGCCCCTTGTTTTAAATCAAAAGCATTGCGTGAGTGCAGTACCCGGCGGTTATCAAACACGATTAATTCGCCGGCGCTTAAGCGGTGCGTAAACTGGAAACGTTGCTGGCGCGTAAGTTCAATAAAAAGACGGTAACCTACATAGAGATCGATGACTTGATCGGGGGCGATGGCCAGTGGGCCGCGTAAAAAATTGGCCATGCGAATCTCGGTAATTGCCCCTGTTGTATCGGTGCCGATCAGCGGCGCAGAAAAACGATAATCACTGTCAACAGCTTTGTTGTAAAACGAAAGGGGATATTGGCTAAGCGCTTTAAACGCCGCTGGTTGGTGTCGACGGATATATTCAGCAATTTTAAAGCCATCTACCAATATCGATTCACCCCCCGTCGCTTCGTTGATTAGGCAATGTAAAAATTGTAGCCCAGGTTGTAACTCCCTAGTGGGTAGGTCGGTATGAAGGGGCAGGCGCAAGGTAGTATAGGCGGCGGAGTTGGCACTAGCTTTGGCTTTTACATCAAAGACTCTGCCAAAATTACTCTGACGGATAAAAGATATCCGCTGCGCAACTTTTTCCACAGTACCGGGTGTAGTGCCGACGTTTTCCAGCAAGCTAATGCCAACCAGGCGCAAGTCTTTAAGCCAGTTGAGCAAGCTGGTTTCGCTGCACATAATATCCGCAGCACAATAGCGGGGCAGTTGCCTCACTATGCTCAATTTATCCCATAGCTGGGGTTGGAACTGATGCTTTTCCCTCGCTGCATCACTGTAACAGTGCGCCTGCAGCCAGCCCGCTAGGTACTGACTGTGGTGGTGTTCAAAGTCCCACTCAATTACGAGTTGTCGCTGCGGGTTAAGGTAGGCACTGCTGGGTTTTATGGAGAGGGGGACATCACAAATTTCAAACAGTTGCTCACGGGTAAGTCGGCTGACACATCGCTCGCATTGGCAGTTGTCTCTGAGCCAAATGTAATGAAAAAAACTGGTTGCGCCATTATCCCACTCAATGCATAGCTGGTCGGTTCCACAAGTGACAAGTCGGGGGACTAAATCGGTTTTATAGGGGGTGAAGCCAACGACTTCGCTGTTGATTGCTCGCTTGCTAACTGGTGGCGGTGATGAGTGTTGCATAGAGCTACCTCAAGGTTATTTTTTAATAAGAATAACCTGCTCGATACTCTATGTGATTGTGGGATTTGGCCGTAAAGTTGTGCAAAGTCGACATGATCAGCGAGGCTCAACAAATCTCGAGCACTGGTGTCTCTGCTAAGGAAATTATCTAGCACTTATGCAGGGGCTGGTTAAGCGTGAGACTGGTTGTTCCACGCTACGCACTGGGCTAAGGTAACCCCTGAGCCGCCAAAGATATCTAGCGCGCTGCCGATGGTTAAGTCAATTTTGCCAGCGGAGAGTTGTTGCACATAAGCTAGGTCGTCGACCGATCTCGCGCCACCTGCGTAGGTGACGGGGATATCACAGTGCTCAGCCAAGAGGGTGACTAATTTATCGTCGATACCGCCCTGTAGGCCTTCGACGTCGGCACTGTGGATTAAAAATTCAGCGCAGTAGCCCGATAACTTGGTTAGATTAGCGGCATCGATTTTGGTGTTGGTGATATCCTGCCAGCGGTTGGTGGCGATATACCAGCCACGATCGGTTTTTCTGCAGCTTAAATCTAATACCAGTGACCCTGTACCAATAACCTCAACCAATTCATCCAGTTTTCTCCAGCTAAATTGATTGTCTTGAAAAAGATAGGAGGTTACTATCACTTTGCTCGCGCCTGCATCTAACCATTGTTGGGCATTAGCAGAGGTGACTCCGCCACCAAATTGCAGGCCTTTTGGCCAAGTGCTTAACGCCAGTTTTGCCTGGGCTTCGTTGTTGGGTCCCAGCGCGATAACATGTCCGCCAGTCAGGTCTTGTTGTCGATACAAGTCGGCAAAGTGGGCCGCATCGTGGTCGCTGACAAAGTTAGTCTCAGCGCCTTGGTCACTGAGCGTTCCGCCGACAATCTGTTTAACTTTACCCTGATGTAGGTCGATGCAAGGGCGGAAGCGAGTCATATGTAAATCCTTGGGCTGAAGCTGTTTTTGATAATTGGTATTGTATAGTAGAAAAAAATCAGGGAAAGCGAAAACGCCTAATAGTTTTAGTTATTTAGCAACCATGAGAAGTAATATGAAATATCCAGAATCAAAATTACCAGAGATTGGCACGACAATATTTACGGTGATGTCGCAGATGGCGGCAGAGCACAAAGCGATCAATTTAGCCCAAGGTTTTCCCGACTTTAATGGCCCACAAATACTCTTAGATGCAGTGGCAACGCATGTGGCAAGGGGGGCGAATCAATACGCACCGATGACCGGTATCGTTGAATTGCGTGAGCAAATTGCCGCAAAGGTGCAGCGTTTATACTCGCGCAAGGTTTGCGCTGACACAGAAGTGACCGTGACCTCAGGTGCAACCGAGGCTATCTACGCGGCAATCGCCTCGGTGGTGCAGCCCAATGACGAGGTGATAGTGCTAGACCCCGCCTTTGATTGCTATGATCCTGCTATTGTCTTAAACGGCGCGAAGGCGGTCCATGTGCAGTTACAAGCACCGGCATTTACCCTTGATTGGGAGGCAATAACGGCGGCAGTTAGTCCTCAAACCCGGTTGATTATTTTCAATTCGCCACACAATCCTAGCGGTGCGGTGATGCGGGAGGCAGATTTAGAAAAATTACAGCAGCTGGTGGCTGGAACCGATATTTTACTGATCGGAGATGATGTTTACGAGCATATTATTTTTGATGGTGCCGAGCATTTAAGTTTTGTAAAGTACGATGAGCTTTATCAGCGCAGTTTTGTGATCTCATCCTTTGGTAAGACTTATCACGTGACCGGTTGGAAAATTGGCTATTGTGTTGCGCCGCCTCAATTAACCAGGGAATTTCGTAAAGTACATCAATTTCTAAATTTCTGTACTGCAACCCCGTTGCAATATGCTCTGGCCGATGTGATGAAAAAACAACCCAATCACTATCTTGAGCTTCCGGATTTTTATCAACAAAAGCGAGACCTATTTAATAAGCTGATGCTCAACAGTCGCTTTAGTGGAGTGCCCTCAGCCGGAAGTTATTTCCAAGTGTTAGATTACTCAAAAATCAGTTCGTTGGGGGATATGGCGTTTTGCGAATATTTGACCAAAGAGGTCGGTGTTGCCGCCATCCCTATGTCGGTTTTTTGTAAAAAACCGCCATCAATGCAGCTGGTGCGTTTTTGCTTTGCCAAAAATGATGCCACCTTAGTCGAGGCATGTGAGAAGTTGGCTGCACTGTAAGCCAAAGTTGCCAATCTAAAAGAGAACCGATTATGAAGAAAATGCGCGTCACCAGTATCCAAAATGTGCTGCACTGGGAAAACGAGGCTGCCAATTTAAACATGTTTGCCGAATTATTAGAGGGGCTTGCGGGTAACACTGATTTGGTGGTTCTGCCCGAGATGTTTAACAGTGGCTTTTCGATGCAGCCGCAGAAGATAGCCCAAGAACTTCAAGGCAGCACGGTAACATGGATGCGTGCTCAAGCTAAAAAACTCAATGCCGCGATTTGTGGCAGTATTGCTGTGAGCTTTGAGGGTGACTTTTTTAATCAATTTATCTTTGTGCATCCCGATGGCAGTATTGATGTTTATAACAAGCGACACTGTTTTAGGATGTCCGGTGAGCACTTGGTCTATCGGTGCGGTAATGTACGTACTTTAATTCAGTATCGTGGTTGGCGAATATTACCGCAAGTTTGTTATGACTTGCGCTTTGCAGTGTTTTCACGCTGTCAGAATGACTATGATTTAGTTCTCTATGTTGCCAATTGGCCTCAGGCTAGGCGCACGCCATGGCGCTGCTTATTACAGGCACGGGCGATCGAAAATCTAAGTTATGTCGTAGGCGTGAATAGGATTGGCGTTGATGCTAATGATGTGGCGTACAGTGGTGATTCGATGGTCATTGATTTTAAGGGTGATATTTTATTTGATGCTCAAAGCCAGGCGCTTTGTCATACTCAAATCCTTAGCTTGGATGATTTAGAGAGCTTTAGAGATAAGTTTCCAGCTTGGAAAGATGCCGATAGCTATCAATTGTTACTCGAACAATAATCGAGCCGTTTTTAACGCCGATTATCCAACGCAGTTTCGTGCTTTTTAACGACGGTTATCCGAGGCCAAAAAAGACAGAGAGAAGATAAATAGGACTAATTCCTATAAGAATATCTGCAAAAAATGTTATTGTTAGTGGACTAGATTCCCCTAGTAAATTTTGTTTTCAAAGATAGATGTTTTTGTAAACTCCTCAGTTGTCTTTATGACATTCGTTGGATAACTTTCCAACACTAAGAGCGACTTACTCAAGTCGCTCTTAGTTATTTTCTATTAGTCTCCCTCTCTAATAAATTTATATTCGCGCGCTGGTTGGCAGAGGTTATACTGTGTGGCTTGAGCATAACTTAGCCCAATATAAAAGATGCTAATGGGTGTTAAAAATCGGCCCAACAGCCAAACAGTTGAGAGAGGCGAGACTTGGCCATTTCAGTAATTTTGCTTAAAATCCTGCGGACTCGTTGAAGCTGTGGTCTTTGCTTGCCTTCACTCGCTTCGTTGAGCTGAGGTCTCTAGATATTAACCATCAATATTAATTGTAGATTAGGTATTCTTTTGTCAAAAAAATCTCAAAGCAAAAAGCAAGAGCGTCTAGATAGATTAAACTATTTCGGAAAAACGTTGGTCAGGCGCTGCTCTTCGCAGTGCGAACTCTGCGAGGCAAGTTCAGTATCGCTGCATATATTTGAAGTAGAGCCGGTGCCAAATGAGCCTGAATTATCGCATTGTTTGATGATTTGTCAGCAGTGCGAGCAAAATTTAAAATACCCTAAAAAAATGCAAGTTGATCATTGGCGCTGCCTTAGCAAGACGATGTGGAGTGAGGTGATCGCGGCAAAAGTGGTGGCTCTCGTGGTGCTTCAGTTTTTAGCTGCCGATCATGCCTGGGCGCAGGAGGCATTGGAAATAGCCTATATAGAGGAGACTGAGCAAGAGTGGATAGCGCAGTGGAGTTTGAGTTGATACTGAGGGTGTAAAAAAAAGCGATACTCAAGGTATCGCTTTTTATTGTCTAGCAGTTGCTTAGTTTCTTTTCATCCAGAGCGGGATGCTAGTCGCTATCCTGTTCTGGATGATAATTACTTAGCTTTGCGTGAGTAGCGTCTGCGCTCATTCTCGCTCAATAGCTTTTTGCGAAGGCGGATGTGGTTAGGTGTAACTTCAACCAACTCATCATCTTCGATAAAGTCTAATGCCTGCTCAAGGGTGTACTTGATGGCCGGTGTTAGCTGGATGTTTTCATCGGTGCCTGAGGCGCGCACGTTCGTTAACTGCTTACCTTTAATTGGGTTAACCGCTAGATCGTTAGTGCGGCTGTGAATACCCAGGAGCATGCCCTCGTATACTTCGATGTTCGGCGTGGCGAATAAACGGCCGCGTTCCTGAAGCGCCCACAGTGAGTAAGCGAGTGCTTTACCGGTAACCATAGAGACCAATACACCGTTTTTACGGTAGACAACTTCACCTTCCTTAACCGGACCATAATGGTCAAAAACAGAAGTCATGATGCCAGTACCTGAAGTCATGGTCAAAAACTTACTTCTAAAACCAATCAGGCCACGAGAGGGCATAATGAAAGTGAGGCGAATACGTTCGGCGTCGACTTCCATGTTGGTCATGTCGCCTTTACGCGCGCTGAGCTCTTCGATGATAGATCCCTGATGTTGAGATTCAACATCGATGGTCACTTCTTCGTAGGGCTCATGAGTTTTACCATCGACGATGCGTTGGATTACTTCAGGACGAGACACGCCCAGCTCAAAACCCTCACGACGCATGCTCTCGATCAAAACAGATAGATGTAATTCGCCGCGACCGGAGACAATAAACTTCTCCGGTGAATCGCCTTGTTCAACCCGCAGTGCGACGTTGTGAATAAGCTCGCGATCTAAGCGTTCTTTAATGTTACGGCTGGTGACAAACTTGCCATCTTGACCAGCGAAAGGTGAGTCGTTAACCATAAAGGTCATAGAAACAGTAGGCTCGTCGATGCTTAGCGCCGGTAGTGCCTCTACGCATTCAGGGTCACAGAGAGTATCTGAGATAAATAATTCATCAATACCAGAAACACAGACGATGTCACCGGCGTGGGCAGTCTCTTGATCGATCCGTTCTAATCCTAAATGACCCTGGATTTTTTGGATTTTACCGGTGCGCTGTTTGCCGTCGCTACCAATGATGACCACTCTTTGATTGACTTTAACTGATCCGCGTTGGATACGACCCACGCCGATAACACCCAAGTAGTTGTTATAATCTAACGCCGAGATTTGCATCTGGAATTGACCATCCATATCGACATCGGGAATTTTTACGTGTTTGACGATCGCCTCAAACAGAGGGGTCATGTCATCGGCTAAATTTTCGTGATCGAGGCCAGCTACACCGTTAAGCGCTGAGGCGAAAACAATGGGGAAATCGAGCTGTTCATCGGTGGCGCCCAAACTGTCAAAAAGATCAAAAACTAAGTCGACAGCGTTGTCTGGATCCGCGCCAGGTCGATCAACTTTATTGATCACGACAATTGGATTTAAACCTTGAGCGAAGGCTTTTTGGGTGACGAAACGCGTCTGTGGCATAGGTCCATCTACGGCATCTACTAAGAGTAGAACACAATCAACCATTGACATAACACGCTCAACTTCACCGCCGAAGTCGGCGTGACCGGGAGTATCGACGATATTGATGTGATAGTCGTTCCACTCGATGGCAGTGTTCTTCGCCAAGATGGTTATTCCGCGCTCGCGCTCTTGGTCGTTGGAGTCCATTAGTCTCTCTTCGCCCGCTGAACGACGATCCAAGGTGCCCGACTGTTCTAGCAGCTTATCGACTAGAGTGGTTTTGCCGTGGTCGACGTGCGCAATAATAGCAATATTGCGTAACTTACTAAGATCTGTAGCCATTGTTTCTATTTAGCCTTTAATTTAAATTTGATCCTTAGAACTAACCGAGTGAGTTCCAAGACGTATGCGGCATAATTGCCACTTGTTTAGTGCCTGTCAGAGGGTAATTAGCGTGTAATTCCTCTATAGGCCAAAAATGTGGGGTATTATACATGTTAGAAACAATTATTGTTGGAATATTATAATCCTTTTTGGCAAGTATAGTTTATGTCGCTTCTGAAGCGGGCGATGTCATTATTGTCAGTAAGCACCAAATTGGTGCGCTACAATAGTTATTTGCGTTAATGTGGTGCTTTTGTCGTTTTTCTTTGGCTGTTTAACTATATATAGGCGGTTTTAAGCTTTGGCATGCCAATTGCTTTAGACAAACCAGATGAATGATTAATTTGTTAATGACAGTATTTCGCCAATGCAAATAATGTCTAATGGAGACTAGTAATGTCTAAAACGATGAGTTTGATTGAAGAACATGATGTAAAGTGGATTGATTTGCGATTTACTGATTTTAAAGGTAAAGAGCACCATATTACTATTCCTGTTTCAGATATGGGTGATGAGTTTTTTGAAGAGGGAAAAATGTTCGACGGTTCTTCAATCAATGGCTGGAAAGGTATTGAAGATTCAGACATGATTTTGATGCCAGATGACTCGGCTAGTGTGTTGGATCCATTTACCGATGAAACAACGTTGATTGTACGTTGTGATATTGTTGAACCTGCTACCGGTCAAGGTTACGATCGTGATCCTCGTTCTGTGGCACGTCGTGGTGAAGAATATTTAAAGTCTACCGGTATCGCCGATTCTGCGATGTTTGGTCCTGAGCCAGAGTTTTTCATCTTTGACGAAGTACACTTTCACTCAGAAATGAGTGGCTCCGGTTACTCTATTACCTCTGAAGAGGCGTCTTGGTCTTCAAGTAGTAAGCTAGAAAATGGTAACACGGGTCACCGTCCTGGTATTAAAGGCGGTTACTTCCCTGTAGCACCTGTGGACTCTCTCCACGAAATTCGCGGTCAAATGTGTAACGCGATGGAAGCGATGGGCCTTAAAATTGAAGTACATCATCACGAAGTGGCCGCTGGTCAATGTGAAATAGGTGTGGGTGCTAACACACTTGTCGCTAAAGCTGATGAAGTACAAATTCTTAAATACTGTGTACACAATGTCGCTCACTCGTTTGGTAAAACGGCGACCTTTATGCCTAAGCCTATTGTTGGTGATAATGGATCGGGTATGCACGTGCATCAGTCTCTGTCTAAAGATGGGGTTAACATCTTTGCCGGCGACGCGTACGCAGGTATGAGTGAAACTGCTCTGTTCTACATAGGTGGTATCATCAAGCACGCGAGGGCGTTAAATGCACTTTGCAACCCATCGACTAACTCTTACAAGCGTCTAGTAGCAGGCTTTGAAGCGCCCGTTATGCTTGCATATTCTGCACGTAACCGTTCGGCTTCTATCCGTATTCCCTACGTCACTAGCCCTAAGGCGCGTCGTATCGAAGCCCGTTTCCCCGATCCGGCAGCTAACCCGTACTTGTGCTTCACTGCATTAATGATGGCAGGTCTTGACGGTATTCAGAATAAGATTCACCCGGGTGAGCCCGCTGATAAAGATCTTTACGATCTGCCTCCTGAAGAAGCGGCTGATATTCCGGTAGTGGCTGGCTCTTTTGGAGAGGCGCTTGAAGCTTTACGTAACGATCGTGAGTTTTTAACTAAGGGCGGAGTGTTCTCCGACGATATGTTAGATGCGTACATTAATCTCAAGCAGGAAGAAGTTGACAAAGTTAACATGACACCGCATCCGCTTGAATTTGAATTGTATTACTCAGTATAAGTTCATTGTAGAAATTGCTGTGAAATCTAGTAGCAGTGATTTCAACTCTTAAGCTTCCATTTGGAAGCTTTTTTTTGAAAAAAATCTGCTAAATAAGCCTTATGTGTCTAATTAATGCATAGCTTCTTCTGTTGCACCAAAATGGGGCATGTGTGTTAATGTCTCTGAGGCAGTAACAAGGCTGGTAATATAAGCTAGGCAATAAAAAATATTGTATTGACCGAAATTTCAGCCTGCTCATTGTTGAGAGGGCTTAGTTGTAAGTTTAAGATTAAAAGGTATTTATGACAGAGATAGGAAATTTTTCTTCAATAATAAGTAATCTTACGACTAGCGTTATTCTGTTAGACAGTAATTTATGCGCGATCTATATGAACAGCTCTGCAGAGGTGTTGTTGGGTATCAGCGCAAAAAGGTTAGCGCCAAAACCGGTACTGCAGTGGTTGATTCTCAATCAAAAAGAGCAGGATCTACTGCGCCATGCGCTGTGCGATAACCACCCTTATACGATTCGCGAAGCGGCGATTACCACCGTTAAAGGGCAGGAGTTGATCATTGATTACAGTGTGTCGCCGGTCGACTTGGAAAACTCGGTTGGTTTGCTGCTTGAAATGCAGGGTCGAGACAGGTTGCTTAGAATAGAAAAAGAAGAAGAGTTGGTTGAGCGTCATGCCACTACCCGTAATTTAGTCAGGGGTATGGCGCATGAAATAAAAAATCCGCTCGGTGGTATTCGCGGTGCAGCACAATTACTTGAAAGGCAATTACCGGATGAGTCTTTAAAAGAGTATACCAGCGTTATTATTGACGAGGCTGATAGATTACGTGATCTGGTGGATAAATTGTTGGGGCCTAGATCGCTACCTGATTTATTACCGATCAATGTGCACAGTGTCTTAGAGCGAGTCTACACTCTGTCGGTGGCGGAAGTGGATAACAGCATCGTGTTTATCAAAGATTATGACCCCAGTATTCCCGATCTATTGGCGGACAGTAGTCAGTTAATTCAAGCGGTGTTGAATTTAGTGCGCAATGCGGTTCAATCACTGACAGAGTCTCCAGTGGATTCTCCACGGATAACGATACGGACCCGCACTAAACGACAGGTGACGATGGGCAATACTAGGCACAAATTGGCGTGTCTGATCGAGATAATAGATAACGGTGTGGGCATTGATGAGTCCATTAAAAAAAGTATGTTCTTCCCAATGATCAGTGGCAGGGCGGATGGTAGTGGCTTAGGGCTGTCTATTTCGCAGTTTATAGTGAGTCAGCATGCGGGGCTAATTGAGTGTCGCAGTGAGCCTGGCAATACAGTATTTTCACTTTGGCTGCCTTTGTATAAGTAAATTGATGACACAGAGCGATAGAGGGAGAGTGACATGAGTAAAGAGTCAACGGTATGGATAGTTGATGATGATACTTCAATTCGTTGGGTATTAGAAAAATCGCTGACCAGTGTGAGTTTGAGAACGCGCTCTTTTGAAAGTGCAGATTTATTGATAGAGCAACTGAAAAAACAACAACCCGATGTCATTATTAGCGACATTCGTATGCCCGGGACTGATGGTTTACAGTTGTTGGAATACTTAAAGGAGCGCTTCCCGCAAATACCGGTGGTGATAATGACTGCGCACTCCGATTTGGACAGCGCGGTTGCCTCGTATCAGGGAGGGGCATTTGAGTATTTACCCAAGCCTTTTGATATTGATGATGCAGTGGCAATTATCGATAGAGCCCTGGCATTCGTGTCGGAGTTGACGGCAGAGGAACCTGTTGAGTTGGAGCCGCAAAGTACCGAAATTATCGGTAAATCTCCTGCTATGCAAGAGGTGTTCCGCGCGATAGGTCGGCTGGCAAAATCCAATATCACGGTATTGATTAACGGTGATTCTGGCACCGGCAAAGAATTGGTCGCTAGGGCATTGCACCAGCACAGTCCGCGCCATAATAATGAATTTATCCCGTTAAATATGGCGGCAATTCCAAAAGATTTGATAGAGTCAGAGTTGTTTGGCCATGAAAAAGGTGCGTTTACAGGTGCTAATACAGCCAGGCGAGGTCGTTTTGAGCAGGCGGATGGTGGCACCTTATTTCTCGATGAAATAGGCGATATGCCCGCCGAGGCTCAAACTCGATTACTCAGGGTATTGGCTGACGGGGAATTCTATCGGGTGGGTGGTCATACTTCAGTGAAGGTGGATGTGCGCATTATTACTGCGACACACCAAAATTTGGAAGAGTTAGTGGCCACTGGAAAATTTCGAGAAGATTTGTTTCACCGCTTAAATGTGATTCGAATTCATCTGCCAAATTTAAGTGAGCGGCGTGAAGATATCGTTAAGTTGGCCACGCACTTTTTGCAGCAGGCCGCTGTAGAGCTGGAAGTAGAAGTTAAAATCCTCTCTAATGATGCAAAATTATTTTTTCAATCGCTGCCTTGGCCCGGCAATGTTAGGCAGTTGGAAAATACCTGTCGTTGGTTGACTGTAATGTGTGCCGGAAGAGAAATTTTGCAGCAGGACATGCCACCGGAGCTTAAGCCTGAGAATGGCGAGAAACCGGTGGTACCCGGCGTGTCATGGGAGCAGTTGCTCAGTCAATGGATGGACGGACAATTGGCAGAAGGGCAGACCAATGTTTTAGACAGTGCGTTGCCTCGCTTTGAGTCAGTGATGATTAATGCAGCGTTGCGTCACAGTAAAGGGCGAAAACAAGAAGCGGCGAAGTTATTGGGATGGGGGAGAAATACCTTAACTCGAAAGCTTAAAGAATTGGATATCTAGTTACTGATAAGCCAGCTAGTTATGCGGCTTTTGGGTGGGCTCTTAACGGGATAAAAAGTAGTATTAGCCGTTTTTTTATTTTCCAAGATTGATTTTGAATGCGTTTCTAATCGGGGGTATCTGTTATAATATCGCCAATTTTTAGGAGCGTAATATGTTAAACGTGGTACTTTTTGAGCCAGAGATCCCCCCCAATACCGGTAATATAATCAGGTTGTGTGCCAATACCGGTTTTACCCTGCATCTTATTGAACCCTTGGGTTTTTCTGTGGATGATAAGCGAATGCGCAGAGCGGGCTTAGATTATGCAGAGTTCTCACAATTGCAAATACATAAAAATCTAGAGGCCTGTCTACAGCAGTTGCCTAATGCAAAAGTATGGGCGATGACCACCAAGGCGAAAATCATCCACACGGATGCAAAGTTTAGTGCCGGGGATGTTTTATTGTTTGGCCCCGAAACGCGAGGCCTACCGGTTAGTGTGAGAGAGGCGATACCTGAAGAGCAATGGTTAAAACTACCGATGGTGGCAAGTAGTCGTAGTTTGAATTTATCTAATGCCTGTGCGGTAACCGTTTATGAGGCTTGGCGACAACTCGATTACGGGTTGTAGATTGTAATATTGCCCTCCTTTAACGCTCTGTAAAAGGTGTAATCAAGATTGGAGAGACGCTTAAATTTCGTCTGTGGTATTTGAGTTATCAATGGGTTAAACAGTATCCACTAATTTGGTTTGAGAATGATGATGAAGCTAGCTTTAGGGAATATATCGCTGACATTATTAATGCTGTTTGCTGTGAATATCGCAGCAGCAGAGAGTGATGTGGATCAGTTGTGTAACAAGATAGGGGCTAAGCTGTCCAGCGTCTCAGCTAAAGAGTGCCGTCAGTTGAAATTTGACCCGCCGCGCTATTATTCGGTGAATGGTTTACCGCTTTTAGAGAAGCACTATGCTGCAGATAAAAGCAGGAAGTACGCGCCAAAAATTCTATTTATTGGGGGTATCCACGGCGATGAATACTCGAGTGTTAGTGTTACTTTTAAATGGCTCAAAACATTAGATAAGCATCATAGCGGTGCATACGACTGGCATTTTGTGCCACTGGCCAATCCGGATGGATTGCTGAAGAAAAAATCTAGCCGGGTTAATGCCCGCGCAATCGACCTCAATCGTAATTTTAAAACAGCCGCTGATGGCGTAACAGCAATCGAATATTGGCGGGACCAAGCGAAGCGTAGGCCCAGGTATTTTCCGGGAGAGCAGCCTCTCAGTGAGCCAGAGTCTAGCGCGATACATCAATTAATTGCCGAGCTTCAGCCCACGGTTATTATATCGGTTCATGCGCCCCACGGTATACTGGATTTTGACGGAGCGGTGCGTCCTCCTCAGAGCTTGGGGCCGCTAAGTTTGCGTCTACTGGGGACCTATCCCGGTTCGCTGGGCAATTATGGGTATCATCTTAAGAGTATTCCGGTGATGACCATAGAGTTGGAGCATGCGGGCATTATGCCCAAGAAAAAAGACATATCAGCGATGTGGATGGATTTAGTACGCTGGATTAAAATTAAAACTAAATCTAAAGAAATAGTGGCCTTGCTGGATCGTTAAAGGCGACTGTCAGGCGAAAAAAAACAGAGCGCTAGCTCTGTTTATTGACAACAATGTTCTTTCTGGTGACGATATTAGTGCTGAGTTTCTTCAGTCTTTTCGGTACTGTTATCAGCAGCTTCCTGCTTTAATTTCTCAAGCTGTTGTGCATAAAGTGCGTCGAAATTAACCGGTGCTAGCATCAGTGCAGGGAAGCTTGCTTTAACTACTAAGCTATCAATTGTCTCTCTGGCGTAAGGGAATAAAATATTAGGGCAGAAAGCGCCCAGTGCATGATGTGATTCGGCAGCTTCCATGCCTGAAATTACAAAGATACCCGCTTGTTGTACTTCAATTAAAAAAGCGGTCTCTCCGTCGTTTTTGGCAGTGACGGTCAAGGTCAATACCACTTCGTAAACATCTTCGCCGAGCTCTTGCGACTGGGTGTTCATTTCCAGGTTGACTTCGGGCTTCCACTCTTGAGTAAAAGACTGCGGGCTGTTAGGCGCTTCTAAAGACATGTCTTTTAAGTAAATACGCTGGATACTAAATTGTGGTGATTTTTCTTCGGCCATGATGAATTCCTAGTTATTTATGTTGATAATAGTGGGTCTAATTGGCCTTTGCGCTCTAGAGAGAAGAGGTCATCGCAGCCACCTATATGTTGATCATCAATAAAAATTTGTGGCACTGTATGACCGCCGCTGCGGTCTTGCATTATCTTTCTCAGGCCTCTATTGGTATCGATTGCCAACTCTTTAAAGGGTATGTTCTTTTGCTTGAATAACATTTTTGCCCGAGTACAGTATGGGCAATATTGGGTGGTGTATATTTCGATAATCGACATGCTTATTTTACCAACGGTAAGCTCTGTGCTTTCCATTCGGCAATGCCGCCCTTCAAACGTACGACTTTTTCGAAGCCGGCTGCCATCAGTTTCTTGGTGGCAGTACCCGCTGTCTGTCCCATGTTGCAAATTACAATCAGGTCTTTGCTCTTATATTTGTTCAGTTCGTCAATGCGCTTGTCCAGATCAACCAGTGGAATGTGGATAGCGTTGGTGATAGTGCCGTTTTCCCATTCCTTCTTGGTGCGGATATCGAGCAACACCGCGTCTTGCTTGTTGATTAATTGTACCGCCTCTGTGGTGGTTACTGAGGCGCCAGACTTCTTGCTTTCACTAAACAGCAGCATGCCAAGAGCGAGTATAAAGGCCAGTACTAATAAATAGTTATTGGTGACGAAATCGATTAATTGTTCCATTGTTTACCTAATCCGAAGAAAAATACAGCGACCAAGTATACATGGCAGATTTATCCCTGATAAGTGTTACTGGAATATAATCCGTATATTTTTAAATCCGCCGCTAAAATAGTGGTTTTATAACCATTGTATTGTTGAAAAAACCGGCGCGGCACAAAAGCGCTGTTATCTGCTTTGTTTACTGTCAGCAAAGTCATTTATTCGGTAGAATTGGCACCTTTATTCAATCTGGATAGTAAGTAAAAAGCCTGTTAATTCAGCCTGATGCTTTGATGGTAGGTTTAAATGTTAAAGGTAGCTTAGCATCAATAGTGCAGCAATCTGCGCCAATTCTAGGGTGATATGTTCGCCTTTGAATTACCGTTTTAGAGAGGTTTTTGTTGACGTCAAATCAGCATTTGAATTGAATTGAAAATAATAATTGAACAGGTGAGTCTTAACAGAGTCTCTTAAGCTAAGCTAGAATATAAAAGTGGATTAAGATCAATAATTAATGGGAATTGTCTAGATATGACCGGCACAAAAGTACCAACGGCACTAATAATACTCGATGGATTTGGCATTGAAGTTACTGAATCTTCTGCAATTGTCGCTGCGAATACCCCCGTATGGGATCGCCTGATGGAAAACAACCCCAACAGCTTGGTTAAAACCTCCGGTACTGCCGTTGGCTTGCCAGAGGGGCAGATGGGTAACTCCGAAGTTGGGCACATGAATATTGGCGCTGGCCGTATTGTCTATCAGAATTTAACCCGTATCACCAAGGCCATTAAAGAAGGTACTTTCCAAAAAAATGCAGTGCTTATCAGTGCCATCGATAAAGCGATTACCAATGATGGGGCGGTACATTTTACCGGTCTGTTATCTCCAGGTGGTGTGCATTCCCATGAAGAGCACTTTTTTGCCGCCATTAAGATGGCCGCACAGCGCGGCGCTAAGAAAATATTTCTGCACGCTATTCTCGATGGTCGTGATATGCCGCCTCGATCGGCCTTGGCCTCCCTAGAAAAAGCGCAAAATGTCTTTAAACAATTAAACTTAGCCGAATCGGGGATAGCGACAGTGGTCGGTCGTTATTTTGCCATGGATAGAGATAATCGATGGGATCGAGTAGAGCAAGCGTATCAGGCATTTGCAGAAGGTGAGGCTAAATATTCGAGTGATAGCGCGGTACAGGCACTAGAAGCAGCCTATAAGCGAGATGAGAATGATGAGTTCGTCACTGCTACTTGTATCGCGGGCGTTGATGGCCGTGTTCAAGACGGCGATGTGATGATCTGCTTAAACTTTCGCCCCGATCGCTCTAGAGAAATAACGCGTGCATTTATAGAACCCAAGTTTAATAATTTTAAACGTCAGCGTTTTATTAAGTTGGCCGATTATGTGATGTTGACGCAATACGCCGCTAGTATCGATGCTAGTTGTGCTTATCCTCCCTCTTCCATTACTAATGATATTGGAGAGTATGTCGCTAAATTAGGTAAAACTCAGTTGCGCATTGCCGAGACTGAAAAGTATGCCCACGTCACCTTTTTCTTTAATGGTGGTCAAGAAGATGAATACCCCGGTGAAAAAAGAATATTAGTACCTTCACCGGATGTGGCAACTTATGATTTGCAACCTGAGATGAGCGCACCAGAGGTGACTGAAAAACTTTGTCAGGCGATTCGTCGTCGCGAGTTTGACCTGATCATCTGTAATTTTGCCAACCCCGATATGGTGGGGCATACCGGTGTCTTTAGCGCGGCGGTAAAAGCGGTAGAAGCCGTCGATTTAGCAGTGGGAAAAGTACTTGAAGCACTGGCTGAGGTCGGTGGTGAAGCGCTGATCACAGCGGATCATGGCAACGTGGAAATGATGCAAAACCCAGAGACTGGCCAAGCGCATACCTCTCATACTATTTTTCCTGTAGGCTTGATTTACGCGGGTCCTAAACAGCACTCTTTGCAATTAAATGATGGTGCACTTTGTGACTTGGCGCCTACTTTATTAGAGTTTATGGGGTTGCCAAAGCCCAGTGAAATGACCGGGGTTTCCCTTGTTAAAAAGGGCTAAACTAATACTTGAATCAGTGACTTCACAGCACCACATAGCGCAAGCTCTTGATTCTACAGCGGTTAGAAAAATACTCGATGAACCTACGGGTGCAGCTAAGATTTTTCGATTCCACTGTAAAACCAATATCTTACACTCTGTATTCACTTTCAAGCCACGGATTCAGGTAACGGTCTTTGCGGTATTACTGAACAGCTTGGTATTCACCGTCGCGTTATTAGCGACCGTGAATGTCAATGCTGAGCCCTCGGTCAAGAAAACTCAGTTGCAAGTAAAGCAGTTAAAAAAAGCCCTGGCTAAGTTACAGACTCAGATAACCGCTGAGCGCTCTAAGCGATCAGGAGAAGAGCGTGCCATACAAAAAAATGAGCAAGATATAGCCGCGCTCGGCTCACAAATTAGTAAAATAGAAGTAAAGCAGCGCCAATTGAAAACTGACCTCTCTGGTTTTATGGCCAATAAGTCCAAAATAGAGCAACAGCTTAGCGCGCACCGACGTCGTTTAGCACTGTTGTTAAAGCAGCGTTATCAACTGGCAGATCATACCCCGATAAAACTACTGCTCAATCAGGAAAGTCCACAGCAAGCTTCGCGTATGTTAATGTATTTAGACATCATAGGTGATTTTGAAGCCGCCCAAGTAGAGGCGTTTGAAGCCGTCTTGGTTAGGCAGCAAGACAATGATGTAAGTATCGGCAGTACCCAGACTCAACTGAGTCAACAGCGGGAGTCTCTGGAAGAAAAACGTCGCTTGGTAAAGGGTAAACGTGAGCGGCGCAAACAAAATATTTTGGCAATAAATCGCAATATCGAACTGAAGAAGACTGAGTATAAAAGACTGGCAGCCGATAAAAAAAGGCTGGAAAAGGTTATTACTCGAATTGAAAAAGTGATTGTGCAGACCCGGGCTCTGGCGCGAGCTATTGATAATAGGTCTTTCAAAACATTGCAGGGAAAACTGAAATGGCCAGCGGCAGGACGTATTGTGCGCAGCTTTGGCTCTATTGAAAATAAACTGGCGTACGATGGAGTGCTGATTCGAGCTGCTCACAGGAGTCCAGTAACAGCAGTACATAGTGGGCATGTGGTATTTGCGGATTGGCTGCGCAGTTATGGTATGTTATTGATCATTGATCACGGCGCGGGTTATTTAACGTTGTATGGTCATAATGACCAATTAAACAAGACAGTGGGTGAACAGGTGAGTTCAGGTGAGGTTATCGCATTGGTCGGCAACAGTGGTGGCAATACCCGTGCCGGTCTATACTTTGCGATACGGCGCGATGGACAGACGACAAATCCACGTCGATGGTTATTGGCTCGCTGATGTTAACTGGAAACTATCATTAATAAGGACAGATAATATGTACAGAAAGTTAGTGTCTATAGTGGTGGGTACAATGCTTACCACAGTCTCATTGAATCTATTTAGCGCTGATGCTAGCGATACAGTTGACAGACAGGTGACTCAAAAGCAACTGCCCCTTGACGAAATTAGACGTTTCAGTGAAGTGTTTGATCGCATAAAAAAAGCCTATGTGGAGCCCGTCTCGGATAGAAAATTACTCGAGGACGCAGTGCGTGGCATGTTGGATGGATTAGATCCGCATTCTAGTTACCTGGCACCGGATGAGTACTCTGAATTGCAAATTCAGACATCGGGTCAGTTTGGTGGCGTTGGCATTGAAATTAGTCAAGATGAGGGGGTGATCAGAGTGATTACCCCTATTGACGATACCCCGGCAATGCGAGCGGGGATAAAAGCGGGTGATTTGATTATCAAAATTGACGGTAAAGTTATCCAGTCAATTGGGGTTGATCAAGCGATTCTGTTAATGCGCGGTAAGCCCGGCTCAGAAATAATATTAACCGTGGTGCGCGATGATGAAGCCAAACCCTTTGATGTGCCTTTAAAACGGGCGTTAATCAGTGTTACTAGTGTTAGAACACGTTTTTTAGAACCTCAGATAGCCTATGTCCGCATTAGTCAATTCCAGCACCAAACTGCGGCTGATTTAAATTCAGAACTTGAAAAAATGCAACGCGATAAGCCACTAAAAGGCCTCGTCTTAGACTTGCGAAATAATCCAGGCGGTGTATTGCGCGGAGCTGTAGATGTAACAGATGCATTTGTCAGTGAAGGTATCATCGTTTCTACCAAGGGGCGTTTAGCCAGCTCACAGATGTCCTTTGAGGCAACCACTGTCATGTCGGTTGCCGATATACCGATCGTGGTCTTGATCAATGGTGGTTCCGCCTCAGCGTCAGAGATTGTAGCCGGAGCACTGCAAGATAAAAATCGCGCGATTATCTTGGGCACTAACAGTTTTGGCAAAGGCTCGGTGCAATCGGTATTGCAATTGACCGGCAATCGAGCGATTAAATTAACCACCGCCAGATATTATACGCCCAGTGGGCGATCAATTCAGGCCAAAGGTATAGAGCCAGACATTATTGTTGAGCAGGCGCAGGTGAGCATTAGCAATAGGGGCGGTGGCATAAAAGAAAGAGACTTAGCGGGACATTTGTCCAATGGTGAAGATGCGGTTGCAATTGAGACTTCTAGCGTATTGTTAGAAACTGATTTCCAGTTATATGAAGCGTTGAACTTATTAAAAGGTCTGGTGCTGGTTGGCAGTAACAAACGCTGACCGACCATTTTTGTCAATACCCGGTCGCCTAGTGAAAGTAGCTTTACCATTCAATTATCCAAGCTTTACGCAGCGCCCTTGAGTAATGTTTAATCTAGTTTCTAGGTTAGACATTATTTAAGGGTGCGGTGTAAGGTGATTGCTCAGGTTATAGGTTGTTGATTAAATTATTCTACATAGTTTGTACTGCACTGTTTAGTTGCATCTTGACCCTAGAAGTCTCAGCAGATATAGATTATGGGTTGAACCCTGCATTTAGCCCATCTTCAGGGATAGAACAAACGGTTAAAACGGCGAATATGGTGGTTCTCATTGATGATATGGGGTATTCGCTAGCGCTGAATAAAGCAGCTTTGTCACTCCCTGGCCCACTGAGTTTTGCTTTTTTACCCTTTGCTAGATACAGCCGGCAATTAGCCATCATGGCCAATCAATTGGATAAAAATATCCTATTACACGCACCGATGGAAAATATTCACGGCTTGCCGCTAGGACCTGGTGGTATGACGGCTGCTATGAGTGAAATTGAGTTCAAGCAAGTGCTCAACAATGATATCAATGCAATTCCGCACTTGGTTGGAGTGAATAATCATATGGGCAGTCAGTTAACCACGATGAAGGCGCAAATGCGCTGGACTATGGAAGTGTTACTCGAGCGTGGCCTTTTTTTTGTAGACAGTAAAACCACGGCAAAAAGTGTAGCTTGGAGGCAGGCGAAAAAAGCGGGTATGGTCGGGGTTAAGCGCGATGTGTTTCTTGATAATGAACTTAATCGGCCCGCTTTGCAGAAACAATTTGCAGAGGCGATGGCACTGGCGAAAAAACAGGGTTATGTGGTCCTTATTGCTCATCCGCACGCGGTGAGTATCAATTTTTTGCGCAACAACTTAGCGCGATTAGCCAAAAATGATATTAATTTAATCAGTTTAAGCAGCTTGGTGAATCAGCTTAAATCTAATCAGCTCGCCTCGTCAGTGGATAATGTCCTGGTGCATTGAGGGTTTTGCTCGAGATTAGACTCTGGCTTGGTTGGCTAAATAAATATACAGGCTTTTTGGAAAAACCTAATTGGCGGGTTGATTTTTTACCCAGTTATGGCGCACTTTGATGCCCAGTGACATTCCCTGTTCTTATAAAATTCAAATGTTAAAAGGCTATTATCGAGTGATATGGTGAACATACTGGCCTGTCATTTGTCGTGCTTTATCTTGTTTTCGAGTAAAGCGCCTAACAAATTGCAGCATTCTTATCCTAGGGGCTCGGGTGTGTTTTACCTGCCCAGGCAAGCACTGATCTAAAATGGCCGCCCTGGGTGATGTTCAGACCCGTTTATAAGCATAATTAACACGCATCTTGGATAGCGGCAAATCCCTCGGCCACAATAAGTTACCCTTGCTTATTTTCGGTGCTTAAGCCTGACCTTTAATGAAAATACCAGGCTACTGTTTGCCGCTATATCTAATAACCAAACGGCGTTAGCAGATTGTTTTTCGCTGACCGGGTAGGTGCTGCTAATGATTTCCCAATGTTGATTGAAGCGGGTCGACAGCCTTAATGTCTTACGCTGCTTGGAGCTGTTATTAATCATGAATTGGGTGTCGATGATTGAGCCATCAAAAGTTTCGCTATTATTGGTTTGGCGCTGTGTCACCGATAAATCAAATGCTTTGCCAGTGCTTAGCTCAATCTGTTGATTGATACTGCTCGCTCTCATGATGCTGGCACCAATAAATTGGAAATCACCCTCAGTATCTGAGTTGAAGACCCTTACCTGACCTCTGGGCAGTGCTATGCCTAAACCACTTTGCTGATTATTGCTAAAGGCGATATAACTATCGACCTGGCTCTTGCGCACCGCGTTGTTTAAATAGGGAGTGATAGTGGCACTATAGCGATAGCTAGTTTCTACCGGGATGTCTGTGGCATTAATCAGCGGTACTTGAGTCTGTTGTTGTGGTAGCAAAGTAATTCGCTGCTTGAGGCGATAGCGTTTTAAATCACCTATATTTTCAGCATTGGGCAGGCCGGGGGCACTTTGCGAAATGCTCATTAGCTCTCTGGTCTTAGCGCGTGTCACCCCTGTTTTAGGCAGTGAAATATTGCCCGCAATCAAGTTGATACTGGCATTGCTGAATGCTGTTGAAGTATTGTTGAACAGTGACGCCAGTCCTTTTAGCTGAAGCTTGTCGCGGCTTTGGTTGAGTTCAAATACATAGTCCATCTGCCAGTGTAAGCCGCTGGTTAAATAATTTAAGCTGATGTTGCCTGTGGACTGACGGCCTTGTGTTTTGAAGCTCAAACTAGGTTTAAGGGCGAGCTGCTCAGATCCAACCGGGAAAATTAACCGCCACTGATTGGCATTTAACCAAATGGTTTCGATTGATCCTTTATATTCAACCAGCGCCCGGTTTTTATCGGCACTGAGCAGTGTCACTTGCTGTTTTAAGTCGATGCCTGAAGGAGTGCTCTTAGCGAGGGTGATTTGCTTGCCGATATGGGTATCTATCAGACTCTGGTAACTCAGTACTTGCCTATTGAGGCTCTGCTCGATGATGTTGCCAGCGCCATTTATCTGTAAGCTCTGGGGGTGCATCTGCTGGCTGATATCGCTGACGATGACAGTATCATTGAGCAGCAGTGGACCGAGTAATCTTCGATCTTGCACTAGGGCGAGATCGGTCGAATACAAGCTAATGGTTAAGTCCTGTTGCTCATTTTGGGTTAAAGTGATGGTTTTTGCCAATAGAGAATGGGCGAAAAAACAGCACAGCAGGGTTAATCCTCGGTAGTTCCTCATCTTGATTTTCCTTATCTGATATTTTCTTACGATTCATTCAATGCTAACGCTACCCTAAATCCCCATGAATTTCGCTTGGTATCAGGCGGATGGCGATAGCGACTCGAAGAGCGGGTGATACGCTTTATATCAAACCAGGAGCCGCCGCGCATAGTGCGGTTTTTACACCCAGACATTTGATAGGGACTACCGTCAATCTTGGCATGTTGGTAATTTTCGGTATAACAATCGATGACCCACTCGTCGACATTACCATTTAGATCGTATAGGCCCCAAGGATTGGGCTTTAATGAACCGACCCGAATCGGCTGTTTACCACCCAGTGGATGTCCACAATCAGTACACTGTGAATAGCCGGCTATGCTCTCATCCCCCCACCAGTAATTAGTAGTAGTGCCCGCGCGCGCAGCGTACTCCCACTCGGCTTCTGTCGGTAGCCGATAGGCCAGCTGGGTCTCTTTGGATAGCCAGCGCGTATACGCTCTTGCATCGCGCCAAGTGACGTTGATAACGGGCTGTTGATCGCGTCCCCAGCCTTCATCGTCGGGCAGTTTTCTACCGGTTTGTCGGGCAAAATTATCATATTGAGCAAAGGTTATTTCATAGCGGCTCAAGGCAAATTTATGGGAAAATTTGACCAGGTGAATGGGTTTTTCATTATCATTTCCGTCACCGCTTGAGTCTCCCATCATAAAGTCACCGGCCCCAATGACCACCATATCGGGTCCGTAATGGCCCTCGGGTAACGGGTCGCGAAAGATGCTTAAAGGTGGCGCACCATCGTCTTTATTGACTCCGATCTGCTGTTGTATCGAGTTAAATTTAATCTCTAAATTGGTGACTTTCGCCTGTGCCTGTTTCAGGGAGAGTTGGCTAACGGACAATTCTTGCTCTAGGGCTAACGCCTGCGCTTGCCATTTTTTGAGCCCTGCCTTAGTGGTATCGATAGTGCCACTACTGGAAAAAACGCCTAATACAAAACCAAAGCCCACGCCGATGGTAAAAAGCAACAGCGGCAGTACAAATTTCGGTAGGGTAAAGCTGAATTGCTTTTTACCGAGTTTTATATTAATAACATTCGCTGCAGAGGAGTCTTGGGGGCTAGCTGACGCGTCTGTTGATTCAATCTCGGTGGTTGTTTTGTCCGCCACAGCGGGGAAGAACTGTTTGATGAATTCTGCGGCGGTTGCAAAGCGTGCAGTGCTGTTGCCACTAAGTGCCTTTTGCAGACAGTCCCACTGGTCGTCAGTGATGTCGTCAGGTCTCGGTATTTTAACTGTCTCGCGCTGCTCAACAGTATCGTCTTGCTGGAACTCGTCACCGCCAAGCAGTTGTAACGCCGTGCTAGCCACCAGATAGCTATCTGAGCTGGCGTCGAGTTTCTCACGGGCTAGGGCTTGAGGTGAACAGGACTTTTTATAGGAAAATACATTTTCTGGCATGCCTTGGGCATCATGAAAAAATTCTCGCATTGAAATAGGTAATAACTTGACCCCGCCTTTTTTATTGACGAAGACAAATGCGTTGTCCAGTGCGCCTATATGACTGTGCCATTGCCGGCTACAGGCATTGATGGCAGCTGTGAGTTGAGTGAGCAGCCCCTGAGTTTGTTTTATAGTCAGGGCTTTGCTCTCATTGCTGTTGATAAGTTGCTCTAGATCTAAACCGTCTACAGGTTCGAAGGCGAAAAAAAGTAAACCGCCCCGGTGAATGAAGTAACCGTAGATGTCGGTTACATGTGAATGGTTGATGCTCTTAGAGCGGACAATTTGTTTTTTAAAGTTGGCAAGAAAACTTTTGTTTTGTAAAAAGAAAGGATCCAGCATGATTAAACTGACATTGATTGGGTTTTTGGTGCTGACGTCGTCAGCCTCCCATATCTGACCCAAAGGGCACTCCTGGGCGGTTCCTCGAAGCTGGAATCTATGATGGTCGGGCCCAATGAGTTGACCTTCTGCTAGCTCTGTAAAAATTTCTTCTCTGGATTGCGCCATAATGTCTATTCTTGCCAGTTAGTGTTGCAGTACCCAATGATCTGATTTTAATAAAAAGTCAGTACTTGAGGGCTAGTTAATCATGCTGCTTAGCGCCAATTATCCAGCGGTATCTAGAGCAGGTAAGTTTTTAATCAGCTCGTCCAGAGACTTCATCTGTGATAAATAAGGTTCTAGCTTGTCGAGGGGTAGTGCACAGGGGCCGTCGCATTTTGCAAGTTTGGGTTCTGGATGAGCTTCAAGAAATAGCCCGGCAATTCCCTGTGCGAGTCCCGCTCTGGTTAATTGTGCGACTAATGCCCGGCGGCCATCGGCACTGTCGCCACGCCCGCCCGGAAGTTGTAGTGCGTGAGTGGCATCAAAAACAATGGGGTAGCCGAATTCTTTCATGACACTAAAGCCAAGCATGTCTACCACGAGGTTGTTATAGCCAAAGCTGGTACCACGCTCACAGAGGATGAGGTTATTATTACCCGCTTGTTCGAACTTGTTGAGGATATGGCCCATTTCATGGGGCGCTAAAAACTGTGCTTTTTTGATGTTGATTACCGCGTTGGTCTTGGCCATGGCCTCTACCAGATCTGTCTGTCGGGACAGAAAAGCGGGGAGCTGGATTACATCACAAACTTCGGCGGCCAGCGCTGCCTGCTCGGGGGTGTGCACATCCGTAATAATGGGCACATTAAAGGTGCTTTTGATTTCTTCGAGAATTTTTAGACCCTGTTCAAGGCCTGGTCCTCTGTACGAGGTAAGAGAAGAGCGATTTGCCTTATCAAATGACGCTTTAAAGACATAGGGTATGTTGAGCTTGTCAGTGACATTGACGTATTTCTCGGCGATACTCATGGCTAAGTCTCTCGACTCTAATACATTCATGCCGCCAAATAAGATCATTGGTTTATCGTTAGCGACGGGGATAGAGCCAATGTTGATGGTTTTTTGTTGCATGTATGGGCCTTTATGGGGTCAATTATTTAATGAGGAAGCTATAGTATTACAGGTAACAATCAATTTCATTATAGTAAACAATACTTTATTAGGTTAAGAAAAATTAGCTAGGTTTGATTGTAGCTTCTTTCAAGCGAGGGGTGGGTTGTTATATGCTACTGGTGGTGTAAAGTTGGTAATTATAATGTTGATTTTTAAGGAGAATATATGAATGAGAGTCAGTTGCTAGCCGATTGCTTACAATTACAGCAAAGCTTTAATTCTCTGCTGCTCTCCAGTGTGAGCGAAGGGGGAGAACCCCTCGCCAGCTTTTCTCCCTATGTGCTAGTAGAGGGAAGTTTTTATGTGCTAATTAGTGAGTTGGCGGCTCACACTAAAAATATGCAGGTGAATCCGCGAGCCAGTGTACTTTTTATCGAGAGCGAGTCTGATGCTAAGAATATTTTTTCCAGGCGCAGAGTGGTTATTCAAGTGTCAGTAAGGCCGTTGGATGAGGATAATCCCCAGCGGTTAGGCATTATTGAGAAAATGCTGGAGAAGCATGGCAGTACTGTGGCTCTGCTCAGCGGTCTCAGTGATTTTAAGGTGTTTGAGTTAAGACCGGTTAAAGGGCGCTATGTGGTAGGGTTCGGTAAAGCGTATGACTGGGATGTAAAAACCAATAAGTTGACCCATATTTCTGCAGAGCTGCTGGATTCGTTAAAAGAGGATAAATAACCACACTAGGGGCTGAGCCAGACGATGGCCACGGTTTTAACTAAAAAAGCCGTTAAACCCAATCCTAAGCCGGTAAATAAGATGACGGTGCCGAATTTCCCCGCCTTGGATTTTTTGGCGAGATCGTAGATAATAAAGAAGACAAAGCAGGAAAGTCCAATGATGCCTAAATTAAGCATGATAGCTTCGATTTCAGCGAGGCGCATAGTGAATCTCGATTGAACTGTTTTGCTCGGCCGTTTGAGCAAATGTTAAAATGGTGGTGGGAGGTGGATTCGAACCACCGAAGCTTTCGCGTCAGATTTACAGTCTGATCCCTTTGGCCACTCGGGAACCCCACCCAGACAAAGCACATAGTTTACATAACCCTATGTTTTTTGTGTGTTATTTCTCGAGCACAAAAGTTATAAAAACTCTTGGTGTCGACGGCGCGTATAATAGATAGAGCGGCTCCATTTGTAAATAACTTTCTCAATTTTTTCTCTGTTTTTTTTGAAAAATTAATTCGTCGATAAAAAATATAAAAACTAAAATTATTTAACACAGTCACCTGTCGCATCAGTGCTGGATTGACGATGAATTTATCGATAACTTGTTGGAAGAGAAAAAGACAGGAGGTGGGTATGTTTTCGATATTTGAAAAATTATTAGTTTTGAAAGCCTTATACCACGGGATGAAAAGCATCTTGTACATCATTAAAATTTTTATATAAATTAATGTGTTAATAGACTGGATTCTCGTATCCAGTCTATTTTATTCGATTTATTCGATCTTTAGAGGTGCTGGCTTGTTATTCCGTACTATATAGAAGAGGTTGTAGTGCCGTTTGTAAAACGCATATTGGAATGATGAGGGTATAATGTTTTTTTGAATATACAGTAGAAAATTTAGAGGCTGATGTAAATTGTGTGTTTTTATTTGAAGGCGGTCTGCTTCTATTTTCTTAAATATTGTCTTAGGAATCTTTACTATACACGGTAGTTGGTTGTAAATGATTATTTTGTATATATACCGATTTTGTTAAAATTAAACAGCTGCTGATTTGTCAAATAAATATCTTATAAAAATCTATAATATATATTTTCTGGTGCTTGCCGCACCAGCTCTGGACTGCGCTGGATTTACCTCGAAATAAGCTTAAAAAGTTCAATGTCAAGAGTTGAAATTCAGTACGAAATCTCTATATTTAGTGTCTCATTACTAATCTTCTTACCATATGTTGTGTGTTATCGATGTCGTTTTAAGTTTCTGTACAGATAATGGCGGTCGGTTAAGAAGAGATAAATCCAATGCCCTAGGTCTAGTCATCTCAGACTGGGGATGCTACTAATTAATGATGGAGTTAAAGGTTCAATGCAGCAAGATTTAATGGTCACCAAAAGGGATGGTCGGCAAGAGAAATTAGATCTAGAGAAAATTCATCGGGTAGTTATTTGGGCCGCCGAAGGATTAGATCAAGTATCACCCTCAGAAGTTGAACTTAAAGCACATATTCAATTTTTTGAAGGTATGAAAACCTCGGATATCCACGAGACATTAATTAAATCTGCCGCCGATTTGATTTCTGAACAAACTCCTGATTACCAATTTTTAGCTGCTCGTCTGGCTATCTTTCACCTACGTAAACGCGCTTACGGTAAGTTTGAGCCGCCAACACTGTTTGCTCATACTCAAAAGATGGTCGCCGATGGCCGTTATGATGAGCATTTATTAGCGGACTATACCGAGCGAGAGTTCGATCAATTAGAGAAGTATATTGATCACTCGCGCGATATGAACTTTTCCTACGCAGCGGTGAAACAATTAGAAGGTAAGTACTTAGTTCAAAATAGGGTGACCGGTGAGATTTACGAGAGCCCGCAGGTACTGTATATGTTGGTGGCTGCATGTCTTTTCGCCAATCACCCACAAGAGACGCGCCTAAAGTATGTGCAGCGTTTTTACGATGCTACCTCCAACTTTAAGTTGTCGCTGCCCACGCCAATTATGGCGGGGGTTCGCACCCCAACTCGACAGTTTAGCTCTTGCGTATTAATTGAAACTGGCGATAGCCTAGACTCTATTAATGCCACCTCATCGGCCATTGTTAAATACGTGTCGCAACGTGCAGGCATAGGCATTAATGCCGGGCGCATCCGTGCACTGGGTAGTCCGATACGCGGCGGCGAAGCCTTCCATACTGGTTGTATCCCCTTTTATAAACATTTTCAAACCGCGGTTAAATCTTGTTCACAAGGGGGTGTTCGAGGAGGAGCAGCGACATTGTTCTACCCGATTTGGCATTTAGAAGTAGAATCTCTACTGGTGCTGAAAAACAATCGTGGGGTTGAAGAAAACCGAGTAAGGCATCTAGATTACGGGGTTCAACTCAACAAGTTGATGTATCAACGGCTGATTAAGGGCGGTTTTATCACTTTATTTAGCCCTCATGAAGTACCGGGGCTCTACGATGCATTCTTTGCCGACCAAGTTGAATTTGAGCGCTTGTATGTTAAATACGAGCAGGACGAGAGTATTCGTAAGACCCGTATTAAAGCTGCTGAGCTGTTTGGTATGCTCGCGTCTGAGCGCGCCTCTACGGGACGCATTTATATTCAAAATGTTGATCACTGCAATACCCATAGTCCCTTTGATCCAAAAGTGGCGCCGATCAAACAATCAAATTTATGTTTAGAAATTGCGCTACCGACTAAACCATTGCAGCATATCCATGATGAAGAGGGTGAAATTGCGCTCTGTACCTTATCTGCTTTCAATTTGGGAGCGCTGGAGAGCTTAGATGAGCTGCCAGAGCTTGCCGAGTTAATTGTGCGTGCGTTGGATAACTTGTTGGACTATCAAAATTATCCGATTATTGCCGCCAAGGTGTCCACGGAGAACCGACGGACCTTAGGTGTGGGTGTGACGAATTTGGCCTATTATTTAGCTAAGAACGATGTTAAATACTCGGATGGCTCGGCAAACGGGTTAGTGCATAGAACCTTTGAAGCGATCCAGTTCAATTTATTGACGGCTTCAAATCAGTTGGCGAGAGAATCGGCCCCCTGTCTTAAATTTAACGAGACAACCTATGCGCAGGGAATTTTACCGATTGATACTTACAAGAAAGATATCGATAATTACTGCTCTGAACCGCTGCACTATGACTGGGAGACGCTGCGTAGCAACATCGTAAAAGATGGGTTGCGCAACAGTACTTTAATGGCATTGATGCCCTGTGAAACCTCTTCGCAAATTACTAATTCTACCAATGGTATAGAGCCTCCCAGAGGTTATGTGTCGGTTAAAGCCAGTAAAGATGGCATCTTGAAACAAGTAGTTCCCGAGTACTTAAGGCTAAAAGATAAATATGAGCTACTCTGGGATATTCCCAATAATGAAGGTTATCTACAGTTAGTCGGTATTATGCAAAAATTTGTCGATCAGGCTATTTCCGCGAATACCAATTACGATCCTTCTAAGTTTCCGGGGGACAAGGTGCCAATGAAACAATTGTTAAAAGATTTACTCACGGCCTATAAATATGGTCTTAAAACCTTGTATTATCACAATACCAGAGATGGTGCTTCCGATGATCAATCGGTGGATGATTGCTCCTCCTGTAAATTATAATTCAGCGCCCGCGCATGCGGGCGTCTGTTTTTGAATCCTTAGCTTATTATTAATTTAACAACGTTTTACGGCAGTAACCCATGGCTTATACCACTTTTAATGCAAATCAATTCGACTCTACTAAAGAACCCATGTTTTTTGGGCAAAACGTCAATGTGGCTCGTTACGATAAACAAAAGTATCCTATCTTTGAAAAGTTAATCGAAAAACAATTGTCTTTCTTCTGGCGCCCTGAAGAGGTTGATTTAGCCTCAGATAGAAAAGATTTCATTGATATGCCAGAACACGAAAAGCATATCTTCTTGAGTAA
Source organism: Oceanospirillaceae bacterium (assembly GCA_013215445.1). Lineage (GTDB taxonomy): Bacteria > Pseudomonadota > Gammaproteobacteria > Pseudomonadales > Balneatricaceae > Rs1. The sequence continues at coordinate 35,555 of JABSRA010000042.1, forward strand.
TCTTAAATACCAGACGCTATTAGACTCAGTGCAAGGACGCTCGCCAAACGTGGCTTTTTTGCCGATAGTCTCTATCCCTGAGCTTGAGACTTGGCTTGAGACTTGGGCGTTTAGCGAGACAGTACACTCTCGCTCTTATACCCATATTATCCGTAATATTGTCAACGACCCCTCGGTTATATTCGATGAAATAGTGACCAATCCAGAGATAATTAAACGCGCTCAATCTGTCACTAAGCTATACGATGAACTTATTCATTTAGTCTGTGTGCAGAATGTCCATGGTTATGGGGTGCACAATATTGACGGCATTAAATATGATTGCACCTTGTGGAATTTGAAGTGTAAAGTTTATTTGACCATGGTCTCAGTGAATGTCTTGGAAGCGATTCGTTTTTACGTCAGCTTTGCCTGTTCATTCGCCTTTGCCGAACGCGCAATTATGGAAGGTAATGCCAAGATAATCAAACTGATAGCCCGTGATGAGGCGCTGCATTTAACCGGCACCCAAAGTATCTTGAATACCTTGGCATCAGGTGTTGATGACGCTGAGTTTAAAGAGGTGGCGGTGGCTTGTCGCGATGAGGCGATTGCGCTGTTCGCCGAAGCTGCTGAGCAGGAGAAAGAGTGGGCCAGCTATCTGTTTCGCGAGGGCTCAATGATCGGTCTCAATGCACAGATACTCAGTGATTATGTCGAGTACATTACCAACGTTCGCCTGAAGGCTGTAGGCTTTGAAGAATTGTTCCCGGTTAGGCCCAACCCACTTCCCTGGATGAATTCTTGGCTCAGTAGTGATAACGTTCAAGTGGCACCGCAAGAATCAGAGATAAGCTCTTACTTGGTCGGTCAAATAGATAGCTCACTCGAAGATGGTGACTTTGACGACTTTGATTTTTGAGTAAGGAAAAGCCTGTTGCGGGAATTCCCCGGATTAAGCTGGGCAATCATACCTTCTATTATCAGTATGAACCCAGCTTGTTAGATGCATTAGAGACACAGGAGATCCAAGCGCCCTATAGTTGCAGAGCCGGATACTGTGGTAGTTGCAAGGTGCGTTTATTAGAGGGTGAGGTGAGCTATACCGATGAGGGTATGGTTGACTTACAAGCTGATGAAATACTTACTTGTATCTGTATCCCAGCAACTCATATTGAAATTGAACTACCTGATGACTAAGCTTATCAGCCATCTTAAAGAGGATGTTGTGAGCCTATTGCGCTCAATAATACCGCGTTAAAATTTGCATCACTCCTCAAGCAGCGGGGGTATACTTGTCTCCGCTATGTCATCTGTTTTTGCTTGCCTTGTTATCTATCTAGCCCTGTTACGACGGCCTCTGAAGAGGGCTAGTTACAGTTGAGTATGGTAGCTTGATTACGCCCGTTTGTCTTGGATTGGTAGAGTGCTCTGTCTGCCATGTCTATCCATTGGTCATGACTTTTGAAACTATCATCAATTTGAGTGATACCAAAGCTCAAGGTGATGCTGATTTCATGGTGGTCATGAATGAATGGTGTCTTGGCAAGTTCCTCTTGTAACCCCTGAGCTAGCGTTAGTGCCATTTCTGTGGTGGTATCGAGTAACAGTATGCCGAATTCTTCACCGCCATAGCGACCGATTATATCGGTGGTGCGATATTGAGTTTTCAATAGTTTACCGAGCGCACGTAATACAGTGTCTCCTCCCTGGTGCCCATAGATATCATTTACTTTTTTGAAATGGTCAATGTCTAGCATGATGAGTACCGAGGATGAGCGGTTGCGTGAGTAGCGTTGAAACTCCTCATGTAACCTTTGCTCCCAGTAACCACGGTTGAAAATTTGGGTCAGCGAATCTATTTGATTGGCAAGTTTTAGTGCTTGATTAGTTCTCTCTTGGGTTATTTGTGCCCAGGCGGCTTCCGTGACATCGTAAATCACAATCGCGATATGATCCACAGCATTATCTGCGTTTAGCAGTGGCATAATGCGAATGTTTTGGTACATAAATGGCGATTGACTAGTGATGGGCCGATAACAATTCATTTTAAATAAATAGGGGCGTTGTTGCCAGATAATGGACATTGAACTCTGTAAGGTCATCACTGATTCGAATTTCCGGCGCAGGTAGTCTTGGGCCAAATTGGGGCAAACTTCAAAGAGTGGCTTGTCCAGGGCATCTTGAGACTCTATCGCCATGTGGTTGGCCATAAAGCTGTTCCATAATTTAATCTCAAGCTGGTTATTAATGACAATAACACCGGCATCTAAAAATTGCAGTACGTCTAAATACTGACGAGACTCAAATTGTGATTGGCTTAAAGTGACCATGAGAACAGCTCCGAACGTTGGTTCATAGGCTCAATGGATTCAAGCGTGAAAATCAGTAGCAAATCACAGAAAATATTATGAGAGGGGATGCTGTAGGTGACAGTTATGGTCAGTATATCCGGCATACCATTGGATTTTATTAAGTGCTCCAATTCTCGCTCGCTGTCTAGGAAAGAGGGCACGCCCTGGTTGATTTGTGGGATGCCAATTTGTTGAAAAAAGGTTTTCAAAAATGAGCTACTCAACAGGCCAGCTAAATCGACCAATATATCTTGTTCCAGATCGGCGTTTATTTCTGATGAAAAACCGAGCAGCTGGGAGATGTGTGGTAAACCACTTTTGTCGATAATTAAGATCGATTCACCGGAAATTCCCTCACCGACAAAACCTTGGCTGATCGTTGCGGTAAAGCCTGCATCACCGGTGCCATTAATAATCATATAAAGATCGGCATTGGTGATGAAATTGACTTCGGGAATTGACAGGCTGATGAAAGTATCTAAGAGTATAGAGAGCCTTTCTGCCGCTCTACCCATGGCTATATTTGCGGTTTCCTGCAGGCGCTCTTGCTGAGTCAATAAAATACTGATTGCAGGATCGTTTGCCGCAGATTGCTCTGTCGATAGTTTGGTTAGTTGTTGCAGAAGCCCTAATTTATCGATGACTTTGTGCAGTGTCTCAGTACTAATTGGCTTGCTAATAAAGTCCAGCGCGCCGAGTGCAGTCACCTTTTTTAAGGCTTTTTCTTGGATGTCGCCTGAGACCACTATTACCATAGTGGGTAAACCTTGTTCTCGGATACGCTGTAAAACTTGATAGCCATCCAAAATTGGCATATTCAAATCAAGAAAGAGTAATTCAGCACGGCCACTGCGAATGGACTCAAGCGCCTTTTCGCCATTATCGACGATGGTTATTTGAGCATTCCAAGATCGTATTGCCAGAGAGAGCTGTCGTTGTGCCAATCGAGAATCATCGCAAATTGTTATTTTTAGAGGCTGATTCAAAGGTGTCTTCTTTATCGTTTATTAGGTGTGTGACATTTTAGGCAGAGATTGTCTAAAAATCAAACAAATCAGCAGCTTGAAATGAGAAAATGGCTTAACCAGTAATGATTTAGGCTTTTATCCAGAGAAAATCAAAGTCGCTTAATTTACAGTACATTATTCAGGGTGTTCAGCGGGGAGTATTTTCACTGGTTCTACCTTGGCTTGCAGCTTTGTTTGGTATTTTGCGTAATTTTGATCAATCAAATTTTTAAGCGCAATCAGCAGACCTAAACCAACAAAAGCACCTGGGGGTAAAATGGCAAACAAAAAGCCCACGTAATCGTCAAAGACGACAACTTTCCAGTGCAGGGCAACGTCGCCAAAGAGTAGGTGCATATCTGCGAACAGAGTACCAGCGCCGAGTATTTCGCGGATGCCACCGAGTAGTACTAGCACGATGGTAAAACCAAGACCCATGATAAAACCGTCGTAGAAGGATGCGCTCACCGAGTTTTTTGCCGCAAATGCCTCCGCCCGTCCCATAATGATACAGTTGGTGACTATCAGCGGGATAAATATGCCCAATATCAAATACAGCTCGTAGGTGAGCGCCTGCATCGCCAATTCGATAGAGGTCACCAGTGCGGCAATGATCATCACGTAGATGGGCAGTCTGACCGCCTTGGGAATGAAGTTGCGAAACAGTGAAACGGCAAAATTAGAGCCAATTAATACCAGCATGCTGGCTATGCCTAAGCTGAGCGCATTCACCACTGAAGCGGTGACCGCTAACAGTGGGCATAATCCTAACAGTTGCACAATGGCGGGGTTGTTTGTCCACAGGCCGTTTACCGTGATGGCGCGATAATCAGTGCTCATTATGCTGCTCCTGTAGCGCTGGCTTAAACAGCACGTTACGATTGAGAATGACATAGTCTAAGGTTTTACCGACGGCATTCACCACCGCCCGCGGGGTGATGGTTGCCCCCGTGAACTGATCAAATCGGCCGCCGTCTTTTTTGACCGCCCAGTCTTGATCGGAAAGTTTCTTCTTGTTATTAAAATCGAGTATCCAAGAGGACTTTTTTAACTCTAATTTATCCCCGAGTCCCGGCGTTTCGGTGTGAGTGATTACACGGACACCGGCAATACTGGTATCGGCATTGACACCGACCAGTATATCAATATTTCCAGAGTAGCCCGCTTGAGTCTGCACTGGGAAAACAATGGTGACCACCTGGTCTTTGAGTGTAGCGACGTGTGCCTTAATGGGGGTGCGATAACCAAAGGCGCTGCCATTCAGGGTAATAGTCTGAGCAAATACATCATTATCAGTCTTAGTAGTACCGATGATTTCTTGTAGTTTGGCTGATTTTTGCTGGCGAATATTCTCTTCAATAGGCGCTTTGGTTAGCACATAAGTGGTGGCGATTAATGCCGCCGTCAAGGCGGCGAAAATGGCGATGCCAAACGCATTGACCTTTAGTGATTCTGACATTTCCACTAGTGCTGCTCCTTATTCGAGTTGCCGGTCTTGGCTCGTTTGTGACCGTAGCTGCGCGGTTGAGTATATTGATCGATAAAGGGAGCACATAAATTCATCAACATCACGGCGAAGGCCATGGCATCTGGGTAGTTTCCCCAAGTGCGCACACAATAGATCAAGATACCGATGCCCGCGGCGAAAATTATTTTACCCCGGTTGCTGGTCGCGCTTGAGACAGGGTCTGTCACAATAAAAAAAGCGCCTAGCATGGTGGCGCCAGTCGTCAGGTGAACCAGAGGGGCTGCATAGTTGTCTGGGTCTATGGCGAAAAAAATGGCAGAGATGGCCGCGAGGGTTATCAGTAGGGTAATGGGTGCATGCCAAGTAAATATGTTTCGATAGATTAAGAAAATACCCCCGACAAAGTAGCACAAGCTAACCGCGTACCAAGCGCCGACGGTACTCATAACACTGCTGCTCTGCCAAACTTCTTCAGTGGTCAAACCATTGCGATGCTTGAGAATGTCTAACGGGGTGGCTCCCGAAAAACTGTCGAT